>CAJQSE010000026.1 GCA_905612485.1 uncultured Candidatus Nitrosopumilus sp.
ATGTGGATATTAGAATATTTTACGGTTTGATTATTGTAGCAATGGTTTCTAGTGGAACTGCTTTTGCATCCACTCCCTTAATTTCAGTTGAAACTGATGATGATAATTATGATGAGGGTGATATCATTGTAATTTCAGGGGAAGCATCAACAATCATTGGAAATACTCAAGCAACATTACAATTATTTAAAGAAGGAAATATGGTAGAAATTGCACAAATTAAAATATCAAAAGATGGAAATTATTCACATACAATTATTGCAGAAGGTAGTTTATGGAAAAATCAAGGAGAGTATACAATTAAAGTAACATACGGTGAAGGAAATATTGCAGAAACAACTTTTTTGTTTACACCCGAATCTGAAATTCTAGATACAACTGATATTTTTGAAGTTGATACCAAAAACAGTGGAACATTTGATATATTATACACAATTAGAGGTGGAACTGTTTTAGACATATCTGTTAATGAAGAAATCTTTGGATTAGTAGTTAAAATTGATGCATCAGATGAAGGAAAACTTGTTTTAGATTTACCTAGAAAATACATAGATGCTGAAAAACAAAATGGTAAAGATGAAGTATTCATTATACTAATAGAAAAGGAAAATAATGAAATTATTGAAACCCATTATGAAGAAGAAACATCTCACTCAGAAATTCGAACACTAAAAATTAATTTTGAAGAAAATGATTCATCCATACAAATTATTGGAACATATGTAATTCCAGAATTTGGAACAATTGTAATGATAATTCTAATAATAGGAATAATGGCATCAATTTTACTAACAAAAAATAAATTTCAAATTAAAATTTAATTTTTAGATCCAAAAGAATATTTTTCTTTAAATGGGGAGACTGTACGAAGTTCCTCAACTATTTTTTTGAGAATATCCACAGTTTCATTAATTTCCTTTTTAGTATTAAAAATTCCAACAGTTAGACGTAGAGAGCCAGTAATTTGTTCAAGAGAAAAACCCATTGATTCTAAAACATGAGAAGCTTTTTGTGTATTAACTGAACATGCTGATCCTGTCGATGCAGCAATTCCATATTCATCTAGCTTAATTATGAGATCTTCACCATTAACTCCAAGAAAAGTAAAATGGGCATTATTAGATAAACGATATTCAGAATGACCATTAAATGTAGTTTCTGGAATTTCATCTAAAACTTTCTGAACTAATAATGTCTGAAGTTTTTTTATTAATGAAATATTCTCAACTAAATGATTTTTAGCAATTTCACATGCTTGCCCAAATCCTACAATACTAGCAACATTTTCGGTGCCTGATCTTAATCTAAATTCTTGTCCGCCCCCCAAAATAAGAGGATCAATTTTTACTCCATCTTTGATGTATAGTGCACCAATTCCCTTTGGCCCATAAAGTTTATGAGATGAAATAGATAGTAAATCAACCTCTAATTCTTTTACATTAACAGGTAGTTTACCTACTGCTTGAACAGCATCAGTATGAAAAAGAACTTTATTTTCATGACATATTTTAGCAATCTCTGCAATTGGTTGAATAGTACCAACTTCGTTATTTCCAAACATTATTGAAACAAGGCTTGTTTTTTTAGAAATAATATTTTCTAAATCCAATGTATCAATCATTGCAAATTTATCTACTGGTAGATAATCTACTTGGAATCCATTTGAAATCAGTTTTTTACATGGCTCTAAAATTGCATCATGTTCAATAGATGATGTAATAATTTGACTAGATGGGAATTGTGATGTAATTCCAACTATTGCTGTATTGTTAGATTCAGTTCCACCAGAAGTAATCAAAATTTCAGCAGGATCTGCATTAATTAGCGATGCAATTTGTTTTCGTGCTTTATGAATTGCTTTTCGAGTTAATCTACCATATCGATGTATTGATGATGGATTTCCATACTGTTCTTTAAGAAATGGTAGCATTGAATTTAAGACATCATCATGAATTTGTGTTGATGCTGCATTATCAAGATAAATCAAATTGGGATCACATTAATTTTTCCAGGTCTATATCCATCTTTATCAATTTCAATAGAAGTGAATCCAATTATTTTTAATTTTTCATTTAGTTGATTCATAATATTTTCATCAAATATGGAAATCATTTTTTTATCTACTTCAATTTTTGCCAAACCGTCAAAATCTCTAACTCTAACCTGTTTAAGATTAGTAAGTTGTTTGATAAGAGTTTCTCCAAATTCAATTCGAGTTAATTTTTCAGCAGTTACCCTTTGACCCCATGGAATTCTAGATGCCAAGCAAGAATTGGAAGGTCTATCATATACTGATAGTCTTACAGATTTTGCAATATCTCGAATTTGAGATTTTAAAAATTTAGTTTCTACAAGAGGACTTCGTATACCATTTTCTCTGAGTGCCTGAATCCCAGGTCTATAATCACCTAAATCATTAAGATTAGTACCATCAACTATAATTTTTACATCATGTTTTTTAGCCAATTCAATTAAATGCTCACCTAATTCCATTCTACAATGAAAACATCGATTTGAATCATTTTTTACAAATTTCTCATTTTCCAGTTCATTATAATCTAAAAAAATCTGCTCAATACCTATCTCTAAACATACTTGTTTTGCTGAAAAAAGTTCTTCTTCAGATAAAGTTTTGTAATCTGCAGTAACTGCAATAGCAGAATTTCCTAATGCCTGAAAAGCAGCATATGCTACAACAGCGCTATCTACTCCACCTGATAATGCAATCATCACTTTATTTTTATCTGCAAACCAACTAACTAAATCATTTAATTTATTCATCATAGACCCTCTATTTTTTCAATCTCTTTTCTCAAAAATGATTCGATATCAATTATTGGTTTGTCTAATGCATTTGATATATTTTTTAAATCATCAAATTCTATTTTAAAATGAGTTTTTCCATTATGGGATGATTTTTTATAATTTACTTCAAAAGCTCTACCGTCAAAAGTTAATGAGAAATTATGATTTGATCTAGGAACAATAAAACGATTAGAATTTGAAATCCTAATGCCTAAAGTACCAGTTTCTAAAACTAGAGTATCTATTATTGTATCAACTTTAACATCATCACAAATTATACAAACAAGATTTGTTGGTCTTCCTTTTTTTGTAATTCCTGGATAAATTGAAACATCTTTTGCACCTTGATCCATAATTTTTTCAATTAAATGTCCCAATATTTCACCTGAAATATCATCGATGTTTGTTTCAAGAATTTTTACTGTATCTATCTCAAAATTATTTTCATCACCTTGAATAATTTTTAGTACATTAGAAAAAGTCTCGAAATCCTTTTGACCTGCTCCATAACCAATTGAACTTACATTCATTGAAGGATAATATTGAATTGGATTATTTGTTAAATTTACCAAAATACAGGCTCCCGTAGGAGTTGTTAACTCTTCCTTCGAATTGTTTCCTTGAATATTCAAATTAGAATTTTTAAAAATTTGAAGAACTGCACTTGTAGGATTTGACATAGTGCCGTGTGAAAAACTAACAGTTCCACCTCCAACTGAAACAGGTAAACAAATAATTTTTTCTTCAAATAATTTTAAATCATCTAATGCAATGGTTATCCCTACAATATCCACTAGAGTATCTATGCTGGATGCTTCATGAAAGTGAACTGAATCCTCAGAAATACCGTGAATTTTAGATTCTGAAGAAATTAAAGTGTTAATGCATGATTCTGCAAATATTTTTCCTTTGGTTGGAATATTTAATTCATTAACAGCATCTAAGATAGCTTTTTTAATTTCAATACCTTTCCTTTCAGAAATATTCTCATCAATTTCTAAAATCAATTCAGTTGATTCAATTCCTCGTTTTTGAATTTTTTGAAAATCTATTTTTTTAATGGTAGAGTTTGAAAGAAATTTTTGAGATTTTTCAATTCCTTCAATTATTTTGTTTTTGTCTGCACCTAAATTCACTAAAGATGACAAAAGCATATCTCCAGATATCCCTGCAATTTGAGGATCAATGACAATAACCATGATTAAAAAATATCAAAAATGCTTATAAATTCGTCTAATATCCAATTAATTTCATTAGATTTATAATTTCTAAGTTAACTGTAATTTTTATGATTACGATTATTGGTTCAGGCAAAGTGGGTGGAGATGCAGCATTGTTCTCAGCACTAAAGAAATTAGATGATCAAATTTTGTTACTTGATATTGCTAAAGGTTTACCACAAGGCGAAGCCATGGATATCAATCACATGTTATCTGAACAAGGCATAGATGTAGAAGTAAAAGGTTCAAACGATTATGCAGATATGACAGGATCAAATGTTGTTGTTGTCGTAGCAGGTTCTGGAAGAAAACCAGGAATGACAAGAATGGATTTGTTGAAAATTAATGCTTCAATTGTAAAAAGTGTAGTAGAAAATGTAAAAAAATATGCAGATGATTCAATGATAATTCCAGTTACAAACCCATTAGATCCAATGGCATACATAACTCAGAAAGTATCTGGATTTGATAGAAGTAGAGTATTTGGTATGGGTGGTATGTTGGATTTATCTAGATTTAGACAATTTATTCATGAATCTACTGGTCATTCTAGAGATTCAATCCGGGGATTAGTAATTGGTGAACATGGAGAAAACATGCTTCCATTACCGCGATTCTCTTCTGTATCTGGTGTTCCATTATCCACATTTTTACCAAAAGAGAAACTAGATGAGATTGTTCAAAATACAAAACAAGTTGCAGCTAAAGTAATTGAATTAAAAGGAGCTACAGTACATGCACCAGGAAATGCCATATCTGCAATTATTGAAACTGTTGTAAGAGATAGAAAACAAGTCATTCCAGTATCCACTTATCTTAATGGTGAATATGGTCATTCAGATGTCACAATAGGAGTTCCTGCAGTTATTGGAAAGAATGGAGTAGAAAAAATCATTGAATTAGATCTAAATGATGAAGAAAGACAAATGTTTGACAAAGGCGTTACAAATGTTAAAGATGCCATTTCAGGTATTGAAATCTAAGCCTTTTAGTATTGATACAAAGTAAGAAGTCTATTGAAAATTAATGAAATTTTAGAATCAGTGAAATCTGGAAAAATTTCTACAGATAATGCAAAAAAACTTCTTACATTATATTCAATTGAAGAAGTAGAAAATTTTGCAAAAATTGATATCAATAGAAGTAACAGAAGAGGGATTCCAGAAGTAATTTTTGCAGAAACCAAAGAATTAGAAGATATTAAAAAAATCATTAAAAAAACTTTGGATAAAACAAACTCAGTAATTATTTCAAGAATTAAAAAAGATGATTATAAAAAAATCATGTTATTTGCAAAGAAATTAAAAGTAAAAATAGAAACAGGGAAAAACTCTTCAACCATATTATTATTTAAAAAACCAATTAAATTTCAAGATGGAAAAGTTGGAATAATGACTGCAGGAACTTCAGATATTGGAGTAGCCGAGGAAGCAAGAATCATGTGTGAAGCCATGAATTGTAAATGTATTACAAGTTATGATGTGGGAGTAGCTGGAATTCAAAGAATATTTCCAATTTTAAAAAAAATGATTGAAGAAGATGTTGATTGCATCATAGTTGCAGCAGGAATGGAAGGAGCTTTGGCAACATTAGTTTCTACAATGGTGAATATACCCATTATTGGAATTCCAACATCTGTGGGATATGGGTATGGGGGGAAAGGAATTGCAGCTTTGGCATCAATGTTACAAAGTTGTTCATTGGGATTATCTGTAGTAAATATTGATAATGGAATTGCTGCAGGTGGAATTGCTGCAAATATTGCCAATAGAGTCAATAAGAAAATAATTTCTTAATTTCAAGTTTCAGATTAGATATATATTAACCTGAACGTGATTTTTTTCAGTTTGTGTATATTATTTACTATTACATGTAATGTTCGATCTGGGGGCTTCTTAAATGGCAATTAAGAAAAATCAAATTTTAGTACCTGATCATATTTATGTCCCAAAACATGAAATTATTCCAAAATCTGAGGCTGAAGAAGTTTTAAAAAAATATAATTGCAAACCAACTGAATTACCATTAATTTTTGTAAATGATCCTGCTATTATGGGACTTGGTGTAAAACCTGGAGATGTGATAAAAATTACTCGAACAAGTCCAACCGCTGGTGAAAGTCTTTACTATAGATATGTGGTGGAAATTTAGATTTGGTTCACTCTGCTAACAAACGATGGCCGGTAATTCAAGATATTTTAAAACGTGAAGGAATTGCAAAACAGCACTTAAACTCTTTTGATGAATTTTTAGAACGAGGGTTACAAAGTATTATCAATGAAGTTGGACAAATTGATATTGAAAATGCTGAATACCCCTACAAAATTCGATTAGGTAAAGTTAAACTTCAACAACCCAGAATGATGGAACTTGATGGTTCTATTACTCATATTACTCCAGCTGAAGCAAGATTGAGAAACGTCTCTTACGCTGCACCTGTTATGATGGAAGCTAGTGTAATTGAAGATGGAAAAATTTTGGAATCTAGATTTGTACATATTGGTGATGTGCCAGTAATGGCAAAATCAAATGCATGTATTTTGAATAACTTCTCTAATCAAAAATTAATTGAACATGGCGAGGATCCAAATGACCCTGGCGGTTATTTTATCATTAACGGTTCTGAAAGAGTAATTGTTGGATTAGAAGATCTTTCTTACAATAAAATTATCGTTGATAGAGAACTTGTTGGTGGAAATACTGTTTTCAAAGCTAAAGTATATTCATCTATTGTTGGATATCGTGCAAAATTAGAACTTGTAATGAAAAATGATGGATTAATTGTTGCAAGAATTCCTGGTTCTCCTGTTGATATTCCAGTTGTTACTTTAATGAGAGCTTTAGGTTTAGAATCTGATAAAGAAATTGCAGCAGTAGTTTCTCTAGTAGATGAACTTCAAGATGAATTAGAAGGATCATTTGAAAAAGCAGGAGATGTTCCTACATCCAAAGATGCAATTGTTTACATCAGTAAAAGAATTGCACCTGGAATGTTAGAGGAATTTCAAATTAAACGTGCTGAGACTTTACTTGATTGGGGCCTATTACCTCATTTAGGTAAACATCCTGAAAATAGAAAAGAAAAGGCACAATTCTTAGGTGAAGCAGCTTGTAAATTATTAGAATTAAAACTTGGTTGGATTACCCCTGATGACAAAGATCATTATGGAAACAAAGTAATTAAATTCGCAGGACAAATGCTTGCTGATTTGTTTAGAACTGCATTTAGAAATTTAGTTAGAGACATGAAATATCAATTAGAACGTTCAGGTCAAAAACGTGGAATTAATGCCGTTGCAGCAGCCATTCGTCCTGGAATTATTACTGATAAACTAAACAATGCTATTGCAACTGGAAACTGGGGTCGTGGCCGTGTTGGAGTTACACAATTACTTGATAGAACTAATTATCTTTCAACAATTAGCCATCTTAGAAGAATTCAATCTCCACTTAGTAGAACTCAACCAAACTTTGAAGCAAGAGATTTGCATGCAACACACTTTGGAAGAATTTGTCCTAGTGAAACACCTGAAGGCTCAAACTGTGGTTTGGTGAAAAATCTGGCATTATCTGGAATTATTTCAGTAAATGTTCCTTCTGAAGAAATTATTGAAAAACTCTATGATCTTGGAACTGTACATTTCTTTGATGCAAAAGATGATTTGAAAAAAGATGGAACTAGAATATTTGTTGATGGTCGTTTAATTGGATATTACAAAGATGGACTTGAATTAGCAGAATCTCTTAGAGACCTTCGAAGAAATTCAAAAATTCACCCTCACGTTGGAGTTTCATTTCATAAATCTGATGAACATGAAGAAGCAACAAGAAGATTATATGTAAATTGTAATGCTGGACGAGTTTTGAGACCATTAATAATTATCAAAGATAACAAATCATTGTTAACTCAAGATCTTTTAGATAAAATTTCTAAGAAATTACTTTCATGGACTGATCTTTTGAGAATGGGTATCTTAGAACTGATTGATGCTAATGAGGAAGAAAATTGTTATGTTGCATTAGATGATAGTGATACCAAGAAACATACTCATCTTGAAGTGTTCCCACCAGCAATTTTAGGTGCAGGTGCTTCTATCATTCCATATCCAGAACATAATCAATCTCCACGAAATACTTACGAATCTGCAATGGCAAAACAAAGTTTAGGATTTTCAACACCAATGATGAATACTAGTACATATGTTAGACAACATCTTATGCTATATCCACAAGTCCCAGCTGTTAATACAAAAGCAATGAAACTTTTAGGATTAGAAGATAGACCAGCAGGTCAGAATTGCATAGTTGCAGTATTACCATTTGATGGTTATAATATTGAAGATGCAATTGTTCTCAGTCAAGCATCTGTTGATAGAGGATTGGGTAGAACTTTCTTCTTTAGAATTTATGACGCTGAAGCAAAACAATATCCTGGTGGAATGAGAGATAGTTTTGAAATTCCAAATGCTGAAGATAATATTAGAGGTTACAAAGGTGAACGTGCATATAGATTACTTGAAGAAGATGGTGTTGTAGCATCTGAATCCCCTGTTAAAGGAGGAGATATTTTAATTGGTAAAACCAGTCCTCCAAGATTTATGGAAGAATATAGGGAGTTTGAATCCTCTGGTCCCTACAGAAGAGATACTTCAATTGGTGTAAGACCTTCAGAAACTGGTGTTATTGATACTGTAGTTATGACTCAATCTAATGAAGGTGGAAAAATGTATAAAATCAGAGCAAGAGATATGAGAGTTCCTGAAATTGGTGATAAATTTGCATCAAGACATGGACAAAAAGGTGTAATGGGTATTTTAGCAAAAGCTGAAGATTTACCATACACTGCTGAAGGTATGTCACCTGATGTTTTGATTAACCCTCATGCATTCCCTTCAAGAATGACTGTTGGAATGATGATGGAATCTATTTGTGGTAAAGCTGCATCATTTCGGGGAAAACGATTTGATGGTTCTGCATTTGTTGGAGAAAAAATGGATGAGGTTAAAGAAGTAATGGATTCACATAATTTTAAATATTCTGGTAAAGAAGTAATGTATGACGGAAGAAGTGGAAAGGCATTTCCAGTCGATGTCTTTATTGGAGTAGTATATTATCAAAAACTTCATCACATGGTTGCAGATAAAATACATGCAAGAGCACGTGGACAAGTCCAAATGTTAACTAAACAACCAACTGAAGGTAGAGCTAGAGGTGGTGGATTAAGATTTGGTGAGATGGAGAGGGATTGTTTAATTGCATATGGTGCTTCAATGATTCTAAAAGATAGATTGTTAGATGAATCTGACAAATCTGATATTTTTGTATGTGAGAGATGTGGTCTTGTAGCATATCATGATGTTAAACAAAGAAAGTATGTTTGCAGAGTTTGTGGTGATAAAGCAAAAGTATCTTCTGTATCTGTGGCATATGCATTCAAATTACTATTACAAGAAATGCAAAGTCTAAATATTGCACCAAGATTGCTCATAAAGGAGAAACTCTAGGATGTCTATTCAAGCAATCAAAGCAATTGACGGAATTCGTTTTTCTGTATGGTCACCAACTGAAATTAGAAAATATTCTGTGTCTGAAATTACTGCTCCTGAAACATATGATGAAGATGGAATGCCAGTTCAAGGAGGTCTAATGGATGGAAGACTTGGTACTCTTGAACCTGGCCAAAAATGTCTAACTTGTGGAAATACTGCAGCTAGATGTCCTGGACACTTTGGACATATTGAACTTGCTGAACCTATTTTACATATTGCATTTATTGATAATATCTACAAACTATTGCAATCTACATGTCGTTCTTGTAATAGATTAAAGGTTCCACAAGAAGATCTAAATGCATTCCAAAAAATTAAAGATAAACATGCTGCTTATACTATAGTTTCTCAAAAACGTATTCCTGAACAAATTATTGAAAAAGCAAAGAAAGCAAAAGAATGTCCTCATTGTGGAAAAACACAATATGAATTAGTATTTACAAAACCAACAATTTTTGTAGAAAAAACAGAAATTGGTGAACATAGACTTTTACCAATTACAATACGGGAAAGATTTACACAAATTACTGATGATGATTTATCTTTGTTAAATTATGATCCTATAACTGCAAGACCAGAATGGTTTATCCTTCAGGCATTACCTGTCCCGCCTGTTACTGTTAGACCTTCAATTATTCTTGAAACTGGAATTAGATCAGAAGATGATTTGACACACAAAATGGTAGATATCATTAGAGTTAATCAGCGATTAAAAGAAAGTAAAGAAGCTGGAACTCCTCCATTAATTGTTCAAGATTTAGTTGACTTGTTACAATATCATTCCACTACATATTTTGACAATGAGGTTTCTGGAATTCCACAAGCTCATCATCGTTCTGGACGTCCTCTAAAAACATTAACTCAAAGACTCAAAGGAAAAGAGGGTAGATTCAGAGGTTCCTTATCTGGAAAAAGAGTTGATTTTTCTAGTAGAACTGTAATTTCACCTGATCCTAACTTGGATTTGTCTGAAGTTGGTGTTCCAGAACAAGTTGCTATGAAATTAACTATTCCTGAAATTGTAACTGAATGGAATATTGAAAGAATGCGAACTTTAGTAATTAATGGACCTGAAAAATTTCCAGGTGTTAACTATATTGTAAGACCAGATGGTGTAAAAATTAGATTGGACTTTGTTGAAGATCGTTCAATAATTGCAGAAACACTTGAAATTGGATATTTGATAGAAAGACATCTTTCAAATAGAGATATTGTAATGTTTAACAGACAACCATCACTCCACCAGATGTCAATTATGGCACATTATGTGAAAGTACTTCCTGGTAAGACTTTCAGATTACACCCCTCTGTTTGTCCACCATACAATGCTGACTTTGATGGTGATGAAATGAATCTTCACGTACCTCAAAGTGAGGAAGCAAGAGCAGAAGCAATACTTTTGATGAGAGTTCAAGATCAATTAATTTCACCACGATATGGTGGGCCAATTATTGGAGCACTAAGAGACTTTGTAACTGGTGCATATCTTCTTACAAAAGATGATACTGTTTTGTCTGTTCAAGAATTTTCAAACTATGCGATGCTTGGTGGATATACTGATCCACTTCCAAAACCTGGTACTAAAACAAAAGACGGTCCAGCATATACTGGAAAACAATTATTCTCATTATTCTTACCAAGTGATTTTAACTATGTACTTACATCAAAATGGTCAAAGGGTACTGGCGGGAAAGCAAATGATGTCGTAATTAAAAACGGTGAATTAATCAGTGGAGTAATTGATAAAACATCAATTGGTGCAGAAGAGCCAGAGAGTGTCTTACACAGAATTACCAAAGATTATGGTAATGCTGTTGGAAAGAATTTCTTAAACTCTGTTCTAATTATGGTAAAACAATTCATCACTCATTATGGTTTTAGTTATGGTTATGGTGATCTTGAAGTTCCAGAAAAAAATGAAAAGCAAATTCTAGATGATATTAGTGATACATATGATGTTGTGGCAGATTTAACTGCTCAATATAAAAAAGGAACATTGAAACTTACAAGGGGTATGAAAGCTGAAGAAGCATTGGAGGCTTACATTGTAAATGAATTAGGTAAAGCCAGAGTTAAAGCAGGCGACACTGCAAATAATTCTCTTGATGATAGTAATGCTGGAAAAATTATGGCAACCACTGGTGCTAGAGGTTCAGCACTTAATGTAGGTCAAATGGCCGGTGCATTAGGACAACAATCTAGAAGAGGTAATAGAATGAGTTCTGGATATGCAAACCGTGCATTAACTCACTATAAACAACATGACAGTAATCCTGATGCTCATGGATTTGTAAAATCAAATTACAGAACTGGATTAACTACATTAGAATTCTTTTTCCACGCAATGGGTGGTCGTGAGGGACTTGTAGACACTGCAGTTAGAACACAACAAAGTGGTTACATGCAACGTCGATTGATCAATGCATTAGAACACATTAGATTGGAATATGATGGAACTGTAAGAGACCCACACGGTCATATTGTTCAATTCCTTTATGGTGAAGATGGTATTGATGTACAGAAAAGTGATCATGGCGAGGCATTTAATCCAAGTAGATTAGCTGCATCTCAAACTATGGTTGATTCTGGAACAAAAGCAACAAAAGATGAAATTAAAACACTTGCTAAAAAATATACTAAAACATTTAATCCAAGATTAACTAAACTTGTAACTGACGCATTAAACAAATCAAATCTCAGTAAATCTGGTGTTGAGGTAGTATGTAAAAAAGGTCTTTCACTTTATGATAATGCTCGTGTAGAACCTGGACAAGCAGTAGGAATTATAACTGCTCAATCTATTGGTGAACCTGGTACTCAGATGACTTTGAGAACATTCCACTTTGCAGGAATTAAAGAAAGAAACGTTACATTAGGTCTTCCAAGATTAATTGAATTAGTTGATGCCAGAAAGAAACCTGTTACTCCAACTATGGATGTATACTTGGAGAAAGATATTAGAAATAATAGAGAAAAAGCAATTGAAGTTGCAAGAAATGTTTTACAAACTAAAGTAAGTGCATTAATTACAGATACTGAAACTGACTACTCTACTAACATTAAATTAATTTTAAGTGAAAATAGATTAAAAGAAAGAGGTTGTTCTGTTGCAGACGTTGAAGCCGCACTTTCCTCAAATAAAAAATTCAAGATGGAAGTAACTGGTGAATTAATTACATTGAATTTAGTTGATGAAGCTGATACTGCAATTGCAATTGCAATTAGAAATAAAGTTCTCAATACTACCGTTAAAGGAGTTCCAGATATTGAACGAGTAACATTAGTTCAAAAAGATGATGAATGGGTAATTCAAACTACTGGTTCAAACATTGCTAAAGTTCTTGAAGTCAAAGGCATTGATAAAAGAAATGTTAGAACAAATAATGTATTTGAAATTGCAGGAACTTTGGGTATTGAGGCAGCAAGAAATGCATTAATCAGTGAACTACAACACACATTGGGAGATCAAGGTTTAGAAGTTGATAATAGATACATTATGTTGGTATCTGATTTAATGTGCTCTAGAGGTTACATGCAACAAATTGGTAGACATGGTATCGCTGGTACTAAAGATAGTGTTCTTGCAAGAGCTGCATTTGAAATTACAGTGCCAACTATTGCACATGCAGCACTTAAAGGTGAAGTTGAAGCACTCAAGGGTATCACTGAAAACGTAATTGTCGGTAGTCAAATCCCAATTGGAAGTGGTACTGTTGATTTGTACATGCAAGTGAGTAAGAAAAATAAAATTAAGTGATAATTATGGCTGATGAAATTTCTACAGTGATGAGTAATTGTCAAGGTAAAATTGTTTTACTTCGTTTAAGAAATACCCAAACTATTCAAGGAACTTTAATTGATTTTGATATTCACATGAATCTAACATTAAATAATGCTGAAGATATTTCTGAAGAAAAACATCTTAGTCTTGGAAAAATTTTGTTACGCGGAGATAATGTTTTGGCCATTTCATTACCTACTGATTAATCTTAAAAAATCATTATCAAACATTAAATTTAATTTCTACTAATTTTATTCATGTATGAATTTTTACTAGGATTTTTTCTAATTTTTACCCCAGTATATGCTGAATCTATTCCTGACTATGATGATCCATTCGCTCCAATTTTTACAGATAAATCCATTTATTCATGGACTGATAAAATTATAATTTCTGTGATTGCACCTAGTTGGAATAGT
The DNA here is from genome assembly GCA_905612485.1 of uncultured Candidatus Nitrosopumilus sp. GTDB lineage: Archaea > Thermoproteota > Nitrososphaeria > Nitrososphaerales > Nitrosopumilaceae > Nitrosopumilus. The sequence continues at coordinate 13,775 of CAJQSE010000026.1, forward strand.
AATCCTAATCAAATTGATTCCATTGGTGAAAGTGAATCTCACCCAATTAAAATTTCATCTGGTGAAAATTTTTTAAAACCGTATAGGTTAACTGAAACTTTTTCCAACTCTGGAATTTTTTCAGGCGAAATTATTCTTACAGGTTTTTTTACATGATGTTGATGGTGATGGAATTTTTGATACAAATCCTAAAACTATTGGTAACGGACCAACAAATGGATTTTTAGAATCAGATAGAGATGATTCAATTTTAATTTCATTTGAATTTGCTGATGGTGTTGTACTTAGTGAATCAATTCCAATTAGTTGGAATCATGGCATCATTAAATTTTCACAAGATCTTTTTCTTTTGCATGATTCCATTCAAATTCGTATAATTGATTTTGATATGAATTTAAATCCTGAAATAATTAATACTGTCTTAGTCGAAGTTTTTTCAGACTCTGATGTTGGAGGAATACAAGTTATTGCTATGGAAACATCTGAACGTTCTGGTGATTTTATTGCAAACATTAGTTTGTCTACTAGTACTTCAAGCGGGAATCGACTTTATGCAATTCCTGGTGATACAATAACTGCAAAATATAATGATCATACATTACCAAAACCTTTTTCAAAATCTGATAGTCAATATATTGAAATATTTACTACTGTTGATTATCACATTTCACCAATTAATAGAATACAAGTTTCACCTGTTTTTTTAGCTAATGGTTTTAGTAACCCTGTTACCTCTTTTTTTCCAAATACTCAAATACAAATAGTTGGAACTATTGAAAATCAAATGAATTCTGATCAAGATTTTATTTATTTTTTTCAAATTAAAAATTCTAATGGAACAATTATCTCCCTTTCTTGGATTCAAGGACAATTGTCTCCTAATCAAATCTTAGATATCTCCCAATCTTGGATTCCTGAAAATTCTGATACATATATTTTAGAAACATATGTCTGGAATTCGTTAAATAATTTAACGCCAATGAGTCCATTTACATCTACAATTATTACTGTTGAATGATTATCTTAAATTTAATTTCAGTATTTAAAAAAATTATTTTAATTTGATTTTTTGTTATCTGGAAATATTTTTTCAATAAACCTATAAAGCCCTGTCAAGACGATCGGAATAAGGAAAATACATGAGTAAAATACTTGAAAAATCATTGAAGGATGCCCGTAAAGAAAGTAAGTTAACTATGGGTAGTAAAGAAGTTTTGAACTCTGTAAATAATTCCAAGTTAATTGTATTATCTCAATCAGTAGACAAAACAATGCTTGAGAAAATTGAATCTGATGCAAAAAAACAAAAAGTACCTCTAGTAAACTTTCAAGGAACTTCAGTTGCACTAGGCAGATTGTGTGGCTTACAATTTAGAATTTCAACAATTTCATTTACAGCAATCGATGAGGGAAATATCAAATCAATTTTAAAAGATACAGAAACTGAGGAAAAAAATGTCTAACCAAGTTTTGTCTAACCTAAGTTTAAATGAGACATTTTTGGTCTGGAGATAAAAGGGAATTCTTATGACACAAGCCATTAAACTTTCAACTGATCAAATGCGAATGATGTCATTATTTCAAAACGTAACTGGTGCAGTTGCAAGAGATTGTATTGAAGATGAAAAACAAGATAGAATAATTTTTGTAGTAAATACTGGTAAGATGGGACTTGCAATCGGTAAAGGTGGTATGCATATCAAATCTTTACAAAATATGATTAAACGAAATGTTGAGTTGGTAGAATATGATGAAGATCCAGCTAAATTTCTTTCTAATCTACTAAACAATAAACTAGTTTCTGAAGTAAAATTAAATACACGAGCAGATGGAATAAAACAGGCAATTGTTATGGTAGACTCAAGAAAGAAAGGAATTGTAGTTGGCAGAGAAGGTAGAAATGCTGAAAAAGCAAGATTATTGGCTAAACGATATTTTGGTATTGGGAGTGTATTGATTAACAGTCCTGAAAGGGCAACCCTGGAGTTATAGGATATGAGAAAATCACCATTAGGATTATTTGCTGGTAGAGTACTAACTATTAAAAAGAAAAAACAACGTTGGGCAATTTCTACTTACAAAAGAAGAAAACTTGGTATTGATAAAAAATCAGATCCTCTTGGAGGTGCGCCACAAGGTCGTGGTATTGTTTTGGAAAAAGTTGGTATTGCAGCAAAACAACCCAACTCTGCTATACGAAAATGTGTTAGAGTTCAATTAATTAGAAATGGCAAGTCCGTTACAGCATTTTTGCCAAGAGACGGTGCCATGAATTTCATTGATGAACACGATGAGGTTACCATTGAAGGTATGGGTGCAACCCAAGGTGGTGCAATGGGAGATATTCCTGGTGTTAGATTCAAAGTTTCTAAAGTTAATGGTACATCACTTCATGAGCTAGTAATTGGAAAGAAGGAAAAACCAAGGAGATAGAAATGGCTGAAACAAAAAATTTACTATTATTTAGAAAATGGGATTTATCTGACGTTGAAGTTGTAGATCCTGGATTAAAAACTGCTATCTCTTTAAGAAAACAAATTTTACCTTACACTTTTGGTCGCTCTGCATTAAAGCGATTCAATAAAGCTGATGTTAACATTGTTGAGAGACTAATCAATAAATCAATGCACTTTGGAAAAAAATATGCAAAAAATACTGGTAGAATGACTGGTAAAAAAACTAAATTAGTTAATACTATAAAAACTGCTTTTGATATTATTGCATTAAAAACAGGACAAAACCCTGTTCAAGTTTTAGTTAAAGCAATAGAATTTTCTGCTCCAACTGAAGATACTACCCGAATTGTTTATGGTGGTACCACATACCATGTATCAGTTGATGTTGCACCAATCAGAAGAGTTGACATGGCTTTGAAATTTATTGCTGATTCAGTAAAAGAAGCAACATTTTCTAATCCTAAACCTATTGAAGAGCATTTGGCTGAACAATTAATTCTTGCTTCAAATAATGATTCTAATTCACCATCAGTCAAGAAAAGACACGAGTTAGAACGTATTGCACAAGCATCAAGATAGAATTCTTTCAAAAATATTTTCACCAAATCATTATATTCTAAATCACATGAATTAATTTTAAGTAGCCCGATAGTCTAGTGGTCAAGGATTCTGCCCTCTGGATCTCAAGAGTGGATAGGCGGAGACGGCAGTTCGAATCTGCCTCGGGCTACTGTGAAATTATTTTATTTTAACTTCGTGAATAGCAGTTGCATAATTGCACTTTGCTTTTAATCTCATATATGGAATTAATCTGTAATGAATTGCATACGTGTCATTTTCTCTTAGTAAAATTCCTTTTAGAACTAATGAAACTAATCCCCTTGATGCAATTGTAATTGTTGTATTTTTTTCCTTACAAACCCTTTCACGTTTTTCTTGAAATTGTTTTAGTGAAAATGTAATGTCATCAATTTCTAAAATTAAAGGCCAAATAATTTCTGCCCAAACAAATCTTCTGTTTTCAGTAGCTGCTGCATATTTCCCTTTTTCACTCAACATTAATAAGATCTGTAAAAGCTGTTATAACTGAATACTTGTCTCAAAAAGAAATTCAAGAATCATTAGATTTGTTAGAAAAGGATTGGGATTTTGATCCTATTTTGAGAAAATTTGTACTAGGCAAAATTACTGATGTCAGTGATTTTGCAATCAAAGTCAAAGATGTTATTTTTCATGTACCTTATCTTAATTCTGAAAAAAAATATATTTTATGGAAATGTTTTTGGCCTGATTGTCATAATTGCTGTGACAGACAAGGTAGATTACCATTAACTTCTGATGATTTAATTACAATTGGCAAAGGTTTGAAATACAAAAACACTGCTGATTTTATTAAAAATGAAACTCTTACTGTCACATATGATGAACCTGGTCCATCTGGGCAAATGACTACAATGACTACAATTAATCTCAAAAGAAAAACTGATGAAACTACCGAAGAAGATGGAACTCACATCTCATGTAGATTCTTAGATGATGCAGGTGCATGTAGTATGCATCCTGACAGACCTGGAGTCTGTTATCTATACCCCTTTGCTAGTTGGCTAGAAAATGAACAAGGTAAAGCACGTGTGCATGCAACTTATCAATTTACAGGTGATTGCCCTGGATTTTACCTTGCAGATAATTTAGATCAAATGAAAGAAGAACTACAAGCATATTCAACAACGATTTACGATTATAACATGGCATCAAATCGAACTAATAGAGAAGGATTTAGTGCTGTTAGTTTTTCTTAGAGAAAAACATACTCATTAAAAGAAATGACTACAACATATTTCTATGGAAAATATTACAATTAGAGAATCCACTTATGATGATATACCCTCACTTCTTGAATTATTGTATGAACTTGGAAGGCCAAAACCACAAAAAGATAATGAACTTGAGAAATTTACGGCATTACTAAAAAACTACATGCAAGAAGATGATAAAAAAATTCTAGTTGCTCAAATTGAAAATTCAAAAATTATTGGTATGATAAGTATGATATTTCTATCTAGATTGAATCAAAATACATCTGAAATGTATGTTCCTGAACTGATTGTTTCACAAAATTATCATTCTAAGGGAATTGGACAAAAACTGATTAATTTCTCAATTGAACTTGGAAAAGAGAAAAAATGTCATAGAATAAGACTAGAATCTGGAAATCAGCGTATTGAATCCCACAAGTTTTACAAGCATTTAGGATTTGAAGATTCTAGTATTTTCTTTACAAAAAATCTTTAAGCCAATTATGCCTTAGCAACTTTTAGTAAATCTGAAATTTTGATTTTCATTCCAAATCTGTCTTCGTTCTTTTTCATGTAACGGAAAATTGCAATAAAGTCTGGCAGTGCTTTGAGAAAGCTAAAGTTTTTCTGAATCTTTGCATGTACAAAATTAAAGACTTTGGCATATACCTTGTAGTGTTCCTCAACTGCTTTTTCATATGCTGCAAAGTCATGCATATTTTCAAGAAATATATCTACACACTGCATTGAAGGAATAATTCCTTCACCAAGTAATGCGTATACTGTACCAATTGATTCTCCAACTCCTACTACTTTACCTGAATAGTATGGTTTGCATTTATTTGGAGTTGCTAATCTAATTGGACGACCTTTTGTTTGAATGATTTTACCGCCATGTTTTTTCAAAAATCTATCTGTTGCTTTTATGTGGTCTTTATTGTAATCACCTGCACCAATATGTGCAAGTTTTTCACCTAGTGGGAAATACCAAAAGTAACCTGACATTCCTGGAAATGGCTCAATGTAAAAGTCATCATATGGAACTTTGTCTTCGTATTCTACTTTGTATTCATAAGTTGGTAAAAAGAAATCTTCTTTCATTTTTGGTAAATACATTCTGCTAAATCCAGTACAATCAACAATCATGTCGTATTCTTTTTCTAACTCTTCAAGTTTTGGAGCTTGACCGTAAATTACTTTTGAATCTTTAATGAAATCTTTGATTAATCCTAATTTGTTATACGTACATAATCCCTTTAAGCCAATATCAAATTTAACATTGTCATTCATTTTTACATGCATTTGTTTTCCATCATGAATTAGAAAGTCATCAAAATCCCTTCCAGTCTTTTTACAAAATTCTATTAATTCAGATTTTATTGTACCCCATGCACAAATTGAATCATGTCTTTCCTCTATGGCTCTTTCATAACCTGTAACGTCATGTTCTGAGTCTTTTAGTCGAGCCATCAAATAACTTCCAGCTACACCCATTCCCATTACAGCAATCTTCAAGATGTTTTTTGAATCCTTGAACTCTAATAAATAGACTATCTGAAACCCATTTTTGTAGCACTAATTGGAGTTCATCTACCACTAGTACAAGTTGGTAGTGCTCATTATATAGAAAAATTGACTTTACATAATTACAAGACCCAGTCTGTCATCTGTAACCCTAGTTTCAGATTTTAAGACAAAATCACTGTCATCAGAAACGGACACTCTCTGATCTTAAGTGAAATGGGCTCTCATCGGATTACCTACTTGGTATTGATCTGGAGCCCACGGTCTTATTTTTTTTAACTTTGAAAAAAGGGATAAAATCTATAGGTAATATTGGATAATGATGATTAAGGAAAATCCAAAAGATTTGGTTCCTACATTTTTTACCAATACTTCTAATTCATATGATGATATAGTGCATTGGACTACTTTTGGGAAAGACTCTCTTTGGAAACATAAGATTTTAGAACAATTATCTGATCAAAAAACAGTATTAGATCTTGCATGTGGTACGGGAATCCTTACAAAACAAATTGCAGAAAAATTACCGCAAGCAAAAATTACTGGTGTGGATATTACTAAAAACTATCTTGAAAAAGCAAAAAAAAAATTAATGTCATATCCAAATATCTCTTTTGTAAATCAAGATGCTGAAAAACTTAATTTAGGAAAAAAATTTGATTGTATTACAACATCTTATTTGCCAAAATATTGTACCGCTAAAATTTTGATAAAAAATTGCATTGAACATCTGAATGTAGATGGGAAAATAATTTTACATGATTTTACATATCCAAAAAATTTCTTTGTACGAAAAATGTGGAATTTGTACTTTAAACTACTTTATTTTCTAGGGTTTTTTATTCCTAATTGGAAAAATGTATTTGTTGATCTGCCTTCTCTGATAAGGGACACAAATTGGGTTAAAGAATATGAAGAAACTATGAGAGATTATGGACTGACAGTTCACAGACAAGATTTGACTTGGGGCACTTCAGCTATTATTGTTGGAATCAAGACTGCCTAATTTTATTTCTTCAATTATAGTAAACCAAACTACTTCATTATGAATAATTTGATATTCTCTTAATGCACTATTTTCATCTTGATTTAATGACAGCATTTTTCTGGTAGCCTTGATATTATTCATATTGAGAATTGTTCCAATTCCACGTTTTTTCTTTAATAGATCTGTAATAATTACTTCAGGTAAGACTGCAGAATCAAATTTTGCATTAGCTTTTATGACTGGAAATTCTTGTGCTGAAATTGAAATATTTCTCACAAATTGGCCTGAAGAATTTTTATTTTGCTCTACAACTTGTAATTTAATATTGCAATTTAGTGCTTCACCTAAAACCGTTACAACTTGACCTACAGGAGCATCTAATATTTTATTTAACAAACCTTCAATTTTATTCAATACAATGTAATGTGTTTTAATGAATTAAAGGTATCTTGCTAAAAAAAATAAAACTGTACCAATTATCGTCGTAGATGTTATAATTTTGAGTATTGTTTCTTTTTTATAATATATTTCATAATTTGCATTTTGTTGTTTTAGAATTTTATATTTTCTTGATGTGGTGATTAGGATATAGCTTGCAAAACCTGCAATTGCAGATAAAATTATTGTCTCAATTGATATTGTGTTTGATTGAATTGCAGCTCCTGCGAACACAGGCATAATCCCCCATGATATAACAAATGATGTATCGTTGTGAAATTTCCCCTTAAATAATTCCAGATTATATGCAAAAAGAAAAAACCCTTCGATGATTCCTATTGGAAATAATAACCATGAATCTAAAAACGCATAATGTAATCCAATTGAAAAAGATATGACTAATGAAATAATTGATACAATCCAAATTTTTCTATGTGATATGTGACCCCACGGCTTTTTTTTACTTCCCAATGCATCAAGACAATGTGCTGCTATCCCAATTGCAAAAAAGTAGAGTAAACCAATAGCTACTATTCGATTAAGATCATGTTCTACTGAAAGAGAACCCCATATTGCAAATGACACCACCATTCCAGTATAAGGTAAAAACAAAATTCCTACTGATAATCTAAAATTTCGTGAACCAAATTTTGGGACAAACCATTCAGATAATCTGTCATTTTCCATTATTTTTTTAAATAGCAATAATCCCTAATAGGCAGTATTATTGTCGTGTATATTTGAAAAAGGGATAAAATCTATGGGTAATAGGCTACATTATGAAAACAATAGCTGTAGTTGCAATTGTAATTGCAGTTGGTATATTCATTGGAATTATAGCTACTGCTGATTATGGTGATTTTGTCAAAGAACGAGAATTGAGAAATCTCGAGTTATCTTACTATGAATTACAGCAGAAAATAAAGCAATGTGAAGAACTATCTGGCTATTCTCAAGAAACATGTTACATTGAATTAAAACGATTCGAAGAGAGTCATGAGAAAATGATTGTAAGGTATGAGGGATTTACAGGTCTTGAAGTTTATCATATGGCAAAGGATGGAAAAAATTCTCTAATTCAAAATAATCAGTTTTGGGATTCTTATGAAGAACAAATTCAAAATTGTCGTGAAACCTGGCTTGGTAATGAGGAAGGATTGAATTCATGTATTACACAAGTTCATAGAGAATTAGATATTGAGAATTAATTTTGTATTTGCAATAAGATGCCGCCATCAAAACAATCCTTACAAATCCAGTTTGGCTTCTCAGAACCTTTCTTAAAATTATCTGGATCAAAAGTGACCCCAACAAATTTGACATCTTTAAGAATTGGTATTTTGTTTTTGTTTTCATAATATAAAATTCGTTTTTATGATATTAAAGCCGATATAGTTAGAAAATGTACTAGAGAAGTTTTAATATGATGGCACTGAAAAATAATCTTAATTTTTTCTTATCTGAAAATTGTTTTTATTTTTTTTAAATCACTAATTAATTATTCAATTAGTATTGCTGGTTTGAATGGTCTTGCATGTCTTGCCTTACCTTTAGGGTCATAGATGTCCTTATCAGTTGCTCCAAACACTTGAATCTCTACGCCAAATTCTTTTTTGCCAATACTTGCCAACTCTGCAGATAGAAATTGCTTTTCATCAAATTCTTTTGATTCTAATTTTATTGCTTTAATCTCTTCAGATTCTGAATGCAAGTCTTTGATTACTTTTTGGATATAGTCTGGCATTTTTTTTAGCATCTGTAGTTTGAGGATCTGCAATTAGTTCTTTCATTACTACTCCCATATTGTTTTGACCTCCTACCATAATTCCTAAAATTTTTCTATACACTTTAGATTTGAATTCATCCGAGTTTACATAAATTACAATTTTTTGTGGAATAATTTTTGTAATTTTTAAAATATTTGCAATATCATCAATTGTTGATTTTAGTAATTCCTCGGATTGAATTGATGTGACATCTACGTCTTCTTTTGAAAATTCTGGCCATGCTGATTTTGATGCAAGTTCAGTGTATCCTAGTTTTTCCCACATCTCTTCTGCAACATGTGGTGCAAATGGAGACAACATTGCAACTCTGACAGAATTAATTTTGTGTAATATTCCTGAAACATTATCTCTTCCTTTGGCATCTACTCTCTTTGCATACCAACTCAAATCAGATTCAAATGAAAATAGTATATCCTGAAGACCTTCACGTAGCCTCATTTTCTCAACTGCTTCTGTAACTTGGGCTATCATTCCTTGAGTTTTTGATAAAATCCACTTATCTTCAGCCTCCAAATCCCCAATTTGTGCTGCTTTGAGAGTACTACACTCCTCTAAAAGTGCTTCAAGCTTGTTTTGAATGCCTGAAACTGATTCCATGTTAAAGTCAGCGTCTTGAAGCAATTCAGCTGATGAGATAATTGCTAATCTAATTGGGTCTGCCCCATAATCTTTGATTGCTGTTCTGAGTGGAATAATATTTCCCATACTCTTACTCATTTTTGCACCATCCATCATTACAGAACCATTAACAACAATTTCTTTTGGCCATAATTTTTTCTCAAATATTGCAACGTGGTTTAAGACAAAAAATGACAAGTGATTTTGAACTAGATCTCGTCCTGAATGTCTTGAATCAACTGGATAAAAGTATAGGAATTCTTTTTTGACCATACCAATTACATCTTTAGATAATTTTGATGTGCTAACAGCTAGTGTAATGTCCCCTTTATCTAATAAAACATAATCAAAGAATTCTTTTGTAAGGTTTTCAGGTTTTAGTGTTCCATCATTTACAAATCTTGACATGGTGTAGTATGCCATGTAAATTACACTGTCAGACAAACTCTCAACAATCCAATCTTTATCCCACGGTAGTTTAGTTCCCAATCCTTGTTGTCTTGCACATGCTCTTTCGTGTAGCCAATCAATTACCTCTTTGAACTCTGTTGTAATTTTACTTGGTAAGATATTCATTTCATCAAAACAATTTCTTGCAGTTTCTTTCCATTCTTCATCTCCGTAATTCAAAAACCATTGATTGTTCAAAATTTTAACAACACATTCTGTTCCACAACGACATTTTACTGGAGCATTTTCAAGTACTGGGAATTTTTCTAAATGATTATTTTCTTGTAGCCATGCCATTACTTTGTCTCGACCAAATTGCACTTTTTCATTATTAAAAATATCACATTTTTCATTTAACTTTCCATCTGTGAATTCTTTGAGATACAATTCTTTTGTAGCTTCTTCTAGTTTTTCATCTGTTTGGTTTGAAACTCCTAATTTTTCACAAATCTGTTTTGCAGGATATGTGTCATACCCTGGAGTAACAATAATTGGAATAGGCTCAATTTTGGACGCTAATTCATGGTTTTTAGCCTTGAGATCCATTAATGCCTGGTAATCCTTTGGAGCGTGAGCTGGCACTGACATTACAAGGCCTGTTCCCATTCCAGGCTCTACAAATTCTGCAGGTAAGATTGGAATTTCTGCTCCATTATGTGTCGTAGCGTATTTTCCAATAATTTCACTACCTTGCATATCGCCAATTATTTTGACTTCTTTTTCAAAGAATTCTATTTTCTTTGCACATTGCTCAGATATTATCCATGTTTCATTATCTACTGAAACTTTTTTGTATGTTACATTTGGATTGACCCACAAATTAGTTACGCCAAAAATTGTTTCAGGTCTTAATGTTGTAACTGGGAAAATAAATTCACCAAACTTGAATTTAACTAGGAAATTTTTATCATCAATTTTTGGTTCAACGTCTCCCATTGTATCGTGTTGTGATACTGGGTTTTGATCTTTAGGACACCATCCAACTGGGTGTGAACCTTGAATAATTTTACCATTTTCTTTTAGTATTGTAATTTGCCATTCAATAAATTTCTGATACCCTGGAACTATAGTGGTGAACTCTCGTCTCCAATCAATTGAATATCCCATCTCTATCATTCCAGATTTTATCTCTTCATGAAAATAATCTGCAATATTTATTGGTTCAACAAATGTTTTGATGGTTTCCTCTGGAACATGATATATATTTCTTAATCCATAAAGGATTTCTTTTTCTCCAGATTGAATTCTCTTTGCCATTCCTAACACTGGAGTACCAGTATAATGAAATCCCATTGGAAACAATACGTTATACCCCTGCATTCTGTAAAACCTTGCATGAACATCAGCTAGTGTGTATGTTCTTCCATGTCCGATGTGTTGTGGAGAGTTTGGATATGGATAAGCTACTGTGATAAATTTTTTTGGTTTCTCATTTGGATTTGTTTCAAAGTCTTTTGACTCGTTCCATTTAGATTGCCATTTAGTTTCTATTTCATTCCAGTTAATCGTCATAATATCATCCTAAAATCATTGATTTTGCTTTTTGTATTGCAGCGTCTTTTTTAGATGTGTCTTTACCTCCACCTTGAGCAAATTTAGCATCACCACCACCTGAACCGCCTAAAATTGAGGATATTTCCTTGGCAATATCGCCTGCATTTACGCCTGATTGCTCACCTGCAAATATTATTACTCGTATGGTTGGACCTGATTCGAAAATTCCACAAAATGCTGCTGTACCATCTTTGGCAACTAGCTTTTTGCCAAAGTTTTGGTGGAAATAATCATCATAGTTTGGACTGGAAGTAAAACAGATTTTATTTTTAATTGTAATCTCATCTAGTTCTCCTGATTGACCAGCTAGAATCTTTTCTAGTAGAATAGGAATCTGTTCTCTTGATTTTTCTTTGTTTTCTTCTCTTTGTTTCTCTAATTTTTCTTTTGCAATATCATCTGTAATTTGTTTCTTTGATTCTTCTTCCTGGTCTTTTACATATTGAAAAGCTGTTGGTCCTGAAACAAATTCTATGCGAACTACACCATCTTGAATTCTTTTGGTTTTTGTAATTTTGATTAGTTCAATATCTCCAGTTTTCTTTACATGTGTTCCACCACATGCTTCAATATCTTTATCCTCAATTGATACAATTCTAACTGACTTTACTGGAACTACACCGCCCTGATAAATTCTAAAACCATATTTTTGTTCTGCAGTTCCTCTCTCGTAATAGTCAATATTTACTGGATAATTTTCTTTTATCATTTGATTAGCTGCATCTTCAATCTGTTTTACTTGCTCATCAGTTAATGATGAATGATGTGTTATATCCAACCTAGCATGATCATGATCTTTAAACGCAGAGTGTTGCCAAATCCAAGAACCTAACACTCCTCTTGATGACGTATTGATGATGTGGGTACTGGTATGGTTTTTAGTAATGTTTGCACGTCTTGTTTCATCTACCTTACATTGTACTGTCTCACCTTCTTTTGGAACTCCTCCCTCTAACTTGTGAACAATAATGTTTGCGTGTTTATCTACATTAATCACATTAAACCCTGCTATAGTTCCTAAATCTGGTTCTTGTCCTCCGCCTCTTGCATAAAATGAAGTTCTATCTAATACGACTTGATCACCTAAGACCTTGATTACTTTGGCCTCAAATTCCATTGGGTCGTCTTTGTAAAATAGCGTTTCAGTTTCTGGTAACTCTTCTAGCGGAAGTTCTGTAATTGCCTTTTTCTTTTCAGACTGGTGCAAGTCAGATAGTTTAGAGTAAAATTGTGACGGGATTTCAGAAATTGCATCAATTTCTTTGAGATATTCAGGTGTAATGCCGTCTGATTCGTATAATGTAATGAGTTCATCCACTGATGGTGAACCTTTTTCACGAATCTTTTCTGCCTTTTTCTTCATGTGAATCTTTGATTCCTCATACCTTGAAGATTCTAGCTTGAGAATTGTCTTGACATCTTCTCTTTTCTCATCTAGTTCTGGATAGGTATCTTTGAGATAATCAATATGTGCATCAATTAATTCATCAATGTCTAATTTTAGATTTAATCGATTAATTGTTCCATTGATTCTTCGTAACATCATTCTGAGATTATATCCTCCCCCAACATTGCTTGGCAATGCACCATCTGCAATTGCAAAAATTAATGTTCTGAGATGATCTGCAATTAAATACATTCCTTCAAGCGGTGTTATTATTTTGTTTAGTTGATCCTCTGTAATTTCTGCATTTTTCACTGCAAGACGTCTTACTTGGTTTAGATCATCGAAATGATCAATCTCTTTTGCAATTTCTGTAAAGTATTTTTTTAGTATTTCTGAATTAGAATCTATTCCAATTTTTTCAAAGAGTATTTGATTTACTGGACCAAAGCAGCAGTCATATGCTGTGGGTGTACCATTTGTAATCCATGCAAATCTTTCAAGTCCTGCACCCATATCTATGATTTTTTGATCAAGTGTGGTGTGTTGTCCTAACTCTCCTTGGAATTCTGTAAATACTGCATTTCCAAGCTCCAGTCCTCTAACAAAATATTCTAGTGATGAGCCAAATGAACCGCCACCTGACCATACATCTTCTACAAAAACTACTTCTTCTTTTTTAATTCCAAACTGTTGTGTTAATAATCTAAAATCTAAATCCACACATTCATCTTTCCAGTATCCTCCGTTATCTGGAATACTGTGTTGTCCAATCATACAAAAACTAGAAAAGTGTCTGCCCGTAACTCCTACATTTTCTAAATCTTTGAAACGTAAGCATGTTTGTGGAACTACTAGGGGATTTGCAGGAAATTCAAATACAACTTTGGAACCCATCACTCTTTGAAAATCTACTATTGATGCAATTGTAAAATATAAATCATCACGCCATCTGCATACTACTGGATACCTACTAACTGAAGTATGGTTATTTTTTACAAAAAATTCTTCAACTTGTTTCCAAGCTTGTGTGTAATCAAATCGTTTTGTTGTTGGTGGCTCTCCAATGAATGAGTATGTGTCAGTTCCATCATCTGGACAAAGTGTTCTGTTTGCATCCAAAGTCCAAAAGAATCTGCCACATTTTGTACAACCTTTTCTGATAAATCCTTGTTCTTCAAATAATTTGACTTTATAGTATCTGTCAGGATCTGCTGAAAATTCTTTTAAAATCTGATTTTTGTCCAATGTTGAGGCATGCTACTTTCTGATATTAAGAATTGTCGATTAATGGTTACATTAAATATAATCAATCTTTTATTCTAATTATGTTTGGAAGTAAACCTACTCTCAAAGAAGGAACTCATATTTTCTCAATTAAAAAAAATGGTGAATTTCATGACTTTATTTTTGGTGTTGTAACTGGCATTGATGATAGAAAAGTAGGTGTTAATGGTATAATTGTTAATCCAATAGGTCTTAAAAATAAGATATCTCAAGGAAAAACTGGTGAAAGATCTAATGAAATCCTTAATCACCCAACTCCTGATAATGTTGTTTTAGCATTGGTGTATAGAGTTGAATTTGAGAATTTTGCTGAAGTTTTAGATCTTGATGTTGATAAATGCGATATTATTCCACCAAAAATTTATCTAATGCTTGATGGTTGGATACGCGAATCATTACCTGAATTTATTAACAATGTTTTGTCTTTGGCCCCAGGTACTGAAAGAGATGAAGCTAAACGAATTTTAAAAAATAGGATGGAGACTTTAACAGATCCAAATCTAAGACGAACTTTGTATGCTGTCTGTAGAAGTCTTAAAATTCTAAATTAAATATTTAATTTCAGGCGTAACTTCTCCATAGTTTTATATTATGCCATAAGAGATTCATGGTACAATGGAATATGTTTACGCTGCTTTACTTCTTCACAAACTAGGCAAAGAAGTTAACGAGGCAAACCTCAGTTCAGTTGTTAAATCATCTGGCGCTGAAGTTAATGAAGCTCAAGTTAAATCTCTAGTCGCAGCCTTAGCCGATGTTAACATCGATGAGGCAGTTAAAGCCGCACCTGTAGCAGCAGCAGCCGCACCGGCAGCAGCAGCAGCAGATGCACCAGCAAAAGAAGAAAAGAAGAAAGAAGAACCTAAAAACGAAGAAGCAGCCATGGAAGGATTATCATCCTTATTCGGCTAAGCAACTTTATTCTTTCAATTTAATTTTATACTTATTTTTATTAATCTTAATTACTCTGTATGTAATTTTTGTATTTGTTGACCGAATTTTCTTTTACCTCTGAATTTTTTATTTACATTTTAGATCTATTTGGTACTGTAGCATTTGCAATTACAGGTGCTTTTAAGGCAATTGAGAAAAAATTTGATGTTGTAGGAATTTTGTTACTTGCAACTATTACTGGTGTTGCAGGTGGAACAATAAGAGATGTAATTTTAGGTAGAATTCCTAACTCTATATCTGATCCCACTTATGTTATTGTAACAATCGCATCTGGAATTATAATTTTCTTTTTGTATTCTCGTCTAAAAAAACATTGGAATTTATTTTTGAAATTTGATGCTATTGGATTGGGAGTGTTTACAATTATCGGAGCAACTTTTGCATACAATATTTTTGGATTAAATTTTTTGGCAATTTTATTGGCAGGTATTTTGACTGCTGCTGGAGGAGGTATACTTAGGGATATCTTTGTTAATCAAGTTCCTATAGTTTTTGTAAAAGAATTCTATCTTTCTGCAAGTTTTATTGGTATTGTAATATTTTCTATTATTTTATATTTTACAGATGAACTATACTATGCTACTATTGTTGGAATTGTTCTAACTACTTCTTTGAGGTTAATTGCAATGAAGTATAATTGGAATTTACCTAAGGTAAAAAATACTGATTGATTAGGCTGGTGTGTAATCTTTTGCTTGGTCTGCTACGCCTTTAGCTTGTGCATCTGCTTTTTGTAAAATTTGCTCTTTTGTTTCATCTGTCATGAAACCTGATTCAACAGATACTGAGCGCGCAGATTGTGCTGCTTTTGTAAGAATTTGTGTAACGTTATCTGCAGTGATGTACCCTGCCTCAATTGATAGTGATACTGCTTCTTGGTGGAATTGTGCAAATGCGTTTCTTGTTTTCTCAACATCTACTATCATATCTTCTTCAGTGTATTTGAGACCATCCTCTACTGCTGAATAAAGTGAAATTCCTGCTTCTACTGGTTTGATATCTAATTTACCTAAAATAGATGCTAATTTTTCATTAATTGTTTCGCCTTTTTTTGCTGGTGTTGTATCTTTTGCAATCCAAATTGTTCCTTGATCAATTTTTGTTGGAATTTTTGCATTTTTGAATTCTGTAAGCATTGGTCCTGGCGCAATTCCTGTATTTTTAGCAGGTACTACAATATCGATACTTGCAATATCTCCACTGCGTGCACCCATCATGACTTTGTTTTTACCCAATAGTACGTTTAGTTTGAATGGTGACATGTTTGTAAAAAGGAACATTAATTGTCCTTTTAGTTCACTAGAAATTTCTTTCATTCCTGGAACGTCTAATGTTTCAAGTGCTTTTCTTGCAACTCTATCTTTGACACATACAAATTCTACTTCTCCTTTCAAAGTTTTTCTTAATGGTAAAATTTGTGTAGAACGAACTTTTCTCATTTGAATTATTGAAATGGTTTTGTATTTTTTTGGTAATTCTAATAATTGTTGATACATTTCCGTTTTTCTTTTTGGATATGTAGTTCTATTTTCATGCATACTTCTTCTTTATCTCCTGTACTTGTTTTACTGGTTTACCCATTGTCGTTTTTATCAAAACTTTTCTAATATTTTTTTCACCGTTTGGTAATTTTTTCTCTATTGCACTAAGAACTGTAAATGCATTAATTGCTAAATCTGAATTTTCCATAGATTCATCTCCAATTTTACATGATACTGATAATGATGCTCTTGTTCTAACTTTAATTGATGTTCTAAATCTTGCTAAAAATGCATCAATAGATGCATTAAATGGAACTGGTGTTGGCATTTTTCCTCTAGGGCCTAAAAGCTGACCTAATGCTTTACCAACTGTTGGCATAATTTGTGTGTCTGCTAAAAAGAAATCATATTTGTTAATGAATTTTCTAGATTCTCTTTTGTCAGCTTGAAATTTTATTAATTCATCATTTCCGATAACTGAATCTGCTTTTGCTGCTTTTGCTTTTTGATTCATATCGCCTGTAGCAATTACACATACTGTTGCAGGAGAATTAGTTTTTGGAAGTTGAATTACTTCATTAATTGCAAATCCTTTCTTTATATCAATATCTTTGAAATTAATTATTAGCTCAACAGATTGTTTAAATTTCCTTTTTTTAGTCTCTTCTTTGGCTTTTTTAATTACTTCTGCCAATTGCACTTCTGTAATCATTACGAACAAATTTCAGAAAACCTACTTAAAATCGTTTAGAGATTAGATTTTTGTACATTTTTAATTTTAAAAATTTTCATTTTTCATACCTAATTATTGTAATTTATACGCAAATTTTTGCTAAAACTTAGATATATTAAATGAGAAACTCCGTTTTCTAGTACATTGCATCGCTTTGATGATTTAGATATGAAATTACTTTATGAATTAACCCTGGATGGATCTATTTCTGTTCCTACATTATCTAAAAAACTTGGAATTAACGCTTCTGTCCTATATAGTAGAATTAAGAGATTAATGAAAAAAAAATTAATCAAAAAATTTACTGTTGAAATCGATGAATCTTTGTTAGGTATTGGGGTAAAGGCTTCTGTTGGAATTAATCGAGATCCAAAATTGAAAGAAGCAATTCATAAAAAATTCCTGAAAACATCTGAAATTGTTTCAATTTCGGAAGTAACTGGTAGATTTGATATCATTATTAAAATACATGCTAAAAATCTTGAAGCATTACATTCAGTAGTTATTGAAAAAATTGGAAAAATAGATGGTATTCAAAATACTGAAACCTTTGTAGAATTACAAAAAACTGACAAAGATCCAGTTTATCTTATTGAATAATTATTGGAATTTTTGATCCCATTTACCTTCATTGATTTCAACAGTAATTTCTTTAGGCGTTTTTCCTTCTACTTTAACTCCTAATGCTACACATGTTCCAATGATGGTTTTTGCAACTGATTTTAATGATGATGCATAAGATTTTTCGAGTTTTGTATTTGCAACTTTGACAATTGAATCCATTGTTACATCTCCTGCCCATTCAGTACCTGAAGTACTAGAGCCTTTTGTAATCCCTGCTTCTTTCATGATAAGTGCTGCAGCTGAAGGAATGCCAATTTCAATTTCATATTTTTTTGTATCTGTATCTACTATTACAGTTACAGGAACTTTCATTCCCTCGAAGTCTTTAGTTTTTTCATTAATTGATGCGATAACTTCCATAATGTTAACGCCTAGAGGACCTAATGCTGGACCTAATGGTGGTCCTGCTGATGCTCCTCCTCCAGTTACAAGTGCTGATACTTTTTGTTCTCCCATTCTTTATTCAACTCAAAATGAAAATTTAATCCTTCCTAAGCTCCACTCGAGAGTTTTAGGTAGTTTGCATCTACTGTTACTGGTAATTGATATGATGCATCTAACAAAACAACTGTTGCTTCTTCTTTATCTGCATCTATTCTGGTAATTGTTGCCTTCATTCCTTTGAATGGACCCCCAGTAATTTCAATAATGTTATCTACTTCTAATGTTAAAATTGTTGATTTCTTTATTAGATATCCTTCGATATCTTTGAATTCTAATTCTCCTCTTAATTGACCTCGAATGTGTCTTACACCTTCAACTGCTAAGTATGCATCACTTGGATTAATTGCTTCAACTACAACATACCCTTTAAGATCAGTTACCCAAAATACTGACTGAATGTTAATTTTATTAGCGTTGGCTTTAGCTTCTAATAACCTCATAACCACTTTTTCTTGTCCTCCTGTGGTTCTAATTGCAAATAAGTGTGATTTTATTTCTTCAGACATTTTTATCTACCAAATGTAACCACAGAAAATACAAATTGAATTATAAATCCAATAGTGCCAACTCCTAAAATTCCAGTTAATACTAATCTCAAATGTTGTGAATATTCCTCTTTATCTGGTTTTTTAGTCATCTTCAATGTATTAGTCATATTCTTCAAAGTTTGCTTCGGGTTCATTGGTGGAAATTAATATGGTGTCCTTATATTCCTTATCTCATGGAACTCCTAGTTGCTTATCGAGATGATCCTGCAGGTTACAATATGGCAAATTTCCTTTCACAGGAAATGACTCTAGATGGAGATATTTTTCGTGGGAAATACTATGATCTAATCATAATTTCTACCTCTGCTATTTCTGCTGATTGGCTTGAAGAAAAATATGACTATGATGGATTTGTGTTTCTTTCAAAACATGCAGCAGAATCTGGTGTACTTGCATTAACTTGTCATAGTACTGGAAATTTCTCTGAAGCAAAATTTGGTGGTAATCATAGACAAGTTGCTATACCTCATCCTAATCTTCAAAAAGCATATCTTCAAACATTACAAAAACATCAATCTGAATTTTCAAAATTTCAAATAACTATTGAGGCAACTCATCACGGTCCAACTGCATTAACTAAACCAACGATTTTCATTGAAATTGGCACAACTGAGAAACAATGGACTGATATTTCATTGTGCATCTCAATTGCAAAGTTGGTTCATCAGGTTTTTGTTAATACCTTATCTGAAAATCCTGTAGCAATTTGTTTTGGAGGTACTCATTATTCTTCAAAATTCACTAATGAATTACTAGGAGGAAAATATGCTCTTGGTACAGTTATGCCAAAACATGCATTGGATAATCTTGATGAAGAATTATTTTCTCATATTATTTCACAAAATGAAATGGCAAAATTTGCTCTTCTAGATTGGCGTGGACTCGGAACAAACAAACAAAAAATTCTTAATTTATTAAAATCTACATCCCTTGAAATAATAAAATTATAAATCTTAAACAGAAAGTTTTACTAAAAAATTATTTAGATTCTAATCTTCTCTTTTAGTTTTGATTTCATCCATCAAAGTTCTCAAATGAGCTTTGTTTCTAACTGTATTTCCACCTACTTTTTTGTACAATGTCCAAAATTCTGGATTAGTCAAATCTTTTCTATCTTTTGCAATTTTTAATAATCTTCTTAGTGCACGTACTTTTGCAACATATACTGTTTTTTTACCCACTCTTGCACCTTTTGCACCTTTTTTGGAACCTTGAGTTGTACCTCTTTTCTTTCTTTGATCTAACTTATGTTGTGCTCTTCCTCTTGATGTTCCAGTAAATGATTTAATTTTAATTGTATTTGCAGTAATTAAACTACGAATATTTTCTCTAGTAATTGCGTCTGCAATATCATCTAGATGATCCGAATCAAATTTAATTCTGTGAATTCCAACACCAGTAACTCGGGAAGCGAGTCTTTTTTTAGCTTTAAGATTTATCGGCAATTATACTCACTCTTGCATTAAATATTTTAAATTTATTTTCAACTGCTTTAACAACAATTTCTTTTCTCTTTCTAGTGCCGACTCCATGTCCTAATCTAACCCCATCTTTCTTTGGATCCAATTTTTGTAAATCTGAAATATTGAAAACTAAATTATCTGTAAATCCTGAAGGGTGTAATCCTTTTGCATCTCTCGGCCCACCATATCCAACTTTAACTAAACCTGGGCGACCTCTACTTTTTTGTTTTCTTTGATGATGATCTATTCCTTTTGGTTTTCTCCAATTAGTTTGAAGTCTAACATAACGCCAACTTTCTGGTCTAACAAAATCAGGTTTGTTTCCTTTTACTTCCTGTCTTTTTGCAAGCTTATCTTGATTGATTGGCATGGAACTAAGTCTTGAATTTTAGAATAAATACGTTCCTCGACCTAAAAAAATTCAACATGGAAAAGAGATAATAAGGAAAATCGAAGCGGATCTAAATATCTTATGATCACTGTATATGCTCAAACACACGATAGGAGATCGCAAAATTGACTGAATTACTTGGTAGATCTGCAACTGAACAATTTCTGGCACAATTAACTGCTTTTGGAATTAATCCATCTAGAGTTCATAGAAATTTACCTACTGATGAAATGGTGGCTATTTCTGTTGATAGAAAAGAAGGTGTTGTAAATTCAACAGGTTCCCTTTCAGTTGATACAGGAAAATATACTGGCAGATCACCTGATGATCGATTTATTGTATATGATGATAAAACTCATAGCACTATTGATTGGGGAAAAATTAATCATCAATTTCCAAGTGGTAAATTTGAAAAACTTTTTGAAAAGATGAAAGACTTTGTTGCTAACAAGGAACTTTTTGTTTTTGATGGTTTTGTAGGAGCTGACCCTGAAACTCGTTTACCTATTAGAGTAATTAATGATCATGTTTGGCAAAGTATGTTTTCAAGTAATTTGTTTATTCGACCTACCGATGAAGAATTACAAAAACATGAACCTGAATTTACTATTTTATGTATTAATGATTTCTTAGCAGATCCTGAAGTTGATGGAACTAGAACTGATGTCTTTATTTTAATTGATTTAACAAGAAAAATTGTTTTGATTGGTGGTACTGAGTATGCAGGTGAAATGAAAAAATCAATGTTTGGTGTAATGAATTTCTTATTGCCAGGTCGTAATATTTTACCAATGCACTGTTCTGCAAATATTGGTGAAAAAGGAGATACTGCATTATTCTTTGGATTATCTGGAACTGGTAAAACAACTCTTTCAGCAGATCCTAATAGAAAACTAATTGGTGATGATGAACATGGTTGGTCTGATAATGGAACATTTAATTTTGAAGGGGGATGTTATGCAAAATGTATTAATCTTAGTCAAGAAGCAGAACCTGAAATTTGGAATGCAATTAAACCCGGCGCTCTTTTAGAAAATGTTGTCTTAAATGATAATATTCCAGATTATGATGATAATTCATTAACTGAAAATACCCGTGTTGGTTATCCTTTAGATTTCATTCCAGGTGCCGTAATTCCTAGTGTTGGCGGAAATCCACGTATTATTGTATTTTTGACTGCAGATGCTTTGGGTGTGTTACCTCCTGTTTCTAGGTTAACCAAAGAGGGAGCAATGTATCATTTCATGTCTGGTTATACTAGTAAATTAGCAGGAACTGAAAGAGGCATCAAAGAACCAAAATCTGTCTTTTCTCAGTGTTTTGGAGCTCCATTCATGCCTAGATCTGCTTCAGTTTATGCAAAACTTCTTGGTGAAAAAATTAATCAACATAATACTGTAGTTTACCTTGTCAATACTGGTTGGTCTGGTGGTCCATATGGTGTTGGTAAACGAATAAAGATCAAATACAGCCGTGCAATGGTTACTGCAGCAATTTCTGGGGCACTTGATATTGTAAAGTATCGTCATGATGATTTACTTAATCTTGATATTCCAACAGACGTTGAAGGTGTCCCGTCTGAAATTTTAGATCCAAAACATACTTGGGTTGACAAAGACTCCTATGATCTTTCTGCAAGAAAACTAGCTCAAATGTTTGTTGAAAACTTTAAGAAATTTGAAAATGTTTCAGATGATATAATTGCAGCCGGTCCTAATTATTCTGTATAACTTTTTTTCTAATAATTAATCCTACAATTCCTATAACCACAATTATTAAAATTATTAGTAAAATTTGTCTTTCTGGAATATCTCTTAATTCTGATTTTTCTATTTTTTCTGAAAGTGAATTAATTTTAATTGTGTTAAATGCTTCAGATGTATTTCCATTAATTTTGATTTTAGCATCTATCCAATATTCTCCATTTTCATAGATTTCTAAAAATGCTTTTTTATCTGGTGTTGCACTAGTTGTATCTGAATTTCCATTTTTACTATTTATGATTGTAATTTTTGCAAAACTCCATTCATCTGGATGATTAATTTCAAAAAATAATTTTTCATTTTCTTGTATTATGGAAATTGAACCTTCTGTGTGGTGAATAAGAATTGGGATTGTATATTGTATTTTATCGTGATTGATGAATATTTTTCCTTCATGTTCTCCATATTTTTCTTCAACTATGTTTAATCCAATTTGTAAACTATTATTTTTAATATCATGTGTAAACTCTATGAATTTTGGGCCTTCAAATCTAACATCAATTTCTTCTAATGATCCTTCAATTAATTTTAATTCTAGTTGTTTCTTTATTGAGGGTTGATCTGCTGATAAATTAATGACAAAACTTGTTGGACTGATAATTAATTTTGCATTATAGGCATTTGCTATGTCTAGTCTTCCTGAACCTGATTCATGTAATGAAAATTTTTGTCCATAGGCATCAGAAACTGGTTTAACTGTTGTAAGTAATAGTGATTTTATTTCATGATTTTCCAATTCTGGATTTTTTTGGAGTAATAGTGCTGCAGCCCCACTAACATGGGGTGCTGCAAAACTAGTTCCACTTGTTAAGTTATACATTCCATTGTTTTGTGTACTGTTAATGTAAGCTCCTGGGGCTACAATGTCTGGTTTAATGTAAAATGGTGATACTGGTCCTCTTGAACTAAAATGTGCTATAAAATCTGGATTATAAAATAAATTCATTATCCCTTCATTATCATTTTCAATTAATTCAATAATTTCTAGTCCTTCTTCTCTATCTATTGAAACTACTGGAATTTGTGGCATGTACCCTGGTTCTGAAAATTCATGAATTAATTCACCCAAAAAAATACCTGGTTCGTTATTGTAAACAATTAATGCTTTAGCTCCTGCATTTACGGCATTCGTTTCTTTAATTGAAAAAAATAATAATTCTCCTTCTACATTACTGCCTCTTTCTACAATTAATATTGAATTTTTAACATTGATATTTTCCAAGTCATCAATTTTACCATATCCTCCAAAAATTATTTTTTCAGTTATTGGTTCATTTGTTTTTGATGAACCCACCATTGGAATGACTGTGTATTGTTTTTCATCTATTTCTAATGTTGCAATTAAACTTGACGTCATGTTGTTGTATGTTGCACCAACTGTAATTGATTCAAAATTTCTTCCTGGACTTCCAATTGTTTCTAATTTTGGCCCATCATTACCTGCAGCTGTTACAACAAAAATTCCATTATTTAATGCCTGATTCACTGCATTATCTATTTTTGAATTAGTCTTGTTTACTCCTAAACTAATATTGATAATATCTGCTTTATCTTCAATTGCTTTTTCAATTGCCCTCTTGATTAATTCTGATGATACTCCTTCTCCATCTTCTGATACTTTGTAAGCTAGAATTTTTGCTTTGGGTGCTACTCCAAAAATACTTCCATCTGCTGCAATTATTCCTGCAACTTTAGTACCATGTCCATTGTTATCCATTGGTAATTGATTTTCTTCTATGAAATTATAGCCGCCAATTACTTTTCCATTTGGACCCCACCCAAATAAATCTGGATGATTAAAGTCTACGCCCGTATCAATAATTGCAACTTTAATTCCAGTTCCATCAATTCCGTCCATTCTTGGAATTTCAGTACCCAAGTATGGTACACTATTTTCAATATATGTTTTAATTTCATTTTCAGGTTGGAATGATTGTGATACAATAAAAGTAGATAGAAAAACTAGTGTTATGGAAAAAATTAGTAATGTTCTCATGAATTTTTTAGTCTTTTAACAAGTAAAAATGAATTGTTTACTAAAACAATAAATGGAATAAATTTTAAAATATATCATGGGAAAATACACACTTCCTGAAATGCCATATGCTTATGATGCATTAGAACCTCACATTGATGCAAAAACAATGGAGATACATCATACAAAACATCATCAAGCATACACTGACAAATTAAATGCAGCTCTTGAAGCATGTCCAGCTGATATTCAAGAAAAAGATATCCTAGACATCTTGTCTGATATTAATTCAGTACCAGAAGCACAAAGAGGAGCAGTTAATTTCAATGGTGGTGGTTATGACAACCACAGGTTATTTTGGAATAGCATGAAACAAAATGGCGGTGGAGAACCTGGAGGATCAATTGCTGATGCAATTAACGATTCTTTTGGAAGCTTTGCTGACTTTAAAGAGAAATTCACATCTACTACTGCAGTAATTCAGGGTAGTGGCTGGGGATGGTTAGTATACAATCCTTCAACATCCAAAGTTGAATACAAATCAATGCCAAATCAAACTAGTCCAAGAACTGAAGGATTAGTGCCGTTATTGGGTTGTGATGTTTGGGAACACGCATACTATCTAAACTATCAAAACAAAAGACCAGTATACATTGCAGCATGGTGGAATGTAGTAAACTGGGATGAAGTAGAAGATAGATTCTCTAAAGCAAAATAAAGTTAGATCTTTATTTTTTATTTATTTTTTAATTTTTTTAAAACTTACTTCATGAATGAATTTATAACCATCTGAGCATGATTGGTTGTACATGAGTGAACAACAGGCTGAACAATTAATGCAACAGATGCAAATGCTTGAAACGTATTTTTCTGATTTATCTCAAAGAGAAGGAACTTTTGTAAGTATTTTGAGGGAAGCCACTGCTGCTATTGAATCCATTAAATCCCTTGGAACTCAACCTAATTCTGACACTTTAGTACCTCTTGGAATGGGAGCTTATATCCCAACAAAAATTTCATCTAATAATAAAATTGTTGTAAATATCGGTGCTGGTGTTGCAGTTGAAAAAGATTTTCCTGCCGCAATTAATTATTTTGAAGCTAGAATAAAAGAAATTGAAATTGCTTTACAAGATACTGCTGCCAAAAAACAGGATGCATCAAATAGATTAGAACAAGGTAAAGCACAAATTAATCAGTTAATGCAATCCCAACAACCGCCAAATTTGGGATAAATTATGTTTGATGGTCTTCATAAGGCGTTTTCTAATGCAGCAAAGAGTCTTGGAGAAAAAGAACTTAATGAAAAAGACATTAAAGATATTCTTTTTGAACTTGAAATTTCTCTTTTAGAATCTGATGTAGCTGGTGAAGTTATTGATTCTATTAAATCCGATTTAAAAGAAAAATTAATTGGTTCTAAAGTTGATAAAAATGAAATTGAAAAATTTGTTAAAGATAATTTAATTTTTAGTATTTCTAGTTTATTTGATAATGTTGGATCTATTGATATCTTTGAAAGAATCGATGAAAAAAAGAAAAAGAATCAACCTTTTTTGATTGTATTTGTTGGAATTAATGGTACTGGGAAAACTACCTCTTTAGCAAAATTTGCTTCTTTACTTCAAGAAAAAAAATATTCAGTTGTAGTTGCAGCTGCTGATACTTTTAGAGCTGGTGCTATAGAGCAATTACGAGAACACACTAATCGTTTAAATCTAAAACTTGTTGCACAAAATTATGAATCTGATCCTGCAGCTGTTGCTCGTGATGCTGTTCTATATGCAAAATCTCACAAAACAGATTGTGTATTAATTGATACTGCAGGCAGGATGCAAACAAGTAAAAATTTGATGGAACAAATTGAAAAAATTATTAAAGTTGTAAACCCTGATATGACTATTTTTGTTGGTGATTCCTTAGCTGGTAATGATACTGTAAATCAAGCACGTGAATTTCATAAATACGTAAAGTTTGATGGTTCCATTTTAACTAAAAGTGATGCTGATGCAAAAGGTGGTGCTGCATTATCTATTGCAAAAGTTACATCTACCCCTGTTCTTTATTTGGGTACTGGACAAGAATATTCTGATTTAAAATCTTTTGATAAAGACATCTTTTTGGAAACTGTATTTGGTTCATTAGGTGATGTAAAAATAGAAAAAATTGATGTATCTACACCAGAACCTGAACCAACATCAGAACCTGAACCAACACCTAAACCTATCTCTGATGATCCATTTTATGGAATCAAGGATAATGAAATTGCAAAATATTCTGATTTATTTGACATACCTCCACCAGAATCTGATGCTAAAGCCATCAAGTTAGGCAATAAAATTCGTCAATGGATTAAAGATGGTAAACCTAAACCTGGAGAATCTAAAGTAATTTCATTTAATGATGAAGCAGAGATACATAAACAAGATAAAGAAGAAGAATCTAAAAAGAAACGAGGATTATTTGGACGGTTTAAAAAATGAAAATTAAAACAAAAGATTTACTTACATTAGCGGAATTAACTCCAAAAGAATTTTTGGGATTAATTGATCATTCCATTAAATTAAAAAAAGAATTAAAAAAAGGTGGAAACAAACCTGTCTTAAAAAATAAAACACTAACAATGATTTTTCAAAAACCTTCAACTCGAACACGTGTAAGTTTTGAAATAGGAATGTATCAGTTAGGAGGCCATACAATTAATTTATCATTAAATGATACACAACTATCTCGTGGTGAATCAGTTGAAGATACTGCAAAAACTCTTTCACGATATACTGATTGTATAATGGCTCGTGTTTATGATCATTCTTTACTTGATAAATTATCTGAACATGCAAGTGTTCCTGTAATTAATGGATTATCTGATTCATTTCACCCTTGTCAGATTTTGGCAGATTTTATGACAATTAAAGAAAAGAAAAAAACCCTCAAGGGATTAAAAATTGCTTGGATTGGAGATGGCAATAATGTATGCAATTCAATGATTTATGGTGCAGCTTTATCTGGTGCTAAAATGTCTATTGCAACTCCTAAAGGATTTGAACCAAACAAATCAACTGTTAAAGTCTCTCAAAATTTAACTGATATTGAATTAACTATTGATCCACTAACAGCAGCTAAAAATGCTGATGTGGTTGTAACTGATACTTACTCTTCAATTCATAATAACGATTCAAAAAGAATCAAAAAATTTATTCCAAAATACCAAGTTAATAATAAAATCATGAACCTTGCAAAGAAAAATGCGATCTTTTTACATTGTCTTCCTGCAAAACGTGATCAAGAAGTTACTTCATCTGTAATAGATGGACCTCAATCTGTAGTTTGGGATGAGGCAGAAAATAGACTTCATACTCAGAAAGCTTTGCTTTGTGCATTACTTCACGCTTAACGTATATAATAGCAGTTTCAAAGTCAGATCCTGTAGATGGCCTATTCAAAAATATTGAGACGACTTAGAGAGCAAAAGACCAATTATAGAAAACGTGGTACCATGTTGATGGGTAAGCGTGCTTTCATTACTGTAAATATTTCAAATGAGAATACACAAGTTCAAGTTCTTAAACCTGGCATGACTGGTGACACTGTTGTTGCATCTGCACATTCTAGATATTTACTTGAAAAAGGTTGGAAAGGTTCTAGAAAAAGTGTACCTGCAGCATATCTTACTGGCTATTTGGCAGGTAAGAAAGCATTAGGTAAAGGTGCAAAAGATGCAATTATGTATACTGGTACTAAACGATATACACAAAGAATGGCAGCAGCTTTGAAGGGAGTTATTGATGCTGGTCTTCAAGTTCCTGCTGACTCTGAATCATTTCCTGCTGATGAAAGAATCAATGGTGACCATCTTACTGTTAAAAATGAAGTTTCTAAAATTAAATCTGCAATAGATAGTGAGGTCAAATAGAAATGAGTCAAACAGCACAATCTAAACCCGGACAATCTAAACCCGGACAAGGCGGAAGAGGAAGAGGTCCACCAGTATATGGACGCGGTCCACCTGGAGCAGCAGCTACACGTCCTAGAAGACCTCGAAGAGAACCTGAAGTAGAAATTTGGGTCCCAAAAACTATTTTGGGACAAAAAGTTGAATCTGGAGAAATTACTTCTATTGAAGAAATTCTAGAATCTGGGTTAAGAATTCAAGAATCTGGAATTATTAAAAAATTATTACCTGATTTAAAAAGTGAAGTTGTTGATGTAGGTATTATTCAAAAAATGACGTCCAATGGACAATCTACAAGATTCAAAGCAATTGTTGCAGCAGGAAATGAAAATGGTTATTTAGGAATTGGTCAAGGAAAATCAAAACAAATGAGAATTGCTATTGAAAAAGCAACTAGTCAAGCTTTTCTAAATATACAACCAATTAAAATGGGATGTGGTAGTTGGGAATGTAAATGTGATCAAAAACATTCTGTTCCATTCAAAGTAAAAGGAAAAGGTGGAAGTGTAACTATTGAAATTATTCCTGGACCTCGTGGTTTGGGTCTTGTTGCAGGTGGAAAAATTAAGAGATTATTAGAATTAGCAGGTCTTAAGGATGCATGGACTACCGCAAAAGGTTCTACTCCTACAATGAACTCAACTTCAAAAGCCGTACTGGATTGTCTTAGACAGACATTCAGTCAGGGATGATAAAAATGGTAAATGCCTATCTTGTTGTTAGAATTAAAGGTCAAGCCGATTGTCCGTATTGGGCTACAACTACTATGACTTTATTAAAATTAGATAAAAAATACCGTGCAACAATCTTACCTGCCAAAGATAATACTTTGGGAATGTTAAAAAAAGTACAACATTATGTTTCTTGGATTGAAATTGATGCATCTTTAGCACAAGAATTAATTGAAAAGAAAGCCAGAAAAGGTGGTTATCAAAAAATTACTGATGAAGATCTAAAAGAACTTGGATTTGCAAATACTGCAGAACTTGGAACTGCTTTGGCTGATGGAAAAGCTACATTATCAAAATTATCCCCACTAAAACCTTGGTTTGCTTTAGCACCTCCAGTACATGGATTCAAAAGAAGTACCAAGAAACTATATGGACAAAAAGGAGTTCTTGGCGCTAACAAAGAACTTGATACTATTGTTAGGAGAATGATTTAACATGGCAACTAGATTACGAAAAACTCGAAGACTTAGAGGTGGCAGACACATGGGATGGGGCCAGGTAGGTCAACACCGTGCAAGCGGTCACAAAGGTGGTCTTGGAGTTACGGGTTTTCAAAAACATCATTACAGTAGTTTGTTAAAAGATGAACCAGATCACTATGGTCATGAATCAAGTAAACCACCTCATCCAAATATTACAAAAAAATGGACTAGTGTAAGAGACCTAGATGATTTATTCACTAAATTTGGTAAAGAAGAAAGTGGGAAAAAAGTCGTAGACCTTGAAAGTGCAGGATACGAAAAACTTCTTGGTGGTGGAAAAATCACTAATGCTTATTCTGTAAAAGTAGGAAACTTTACTGCATCAGCTGAAGAAAAATTAAAAGCTGTTGGTGGAGAAATTTTTCAATCTAAAACAGAAGAAAAAACAGCTGAGGCTTAGGTAACTGAAAATGGCTGAAGGTACTTTAACTTCTATAATTAGAAAAATGGTTTTCAAAGCAGAACCCTACTTACCCCAAGTTCCAAAACCAAAAAAGAAAATTCCATTACAGACTAGATTACTTTGGTGTGGTGTTGCATTACTTATCTACATGGTAATGGGACAAACTCCACTATTTGGAGCAACAGCTCCTGAATTTGATTTTCTAGCATTTGCTAGGGTTATTTTTGCATCCCAACAAGGTACTTTGGTTGAATTAGGAATTGGGCCGATTGTAACTTCTGGACTCTTGATGCAATTGTTGAGAGGTTCTGATATTTTGAAATTTGATTTCAAGAAACCAGAAGAAAGAGGCATTTTTCAAACCGCAACAAAAATGGTAACTTACGTTGTAATTGTAGCTGAATCTATTGTTTATGCTGTAGCAGTTTATGGTAGTGCTACATCTGAACCGTATGTTCTGTATGTGATAATAGGGCAGTTGATGGCGGCGTCGATCATAATTATGTTCTTAGATGAATTAATCCAAAAAGGTTGGGGACTTGGTAGTGGAATCAGTTTATTCATTATGGCCGGTGTTGCTCAACAAATTCTTTGGAGTCTGCTTAGTCCGTTACCTGCGGGTGATGGTGGAATGATTGGTATTATTCCATATCTTATAGAATCAATAATTGGTAGTGGTGATTTAGGAAATGTATTATTCCGTTCAAATCAACTGCCGAGTATTTTTGGACTTTGTCTTACTGCTGGAATAATTTTGATACTTGTATTTACTCAAGGTATGAAAATTGAAATCCCAATTGTTTCTACAAAATATAGAGGATTCCAGGCTGTTTATCCTATCAAATTGATGTATGTTTCTAATATTCCAGTAATTTTAGCATCTGCATTAACTGCAAACGCTGTGTTTGTATTCCAAATGATTTGGTCAAACTTTAACCCGCGTAACAATAATTTCTTTGTGAATTTTATAGCGCAATTTGATCCTACTAGTCCGTCTACTCCAATTGGTGGACTTATTTACTATGTCACACCACCACGTGGTTTAGATGTTGCAGCCTTAGATCCAATGCGTGCAGTAGGATATGTTTTATTTATGATTGGAATTGTAGTTGTATTTGGTAAACTATGGGTTGAACTTGGTGGTTTATCGCCAAAGAGTGCAGCTCAAAACTTACTTGATGCAGATGTACAAATTCCTGGATTTAGAAGATCAAACAAACCAGTTGAAGCATTACTAAACAAGTACATTCCATCTGTTACAATTCTTGGCTCTATGATTTTGGGTCTCTTAGCAGGAGTATCTGATGTTCTTGGTGTATTTGGATCTGGAATTGGAGTGTTACTTATGGTGGATATTATGATTAATTATTACACACAATTAGTTAGAGAACAAGTAGAAGTTGTTATGCCGCGGTTGGGTGCCATACTTGGTAGAAAATAAAAAAATCCTCATGGTTGGAATCCCTGGTGTTGGGAAAAGTACCTTGTTAACAACAATAGTTGAAATCTTAAAGAATCATAAAAAAAATGTAATTGTAATTAATTATGGAAGTTTAATGTTTGATGTTGCTAAAAAAAATGGATTAAAAGAGAGAGACGATTTAAGAAAATTATCTGTAACTGAACAACAACGTCTTCAAAAAATTGCTGCAGAAACAATTGCTACTCATAAGGAAGAAATTGTAATCATCGATACTCATGCATTCATTAACTCCCCTGAAGGATATTATCCTGGACTACCTGAACATGTTTTAAAAATTATCAAACCTAGCAATTTTGTTTCTGTATCTGCAAAGCCTGAAGAGATTTACAATAGAAGAATGAAAGATGACACTCGAAATAGAGATAAAATAACACTAGCTAACATTAAGAAGGAGCTTGATTATCAAACTGGTATGATTTCTGCATGCGCTGTAATTACTGGCTCCCCAGTTAGACATGTTTTTAATAGTGAGGGGAAGATTGATGAGGCAGCAGATAAAATAATCAAGGCAATAGGACTGTAAACATGGATTTTAACTTTATTCTACTCTTTATTGACTCGGCATTTCTCCAACTACCTGAATTTCTTGGTGGTGAAGGCAGAATGGCACTTGGCAGTGATGACCCTATGGTCAAGGGTTTGATTCTTACTATGTTTGCTGTAACTGGATTTGGTATTTTGCTTAATATTTTTAATTCTGCAGTTAGAAGAAAAATGGTTGATCAAACTAAACTAAAAAGAATTATGAAGGAAACTAAAGCATGGCAAAAAGAAAGAATGTCTGCAATGAGAGCTAAAGATCAAGCAAAATCTGCAGAACTAGGAAAAAAATCTTCGTACATGAACAAAATGTCTATGGAGATGATGCAAATGAATATGAAACCAATGATGATTACATTTGTACCTTTAATTCTAATCTTTTATCTTGTATTGCCCGTACTATTCTCTTACACTGTAGCTATTTCTCCAATACCACTTAATGTAATTCCTGGAGATATGTTCCAACTAACTTGTACTGCAGAACAAGCTTTAGATACAACAAACATCTGTTTTGGTAAAGAAAATCATATAATGCTTTGGGCTTGGTACTTCCTTTCTTCTATTGCATTTAGTGGAATCATTATGAGACTTACTAAAACCTCAATGGATCTAGGTTGACAAAATCTATTGTCATATCTGGCCCTCCTGCAGTCGGAAAAACAACTGTTGCTAAAGGATTAGCTAAAGAATTTAATTTTCAATATCTCAGCGGTGGAGATGTTTTAAAAGAAATGGCCAAAGAACAGGGATTTAATTCTGATGGTGATGATTGGTGGGATACTCCTGAAGGAATGAAATTTTTAAATCAGCGTGAACAAAATTCTGAATTTGATAAAAATTTAGATAAAAAATTAACTGACTTGTTTAATCAAGGTGGTATGGTGATTACTAGTTATACATTACCTTGGTTAATTGAAAATGGTGTGAAAATATGGCTAGAAGGTTCTCATGAGAGTAGTACAAAGAGAATGCAATCTCGAGATAATATGAGTTCAGAAAATGCACATGAGATAACAAAAGCTCGTTTTGATAAAAATAAAGCATTATACAAAAACCTCTATGGTTTTAGTTTTGGTGAGGATAAAGACGTATTTGATGTAATCATTAATACTGATAATTTAACTGCGAATCAAGTAATAGATGTTACAACAGAAACTGTGAGAAAACTACTATGACTCTAAAACAACTTGAGAATCTAATTGAAATTGATCAGGATATTACTGATGATGCTTATGGAACATATTATGATAAACGAACTATTGAACAATTATTGAACAATGGACTTATTATTTTAGATAAACCTCCAGGACCTACAAGTCATGAAACTGTAGCATGGACAAAACGAATTTTGAAACTTGAAAAGATTGGCCACAGTGGAACTTTGGATCCTCAAGTTTCAGGAGTTCTACCATTAGGATTAGGTGAAGCAACAAAAGCTCTAGGCGTTTTACTATATGGTCCTAAAGAATATTATGCATTAGGTAGACTGCATTCATTACCATCTAAGGAAAAATTGGCTGAAATAATTGAAATGTTTACTGGTGAAATTTTTCAAAAACCACCTCAACGTTCTGCTGTTGTTAGACAAACTAGAACTAGAACTATCTATGAATTAGAAGTAATTGAACAAAAAGAAAGATTACTCCTAACTAGGATTTTATGTGAAGCCGGAACTTATATTCGAAAATTATACTATGATATTGGTGAAGTTTTAGGTCCTGGTGGAACAATGGTTGAACTTCGAAGAAGTAGGGTGGATCAATTTCATGAAAAAGATGGCTTAGTAACTTTGCATGAATTAGCTAATGCATTTGCCATCTGGGAAGAAAAAAAAGATGATAGCAAATTAATGGGAATGATAAAACCAGTTGAATTTGCTCTAAGTGAATTAAAGTCTGTAGTAATTCGTGATTCAGCAGTTGATGCAATGTGCCATGGGGCTCAACTTGCAATTCCTGGTGTTTTACAAATATCTTCATATTTGAAAGCAGGTGATATTGTTGGAATTTATACGCAAAAAGGTGAAGCTGTTGCATTAGCTGAATCCACAATGGATGAGGAAGAGATTCGTGATGCTACAAAGGGATATGCATTTGTCACAAAGAGAATAATCATGGCTCCAAATACATATCCAAAAAAATGGCGAACAAAACCTATTGCTCCAAAGGATTAAAACATCCTAGATCTATTTTCTAAGAATTGTTAGCAAAAAGTCTCACTATTTTTATCACTGTTGGTATAATTGCTGGATTTGGAATTGGTATTTACACAATTGATTATAAAACTAATAACCAATTAGTTTTTGTTGATGGTTCTTCTATTTCTATAGTTACTGAAAAATTTGATTTTAAACAAGATGAGTTGATAGAAATTAAAATTATCAATTCTGGAACTAACTCATTAACTTTTTTGAATTCATCATGTGATTTGAAAATTACTGGTTTGTTTGGAATTCTAATTTATTCTCCTGTCTACCCTCCCGTATCTTTTACTCTTGATCCTATGGGTGAAGTTATTCTTTCATGGGATCAAATTAAAAATAATGGTGAATTTGTATCTGATGGTGTTTACAAAATATTTGTACACGGAATTGATTCAGATGGAAATACTGTTGAAAAATCAGCTACCGTAAGCATTTGGAAATAATTTTCCTTCTAGATAATAACACAATTTATAATCACATTTTATGAAATAGAATTGTCGCAAGACTTCTGCCGAGGTCGCCTAGCCTGGTAGGGCGCGCGCCTGGAAATTGTTAAACCATAAAGCGCGTTCTCGCAAGGGAACGGGAGTTCAAATCTCCCTCTCGGCGCCATTTTATTTTTCTAATTTTTCAATAATATCATTAAATTTCCAAGGTCCACATTGTGCCTCCATGTCTTCATTTTCAAATAAGCCCTTTTTATGTAATTGATTTATTACATATGCTGAAAACGGCAATACTCCTGTTGCCCCTGGTGAATTATAATTTAAAATATGAAATGATGTGTCCTCTTCAAGTAAAATCACATCTGGAACAAACTTTCCATTTTCATTAATTACTGATGATCTAATTCCTGCAGTTCCTTTTTCTGTAATTTCTTTTGGATTAATTTTTGGTAAGAATTTCTTTACTCTTTCAATCATTACTGATTTTGACATTGATGATTGTATTTCACTAAAAACCAGTTCTTGAAATTGTTTGTCAAATATTGCTTTTCTTGCACCTGAACCAAGCATTTCAAATACTTTTGGTATGAACTTTTTGATATTTTCTGTAGTATCATATCCATATGGACTAAAGACTGGAACTGCATTTGGTCCAATTTCACAACTTCCATCAACTCGAATTATCCAATGAGGATCTAAAAATGGATAGTCTGGGAATTCTGGAACCGAATAGACGCTGGTTTTAGTTAAATTATGATATTTTTTTGGAGTTCTCCAATATTCTCCTCTAAAATGTACGTCTGTAAGGTTTTTTGCAATTTTGATATCATGTGCAATATCAATTGCCTTACCTCCTGCGGCATTAATCAAAAAATTTGTAAAAATTTTATGATCTTCATTAATTGTTATTTCCCATTTATCGTTGATTTTTTTTATTCGAGTTATTTTTTTATCAAAAAGAAAATTAATTCCATTTTCTTTACTATCTTTCATGATTGAATTTGTTAGTATGGAATAGTCTGTTGAACCATCTCTATGTGCATAAAGAGCTGCCTCGCATTTTATTTCTGGTTCAATTTTCTTAAGTTCTGCTTTATCTATTAGTTCAATATCCTTTTCTTCAAGTCCATTTTGTTTTCCCCATTTTAGATATTTTTCAAGAACTTTGATTCCTTTTTCATCTAGTGCAACTTCTATTACCCCATCTTCTTTGAATGGTAAATTTTGTAATTTAGAATATTCTTTCCACATTTCATAACCATGAAATGCAGCATTTGCAAATAGTTTTTTCTTTTCCGGATTGTATAGGTATGGTGCATGAACTTTTCCAGTATTTCTACCACTAGTATGATGTGCAACACTATGCTCCTGTTCAATCACTGCAATTTTTTTTGATTTATTTAGAAATGATAAAAAATATGAAAGCGAGGTACCTAAAATCCCTCCACCAATTATAATTAAATCAAAATCATCTTTCAATTAATTTTAGTTTGTGTTAGTTGATATTAAATTGAATCTATGACGCTTAAGATTAATATCTGATATAATTTTCAGTTTAATTATGATGCCAGATAAATGCTCAGTTACAGAGGAAGGAAAACAATGTGTCAATCCCCCTGAATTCATTGTATCTATTGTTGATGGAAAAGATGAATACATGTTTGGTTTAACCTGTCAAAAACACAAATCTGTTGTAACTGGTAAACTTGGACTTTTACAAAATGAGGGAAAAATACACAGTGGAAAAATTAGTTTTACTCCAGTAAAATCAATAGGAACTGACTGTGTTCATGGTGATGTTGATGATTTTGTTCAAATTGATATGAATAAACTCTAATCAATATGAAAAATTATAATAATTTACTTTTCTTAAAATAATTATGCTTTTTGAACTATTATCTGATATAATTAAAGTTGATGATGTTTTACTAATTACAAAAAATATTGGTGCAACCTGTGAAATTCGTAGTAATTCTCTTGCTATACGTCAAAAAGAAAAATGGATTACAATTGGAGATAACGATGGGCCTGCACATATGCACATCAATTCTGAGATGATACAATTTGCAGAATTTATCCAAGAACAAAGACCTGATAAAATTAGTTTTAGCATAAGATTTTTTGATGAAAATAATGAGCGTATTGTGGCTGCATTTTTCACAAAAATGTATGATGAATCAAAAAATTTGATTTCTGAAAGAAAAGATTTCTATGATTCATTACATGAAAAATATTCTTCAAAAATTAAATTTTAAAAAAAATCTTGTCTGAAAAAGACAAGCAAAAAAGTATCAGTTTTCTGATTCTTTTTTCTTTTTCTCTTTTTCAGTTTGTATTTTTGCTAATTCTAATTCTTCGTTAGTATGTTTGAATTTTTTCAACTTAATTCTATATCATAATTTCAATATAAAAACTCAACATTTTATTGGGTTAACACTTACTCGTAATGATTAATATCCTATTGAATAAATTGGTTTTTTACCATTCATTCCTAAAATTAAATTCTTGGTAGTAATTTCTGCCATTTTGATTCTAGTTTCTTTTGTAGAACTTCCTACATGTGGTGCTAATACAATATTTTCTAATTTAAGAAATGAGTGGTTTTTTTTAATTGGTTCTGTTTCAAATACATCTAATCCTGCACCTCCAATTATTTTTAGTTTTAATGCTACTACAAGATCTTTTTCATTTACAATCTTACCTCGTGATGTATTGATCAAAAATGCTGTTTTTTTCATTTTTTTAAAAATTTTCATATCAAACATTTGATTGGTTTCTTTTGTATGTGGAACATGAATCGAAATAATGTCACTTTGAGTAATTAATTTGTCAAATGTAGTATATTTCACTCCTAATTTTTTTTCCTCTATTTTAGAAATTTGTTTTCTATTGTGGTATATTATTTTCATATCAAATGCTTTTGCTCTTTTTGCAAGTGTTTTTCCAATTCTACCTAAACCAATTATGCCTAAAGTTTTACCTTGAAGGTCTAATCCCACATAATCATATGCTCCATAGATTTGTCTCCATTTTCCTTTTCTAATTATTCTGTCACCTTCTGAAATTCTTCTTAACGAATCAATCAATAATGCAAATGCCATGTCTGCAGTTGCATCTGTTAAAACTTCTGGAGTATATCCAACTCTAATTTTCTTATCTTTTGCAAATTTTGTATCGATATGATCATACCCGACACTAAATGTACTAATTACTTTGAGATTTTTTGCTGATTGAATTATTTCTTTATTAATTTGATCATATGGAAAACAGATTAAACCATCTACTTGTTTAATTTTAGATTTCAATGTACTTTGAGGTATGGGTATTTTTCCTGTATGGATTTCAACTTGAAATTTCTTTTTTAATTCTTTTAATGCAAAATCATGTAATGTTCTTGTAAGAAATATTTTTTCTTTCATCAGTCTTCAGATTTATCTCAAACCATTTATACGATTTCTTTGTATCTTCATTATGTCTTCTAAGATTGAAGAGGAAGAAGAATTTGCTATTTGTGTGGATTGTGGCAATTCTATTGAAAAATGTATATGTGTATGTCCTTATTGTGGTGAACGTGATAAATGTGAATGTGCATTATTTGATGCGGCTACAGGTGGATAATTGAATAATTATTTACCATATGGTTATTATTTGAAAAAAGGATGTGAATTATTGTGAGTACTGATTTTACTTGGTTAATTGGTGGACCGCAAGGTAGTGGAGTAGAATCTGGTGCAAATATTTTTTCTAAAGTTTGTGCACAAATGGGATATCAGATATTTGGTAAAAGAGAATTTTATTCAAATATCAAAGGTGAACACAGCTACTTTACAGTTAGAGTTTCTGATGAAAATATCCATTCTAATGTTAATGCTGTTAATTTGATGGTTTCATTTGACGCTGAAACAATATTTCGTCATTTTGATGAAATTGTATCTAATGGTGGAATTATTTATGATTCTGAATTAGAAAATATGGATACTGATAGAGTTAGAACTCTGGATGCACCATTCAAAGAAAGATTGCATAAATTTTTGGAATCAAAAAATAAACCATTTACTATTGCAGGAGTACTAGAAACTGCTAAAGAAAATGGAGTAAAACTTTATCCTGTATCTTTCAAAAGTTTGCTAACAGAACTTTCTGAAGAACTTGATAATCCTAGAATGCGTGGTTTAGTTAGAATGTACAACGTACTTGGTGTTTCATTATCTTTAGGATTGATAAACATGCCATCCACTTCTTTAGTTGATTCTATTGATGACATATTTTCCAAAAAACCAAAAATTGCAGAGATGAATAAAAAAGCTGCAATCTTTTCTTACAATTATTCATTAAATAATTTTGAAAACTTTGATCATACTCTAATTGGTATACCAAAACAACCTGATACAATTCTTGTTCAGGGTCACTTTGGAACTTCACTTGGTAAAATGGTTTCAGGATGTAGATTTCAATCTTATTACCCCATTACTCCTGCATCTGATGAAAGTGTGTATTTAGAATCCAATGAAATTTTAGAAATTGAAAATAATAGACCTGGTTCTACTATTGTTATTCAAACCGAGGATGAAATTTCTGCAATAGGTATGATGATTGGTGCTGCCCTTACTGGAACTCGTTCATCTACATCCACTTCTGGTCCTGGATTTGCGTTAATGACTGAGGCACTTGGTTGGGCTGGAATTAATGAGGTTCCAGTTGTAATTACTCTATACCAAAGAAGTGGACCATCTACTGGTTTGCCTACCCGTCATGGTCAAGATGATTTGCTTTTTACTGTATTTGCTGGATGTGGTGATTTTCCAAAAATAGTTTATGCTTCAGGTGATATTGAGGAGAGTTTCTATGATACTGGTAATTGTTTTAATTATTCTGATAAATATCAAATCCCTGTAATTCACATGATGGATAAATTTTTGTCAAGTTCTGTTGTAACTTGTAAGAAATTCAATCCAAAGAAAATTTCAATTGATCGTGGTAAATTATTAGATAAAGTTGAAGGTGAATACAAAAGATTTGCTTTTACTGATGATGGAATATCTCCACGTTCTAAACTTGGAATGGATAATGGTGTATTTTGGAATACTGGTGATGAGTCTGATGAATATGGACACATTACAGAAGATCCACAAATTCGTATTAAGATGATGGATAAGAGAATGTCTAGATTAGATTTAGTATTGGAATCTATTCCAACAATTCAACAAGCAGTATCATTTGAAGTTCATGATTACACAATAATTTCTTGGGGTTCTACAAAGGGTCCTATTCTTGATGCACAAGCTATGTTAAAAAAAGAAGGCATCGACATTGGATTTGTTCAAATTAAATTACTACATCCGTTTCCTACTGAATATGTTGCATCTCTTCTGAAAGATGCTAAAGTATTGATTGATATTGAAGCAAATTATTCAGGACAATTCGGTAAGATTTTCAAACAAAATATTACTAGAGAAATTGATTATCATATTTTGAAATATACTGGAAGAGGAATGACAAGCACTGAAATTTATGATTCATTAAAGAAAATTGTAGAAAATAAAGCTGAAAAAAGGGAGATTCTTAGTCATGGCGCCTAAACTTGCTGATTACAAGACAGATGTTCATAATGATTGGTGCCCAGGATGTGGTGATTTTGGAATTGTAAATGCATTACAAATGGCATTAGCTGAGATGGGAATTGAACGTGATAAAGCTACAATTTTTTCAGGAATTGGTTGTTCTGGAAAAACATCTCACTTCATTAACACATATGGTGTTCATACATTACACGGTAGAGTTCTAACTTTTGCCCAAGGTGGTAAACTTGCAAATCCTGACATGACTGTTGTTGCAGTTGGTGGCGATGGTGATGGATTAGGAATTGGTGCAGGTCATTTTGTTGCAGCTGGCAGACGTAATATCGATATGACTTACATTATTTTTGATAATGGTGTTTACGGATTAACAAAAGGACAAGCATCTCCAACACTCAAACTTGGTGAGCAAACAAAATCCCTTCCTTCTCCAAATACTAATTCTAATGTAAATCCAATTGGTTTGGCAGTAGCTAGTGGTTTTACATTTGTTGCACGTGGATATTCTTATGATGTACGACATCTCAAAGATTTAATCGTTAAAGCAGTAAAACACAAAGGTCTTTCATTTCTTGATGTATTGCAGCCATGTCCTACTTACAATGATGTTAACACCAGAGATTGGTATACTGGTGTAGATTTAGCACAGGAGTCAATGGAAAGACATTCTAGAATTTATAAACTTGAAGATAGCAATTTTGATCCAACTGTAAATTATGCTGGAGAAGTTGAAGTTAATGAAAAACTATCTCAAGCTTTGATAAAATCACTTGAGTGGGGAGATAAAATTCCAACAGGAGTCTTTTATCAAAATGAATTAGTGTCTCCTTTCAGTACTAGATTAATTGACAAGATTCCAAATTATCTTGAAAATCCTCCCGCAAAACAAATCATATCTGATAATGGATTTCCAAATACTGATATTTCAAAAATTCTTGATTCCTTAGATGTATAATTTTATTTTTTAGTTGATTTTTTTTTGAATTTCTTTCCAGACGTCTCCTCCAAATTTATATTCTTTATTTTTTGATTTTGCTGTATCTAATCTCCATCTAACTGACTCCACATCAAATTTGTAATTAATTTCTTTAACTCCTGTTGGAAGTTTTTGAGGATCAAGATGATGTTGTAATAATTCTATGACAAAATCCATTTTCTCTACTGCATTGTTAAACCATTGTTTATCAATCACATCAACTGTAAATACAATTTTTGGGTTTCCTGCAAAATTGATTTTAATTTTTAATGCATTACGTCTTCCACGTCTTCTTTTGTATTCTTTTAAAACATCTTTTACTTGTTCCCAGCGTTTAAAATCAAACCATTTGAAAAAGGCTTCATTAAATTCTAATGGAATGTCAATATTAAGAAAACTTACAAAATTCTCATCATTATTTTCTATTTCTTCTTGTAGTACTGTAAATCTAGAATTTAGAAATCCATAAAGAACTTCTATCTCCCACGGTGAAATGCCATAATATTCTAATTTTGTTTTTAGAGGCTCAGACAATAACACAATTTATTTAAATTTGTAATTAAATCTTCAATTTTCATCTAAATTTAACTTCAAAATATTAAAATTATATAGATATGCCATTTAGGTTACTTATGAAGAAAGAATTTGTTGTAAAAAGCATTGATTCAGCCCCTGATGGAGCACCATATGTTGTACTTTCACTATCCTCCCTAAAAGATCTTAAAGGAGGAACTCAAAATTCACCTGCTACTCTTGGTTCTCCAAAGGTAATGGGATTTTCAAACATGAATGATATGATGAAAGACCTTAACAAGATGATGTCTGGTGCTGGTGGTGGCATGGGAATGCAATCCGGAATTACTCAATTAAAACTTGAAATGCATGAATACAAAGAGATGGGTCTTTCAGTTGGAGATAAAGTATTTCTTGAATTAACTAAAGCAGAAACACTTGGTGTTTAGATACTTTTTTGAATTAAATTTTTTAATTATTGTTAAATGGTATTGAAAAATTTCCAACCATACAACACCATTACCGTTCCAATTACAAATAACATTGGCTTCCATGCAAATACAGGAATTCCGGGCGTTGCAAGTTTAACTTTATAATTATCTACAACTGTTGTAATATTTTTCTTTATTTTATCATGCCAGATATTGTAATCTATTTGATATTTTTTTAAAATCTCTTCTACTTCATAAACTACTGGAGTTCTTTGTGAAAATAAATGTTGAAGATAATCCCTTGATACTTCAACTTCTGCATGAATACCAATTTTTCCATCTGCTAAATCTATCATTCTGATGTGCATTTCCCATGGTTTTTTTAATTTCAAATTTATACCACTACCAATTTGGTCTGGTTGTTTATGTTCTAGTTTTACTTTGGTAAATCCTTCGGCTGTAAAAATTTTCATTAATTCTTCAAAACTTTTTTTGACAACGATATGAAGTTGCTCTACTCCTTTGTTATCCACATGGATTTTGTGCTTTAATCCATCGATAAATGAGATCGTTTTTGGATATTTTGTCAAATATTCCATGTTTTTTATCTCGAATTCCTCTATTTAAAAAAACTTACCTTATACCCTAGTTTTTTGGGGGATTTGTAAGACCTCTAACGTAAATACATTGTTCTGGTGCAATTGCCATTTCTGAAGAATTAATTTTTCTATCTGTAAGTTTTGCTCCAGAATCCCTAACTATTGCAAATGGTTTTGATTCTGCACCTTCTCCCATTTTGTAATTTGCAATTGTTGCAAGATTATCTGCAACTGCTTGAAATGTAACTTTCAATGGATTCCCATCTAGATCTTTTTTGGATCTCATATCTAACACTGGTTCTATTCCCGCACATGATACTGCAACTCCTGATGTTCCAATTCTTACTGGCATCAATCTACTGTCTACTAAAATTACTCCGACATGAATTAATAATTTCAAGAAAACTTTTCTTCGAATTTGTTCTGCAATTAGATATGGATCTGTTGGATATAGTATTGCTTTACCTTTTTTTGCATTTGATTTATCGATTCCAGCATTTGGTGCCATAATATTGTCTGCTGATGTAATAACAAATCCTCCAATACCTCCAAAAATTTTATCTGATTCTCTAATGATGATTTCTGCAATTCCTGGTTTTAATTGATATTCATCTGCAATCTTCATACCGTATTTTGATGTTTTGATTTTTTCCAAATCTATAATTCTTCCTTGTGAATTTGAGATGTATTTTGTTGAAATTATTATGACGTCTCCTTCTTGTAATTTTGTCTCATTTTTTTGCAGAGTCTTTTCTAATGCCTCAAAAATATCGAATTCATTTTCCATTCTTTCTGCTAGTAGTGGTAATACTGTTAATTGCATAATATTCTATACATTCTATTTCTTTTTTATTGTTCTGAAAAGCTTTTAATCCTAAGAGCAAACTTTTTGAATTATGAATATAGTTGAGAAGATCCTTGCACGTGCTTCAGACAAGTCCTCAGTTGCCCCCGATGATGTGATTTTCGCTGATGTTGATAAAGTCATGATGCATGATGTATCTGGACCTGGTGTGATCAAGGTTTTTGATAAATTAAAAAAACAAGGAATTGCAGTTGATAAATTATGGGATCCTACTAAAGTTTGGGTAGCTGAAGACCACTTTGTACCCTCAGCTGATAAAATGTCTGCAGAAAACATTGTAAAATTATCAAATTTCACAAAAAAATATGGCATTGAAAAACATTTCAAATATGGAATGGGTCAATACGGTATTTGTCATACTCTATCTCATGAAGAAGCAATGGTAATGCCTGGTGATGTTTATGTTGGTGGTGATTCTCACACAAATACAACTGGTGCTTTAGGAGCATTTGCATGTGGTTTGGGTCATACTGATATTGCTTATGTTTTATTAAATGGAAATATTTGGTTTAAAGTTCCAGAAACTTATTATTTCAAACTAAATGGAAAATTACCTGATCATGTAATGGCTAAAGATTTGATTCTAAAAATTATTGGAGACATTGGAAATGATGGTGGTGCATATAGGACCATGCAATTTGGTGGAAGTGGAATTGATGAAATGTCTGTTGAAAGTAGATTAACTTTATGTAATATGACAACTGAAGCAGGAGCTAAAAATGGAATTGTAGAACCTGACCAAAAAGTAGTTGACTATCTTTCCCAAAGAGGAGCCACAAATTTTAATTTAGTTACTGGTGACTCTGATGCAGAATATTCTAAAATCTTTGAATATGAAAGTTCAGAAATGGAACCTATGATTGCAAAACCCTTTTCACCTGATAACACCTGTGTTGTAGGAGAAGCTCCATCAGTTGAATTAGATAAATCATACATTGGTTCTTGTACTGGTGCAAAATACGAGGATTTAGAAGCTGTAGCAAAAATACTCAAAGGACGAAAAGTAAAAAT
Source organism: uncultured Candidatus Nitrosopumilus sp. (assembly GCA_905612485.1). Classification (GTDB taxonomy): domain Archaea; phylum Thermoproteota; class Nitrososphaeria; order Nitrososphaerales; family Nitrosopumilaceae; genus Nitrosopumilus. The sequence goes on from CAJQSE010000026.1 coordinate 58,644, forward strand.
CAGAACTGAAATTTTACCTGCTGCAATTTCAATTTATCAACGTGCTATGGAAAATGGACTGTTGAAAATTTTCTTAGATGCTGGTGCTACAGTTGGTCCACCTACTTGTGGTGCCTGCTGTGGTGCTCATATGGGAGTCTTGGCAAAAGATGAAATTTGTATCAGCACTACTAATAGAAACTTCCCTGGAAGAATGGGGCATGTTGAATCTCAAACCTATCTTACATCTCCAATGGTAGCAGCAGCTTCTGCAGTTACTGGAAAAATTACTGACCCTAGAGATTTGATATGAAAGGAAATATCATAAAATATGCTCGTGATAATATTGACACTGATGTAATTATTCCTGGTGAATACCTCAAAGTTCATGATTATACAGAACTTGCAACTCATGCCATGGAGGGATTAGACCCTGACTTTCATTCTAAAGTAAAGGAAGGTGATTTCATTTTATCTGGAAAGAATTTTGGATGTGGGTCTAGCCGAGAACATGCTCCAATAGCATTATCTCATTCTGGAATAAAAGCAATTCTTGCTTTATCTTTTGCAAGAATTTTTTATCGAAATTCTGTAGATGGTGCATTTTTGCTACCTATTGAAATTGATCAAGATGCATATGATGGAATTTCTGAAGGTGATGAAATTGATATTGATGTTTCAAAAAATGAAATAAAAAATATCACAAAAAATCAAACATACAAAATGAAACCATTTTCTGAAATTATTGGAAAAATAATTGCAGCCGGTGGATTATTCAAGTATAAACCAGATCAGGATTAAAATGGGTAAAACACTTTTTGAAAAAATTTGGGAGTCTCATATTGTTGTTGAAAAACAAAATGAACCAGATTTAATTTATATTGACAGACATCTTGTCCATGAGGTGACATCTCCTCAAGCATTTGATGGACTACGTATGAATAATAGAAAAGTAAGACGTCCAGATTTGACAATTGCTACCATGGATCATAATGTTCCAACTAGTGACCGCTCTTTACCCATATTGGATCAAACTTCTGCTGTTCAAATTAAAACACTTGAAAATAATTGCAAAGATTTTGGAATTAAATTATTTGATATTAACAGCCCAAATCAGGGAATTGTGCATGTTATAGGCCCTCAATTAGGCATAACTTTGCCTGGTTCTACTATTGTTTGTGGTGATAGCCATACTTCAACTCATGGAGCATTTGGTGCATTGGCATTGGGAATTGGAACTAGTGAAGTTGAACATGTATTGGCATCTCAAACTTTATGGTTGGAAAAGCCAAAAACATTTGAAGTTAGAGTTGAAGGAAAAAGAAAGAATCCACATGCCGTAACTGCCAAAGATATTATTTTATCAATAATCAAAAATATTGGAACTGCTGGTGGAACTGGCACTGTTATTGAATATCGTGGTGAAGGAATAAGTGATCTTTCTATGGATCAAAGAATGACAATTTGTAACATGTCAATTGAAGGAGGAGCTCGTGCAGGATTAGTTGCACCTGATCAAAAAACTTTTGATTATTTACGAGGTCGAGAATACACTCCAAAAAATTATGAATCTCTTGTAGATTCTTGGAGAGATATTCTCAAAACCGATTCTGATGCAACCTTTGATAAACAATTCATCTTAGACATTAATGATATTGCACCTCAAGTAAGTTGGGGAACCAACCCTGGAATGACCTGTGATATAGATGAACCAATTCCATCCCCTGATAAATTTTCTAATGGTGATGTTAATCAAAAGAAAGGTGCTGAAAAAGCCCTTGAATACATGGCTCTTGAATCTGGAACTATGATTGAAGATATTAAAATTGATAGAGTGTTTATCGGCTCTTGTACTAATGCAAGATTAGAAGATCTTATTGAAGCATCCAAAATAATTCAAGGACAAAAAGTTGCACCAAATGTAAGTGCAATGGTAGTTCCTGGTTCTCAAATGGTGAAAAAACAAGCTGAAGAGATGGGTTTGGATAAAATCTTCCTTGATGCTAATTTTGAATGGAGAGAGGCTGGATGTAGCATGTGTTTAGGTATGAACCCTGATATTTTATCCCCTGGTGAACGTTGTGCTAGTACTTCAAATAGAAATTTTGAAGGTAGACAAGGTAATGGTGGTAGAACTCATTTAGTTAGTCCTGTAATGGCTGCTGCTGCTGCAATTAATGGTCATTTTGTAGATGTTAGGAAATTGGATTTGAATTAAAATGAAACCTTTTCAAAATGTAAAAAGCATTGTAACCCCACTTGATAAGGTCAATGTTGACACTGATCAAATTATTCCAAAACAATTTTTAAAATTAATTCAAAAGTCTGGATTTGGTAAATTTTTATTTTTTAATTGGAGATATGATGAAAATGAAAATCTAAAATCTAATTTTGTTTTAAATGATTCAAAATACGTTGGTTCAAAAATTCTAGTGGCAGGTGATAATTTTGGATGTGGTTCTAGTAGAGAACATGCTGTCTGGGCTTTAGATGATTATGGTTTTTCTGTAATAATATCTTCATCTTTTGCAGATATTTTCTTTAGCAATTGCTTTAAAAATGGACTATTGCCAATTTCATTAGAATCAAAAATGGTAGAAAAATTATTACAAGAAACTAATATAATTGAGGTGGATTTGGAACATCAAATAATTAAAACTCCTTCTGAAGAAATACCTTTTGAAATTAATTCTTACAAGAAAAAAATTCTCTTGGAGGGATTGGATGATATTGCACAAACTTTTCAATTTGAAGATAAAATATCTGAATTTGAAGAAAAATCTACAGTCCCATCTGTTTTATGATTTTCTTTACTAATTTCTTATTTCTCTCTACAATCATTGGTGATTCTACATCTATCCACTCTTTATCTACAACATCATAGGCGCTTACTTTACCTTCTTTCGATAATGGCTGTAAGATATCATATGACAAGTTGATTTGTTTTTGCTTTTGCTTTATTTTTTGAATAACTTCTTTTCCAAGTATGTAGATTCCAAAGCATTCTGATAATTGTAATTTCATTAATGGTTTTTCTTTGAATTCTGTGATTAATCCATCTTTTACTACGGCAAATCCTGTTTCTTCTTTTCTTTTTGTTCTAGTCGCAATACATACTGAACTGTTTTTTTCTTTGAATACGTCTCTCATTTTTTTTATATCTACTGCACATAGATTATCTACAAACCATAATAGAAATTCTGATTCATTTTTGAGCTCTTTTTCAATATGGAGTAAATCTCCTCCCGTACCACTTTGTGAATCCTGAACAAATTTTATATTTTTTTGATCTCCGTAGTAGTTTTTAATTTGACCCCCTAATCCATTGTAATCTGAAATTATGATTATTTCTTTTATGAAATTAAATGATTTTAGATATCTTACAACATAATCTATCAATGGTTTATCGTTAATTGGGGTCATTGCTTTTGGAAAATATTCTGTATATGGTTTTCCACGGGTACCTTTGCCCCCTGCTAAAATTACAGCTTTCACAGTCTAACGGTATGATTTCTGCTTTCTTCTTCTTGCACCCGGTCCGCCAAATTTCTTTGGTTCTTTTTGTCTGGCATCTCCGCTTACTAGATATTTATCAAAATCAGCGATTCTTTTTCTTAGGTCTTCTCTAGTTGATTTTGGGAAAGGATGATCTTTTGGCTCTTTTTTAGATTTTGTCCAGCCTATGAGTGCTCTAGTAATTGCAGTTGCAATTGCACTGGCTTGCCCCATGAAACCTCCACCTCTTACTCTTACTGAAATATCAATTTTATCTCTTAAATCACCTATAATTTCAATTGGTGCTAAAATAACTTCACGAGCAGTTTCTTGTGGAATCATTTCGATTGGAACATTGTTAATTCTAATTTTACCTACACCTTTTGTAATGTAGATGTGAGCACTAGCTGTTTTTCTAGTTGCAAAATAAATCTCAGTTTTTGGAATCATATCATTCAGTCCATCCTATTACTCTACATAATTCTGCTAATGCTGTATAATTAGATGCTTCTCTTTTGATTAATGCTTTCTCAAATTGAATTTTTTCAATTGGTTTTGTATCATTTGGTACACCAATGTAAGTTCGAAGTCTTTGAAATGCTAATTTACCTGATGGTTTTCTATCATATGGTAGCATTTGACGAATCATTTTTGCCATAAGTGTATCTGGTCTTCTGTAGTGTACAGGACCATGTTTGTAATTGATAATACTGTTAATTTCTAAAAATTCTCTATATTCTTTAATTTGATTAGCTCTTGTTCCACTCATCATAATTTTTTCACAATTAATCACTGTAACTCTTTGTCCTTGTAATAGTAACTTTGCAACATTTGATGCTAATCTACCTGCAATGTGGTTTGTTGCATCTACTACAATTGGTCTATCTGTTCTAATGACTATCTCTTGTTTAGAAGTATTTGAATTTCTTCCAGCAGGTCTGTTAATTCTTCCATTAGCCAAGTAGTACGACTCCTTTGCCTGTAGGATTTTGTTTGATTAAATCTGTATATGAAATTAATTTTCCGCCATTTTCTAATACTTTTGCTGCTGCAGCATTTGAAATTGAAAATGAGCATAATGTAATTTTATGTGATACATTTCCTGTTCCTAGTACTTTGCCTGGAAATACAACTGTATCATTTTCTTTAGTTAATTGGCTGATTCTATTCACGTTGATATCTCTTCTTGCTATTGATGGTTTCAATGCATATTCTGCTAGTTTTCTCCAAATTGGAGCATCGTTCTTTGCTGATGCTTTTCTAAGATCGCTTGCCATACGTATAACAACTTGATTAGTCATGTGAATAATCCGGCTTAAAACCCAAATATAATGTCTATGCTTGTATTATTCTTCAAGATTGTTGATCATGTCTTTGAATTCAACAACTCTTCTGCTTACTTCTTGTACACCTTCAAGAACAATTTGCTCTGGATTTAGTGCCCCTGTTGATTCTACTGTGAGAATTTTCTCATTATCTTTGTTGGTATCTGTAAGTGTTGATATATTTGAGGAATTCCATTTTGCATGCTCTGTTCCACGTCCTAGTCTTGCATAACATTCAAGTTTAATTTTTTGACCTGGAGCTAATTGTATAATTGGAATTTTTTCTGAAACTGGCTTTACTGTCTCATCTTCAGATGATAATTCATTAGATAATACTGTTCTAGTTTCTTCTGATTTTCCAGAATCTAAAACTAGTAGAATTTTACAGTTTGAACAACCTGATTCGCTTTGACAATCACATTTTGTTGGTTCATTAAATCTGTTCAAGTCTGTTTTTAATGGAATTAAACCTAATCTGTGTGCTAATCCTTCATCTGGTAATACTGATGTATTTTCAATAATGTCTACTGTATCAATTGCAAAAACTGGAACTCCATTTAGACATACACGCCTAAGTGCATTTGCATATTGTAGTGGAATTCCTTTTAGCTTAATAGCTATTTTCTGAGAATCTTTACTAATTACGTCTAATGATGACAAATCTTGTTGAAAATCGTCAAAGTGCACATAAAAATCTAGCTAGTTTTACGTATAGATAAATACCAAATTATAATATGTATTTTAGAATTGGCTGATACAACTGTAGTTAGATATTCATTTGAGGGGGAAAAATTTGAAATTTTAGTAAAGCCTGATCCTGCCTTGGATTACAAACTTGGTAAGAAAAAAGATATTTCTGCTGTTTTGATATCTGATGAAATTTATACTGATTTTGGCAAAGGTACTAAGCCATCTATGGAGAAATTACTTGCAGCTTTTAAAACTGAAGATAAAACTGAAATTGCTCAAATAATGTTTGAGAAAGGAGATCTAAATCTTACTACTGATCAAAGAAGGAAAATGATTGATCAAAAAAGAAAACAAATTGTTGAATTTATTGCTAAAACATACGTTGATCCTAGAACTCATTTACCTCATCCTCCATTACGAATTGAACTGGCAATGAAAGATGGTCGTATTACCATTGAACCTCAGAAAAGTGTTGAAGAACAAGTAAATGATATTGTTGAAAAATTGCGTTCAATTATTGCTTTAAAATCTGAAAATCTACAATTAGAAATTATAATACCTGCACAATATGCTTCTCAATCTTATTCTGTTTTAAAATCTGTTGGTTCTCTAAAAAAAGAAGAATGGCAAAATAATGGTTCATTAAAAGCAATACTTGAAATACCCGCAGCAGCAAGGCCAAATGTGATTGACAGATTAGGTTCTATTACAAAGGGTTCTGCATCTGTTGAGGTAATGAAATAATGGCAGATAAGAGAAAATACGTTATTCCTGGTGATGTAATTACTAGTGGGCCTTTTAGACCTGAACAAAATGTTATACTTGAAGGAAATGATATAATTGCTACCGCTGTTGGTATTTCTGAAATTTACGATGATTCTGTTAAAGTCATTCCTTTAACTGGAAAATATCTTCCTAAAATTAATGATCTTGTAATTGGTAAAGTTGTTTCTCATACTTCACTATCTTGGGAATTGGATATCAATTCTTGTTATACTGGATTTTTGCCAGCAATGGATGTCTTCGGACGAGATTTCTCAACTCATGCTGATGAACTTTCAAGTAAACTCAAAACAGGCGATCTTGTAGCTGCTAGAATTGCTAATTTTGATAGAACAAGAGATCCTCTCATAACAATCTCTGATAGGGACTTGGGTAAAATCGATGACGGTGTATTGGTAAAAATTTCAACAAGTAAAGTTCCAAGATTAATTGGAAAGAAAGGTAGTATGATTCAGATGATTGAAACGGGCACAAATGCTGCTGTAACAATTGGTCAAAATGGCTGGGTTGTAGTTTCTTGTGAATCTGCTGAAGGATTATCTAAAGCCAAAAAAGCCATTGAAATGGTTAATGAAAAAGCACATATTGCTAATTTAACGGATTTAATTAAAGACATGTTAGATGGAAAGGATGAATCATAATGGGTGGACGAGATGCAACCATGGTTCTATTGGACGAGAACGGCATTCGCTGTGATGGACGTAAAATAGACGAACCACGAAAAATCATGATTAGAGCTGGTGGATTAAAAAACGCTGATGGCTCTGCTTACATTGAATTTGGTGATAACAAAATTTTAGTTGGTGTATTTGGACCGAGAGATGTTCATCCAAAACACATGTCAAATACTGATACTGGAATTCTAAGAGTTAGATATCACATGGAGCCATTCTCTGTTGATGAAAGAAAAAGACCAGCACCTTCAAGAAGAGAAATTGAAATTTCCAAAGTTATCAAAGAAGCATTAGAACCTGCTGTTATGTTAGAAAAATTTCCAAGAACTGCTGTTGATGTATTTATTGAAGTTTTACAAGCTGATGGTGGAACTAGATGTGCTGCACTTACTGCAGCATCTGTTGCATTAGCTGATGCTGGTATTCCAATGAGAGATATGGTTGCAGCAATTGCATCTGGTAAAGTTGCAGATACTATTGTTCTTGATGTTAACAATGAAGAAGATCAAGCCGGTCAAGCAGATATGCCAATTGGTTACATGCCAAGTCTTAAGAAAATTACATTATTGCAATTAGACGGTGTTTTAACTCCTGAAGAATACAAAAAATGTGTAGATGTTGGAGTTAAAGGATGTGAAGTTGTTTATGAACTTCAAAAGAAAGCACTACACGACAAATATTTTGGGAATAGTGGCGATTAGATATGGCAACTGTTTCCGTTATTGATGAATTAAAGAAGGCACAAATTCTTGCATTATTAGAAGAAGGAAAAAGAGTTGATGGACGAGCATTTGATGAACCTCGAGAATTAAAAATTGAAATTAATGCAATTCCTAAAGCAAACGGTTCTGCAAGAGTTTACCTTGGTGATACCGACGTTTTATGTGGAGTAAAAATCCAACCAGACAGACCTTTCCCAGATATGGGTGACAAAGGCATCTTTATGTGTACTGCTGAACTATTGCCACTTTCACATCCTACTGTTGAAACTGGACCACCACAAGCTCCTGTTATTGAATTGGCAAGAGTTGTTGATAGAGGAATTAGAGAAAGTCATATGGTTGATGTTACTCAGTTAGTAATTGAAAAAGACAAATCTGTAGTTGGTGTATTTGCAGATATTGTGGTAATTGATTATGATGGAAATCTCTTTGATGCATGCTCTTATGCTGCAACTGCTGCTTTACTTACATCAAAAACTCCAACATGGGAGATGGTTGATGATCAACCTTCAGTTGTTGAAGGTGGAGAAAAACAATTACCTGTAAGCACAATCCCTGTATCTATAACAATGGGAAAAATTGGAAATCATATTGTTGTTGATCCTAATGGTGATGAATGGGCTAGTATGGCTTGTAGAGTTACAATAACTACTGATTCTGATGGTAACATCTGTGCATTACAAAAAGGTGGTAGTGATGGATTCACTCAAGAAGAAATTAATCAATGCGGTGATTTATCTATTAAAATTGGTGCCAAAATTAGAGAACAATTAAAATCAGCACAACAAGAGAGTCAATAAAATGGCTAAAGCAAAAAAATCTCTAAAAGGGTTAGGAGCACGTTACGGAATTAAACTTAGAAAACAATACACAAAAGTTCACTTTACATTAAAACAAAAAAGAATTTGTCCTGAATGTGGTTCACAAACATTTAGTAGAGATGCTGTTGGAATTTGGTCTTGTAAAAAATGCAACTATAAAGTAGCTGGAACTGCATATGACATTAAACTATAGTGCAAAAGTCACTGTAGATGCTAAAGATAAAACAACTGCAATTTATGATTCTGTAAATACCGATAATGAATTTTATCCCGAAAATCCTGTTAAAACTAAAATAAAGTTGGATAAAAAACTAGTAATTTCTGCTGAAACTGATCAAATTGCACATCTCAGAGCAAATCTGAATTCAACACTTCGACTAATTCAAGCTAGTTACGATTCAATTGAATCGGTAAAGATATAATCCAATTAAATTTCTGAATATACATGTCTGCTCCACAAATGCCACCATGGCTTCAAGAACAAATTATGAAATTACAACAATCTCAACAGAATTTACAATCTATTATGACTCAAAGACAACATCTTGAAATGGAAAAAGCAGAAACTGAAAAAGCCCTTGAAGAATTAAAGAAAATTACTGATACCGATTCTGTCTTTAAACAAGCAGGAACTGTTTTAATTAAATCTGATAAAAAAATACTAGTTGATGAATTAGAAGAAAAAGTTGAATTATCAAAAACTAGATCAACTGTTCTTGAGAAACAAGAAGTTCGTGTAAAAGAAACTCTCAAAGAACAAGAAGCAAAAATTACTGAAATGATGAAAAGTGGTGCTACACCTCCTCCTCCTCCAGCAGCAACTAAAGATAACCCTAGAAAATAATTTCTCTAGTCTATTTCATACAAGATATTAACAATTCATTACAAATACTATTTATGAAATTAGAAAATCTTCGAATTATTGTAGATGAACGTGAACGAAAAAGTGGAATTCCTGATTTACTCAAAGCTATTGGTATGGATGTTGAAATGAAAACACTTCTTATTGGTGACTATATTGTTGCCCCTGAAACTATTGTTGAAAGAAAAAGTATCAAAGATTTGATGGCTTCCGTTTTTGACGGGAGACTATATGATCAATGTACTAGACTTAAAGAACATTTTCAACATCCTATAGTTTTGGTTGAAGGTAATGTTGATGAAGTTGAAGAAATTACTGATAATCCTTTAGTTTTCTATGGAGCTCTCTCTAGAGTTGCACTTGAATTTAAAATTCCAATAATTCCAACTCCTAGTGCATCCCATACTGCTAAATTATTGGTTTCCATGTGTTCTAAAAAAGATGGTCCTACAGGACCTTATCTGAAAAAAATTAAAAAATCATCTAATTTAGAAACTCAACAATTATCGACACTTTGTAGTTTACCTGGAATTGGTGAAAAATTTGCAGTTCGAATGCTTGAAAAATTTGGAACTCCATTGAAAGTTTTTAGCGCAACTACTTCTGAACTAGCAAAAGTTGAAGGGTTGGGTGAAACTCGTGCAAAAAAAATTAAAAATATGTTAACTACTAAAAATAAACTTCAAAAAGAAAGTACCCAAAAGACACTGACATAACTATCGCTGTAATTTTATTTCATGAATTTTTATACTATACATTTTAAGGAAATTTATGGATAATCGTGTAAATGTTGCAGTTGTAATTGGTGTTGTATTTGTATTGGCCTTTGCTGTAACTTTAACTCAAAGTGAAAATCAAGTTGAATCTCAAATTATTGAAGATGAGATTTCTGAAGAATTAATTTATGAGTGGCTGAAAAAATATGATCCATCTGAACAAACAATCTCTGTTTCTGGCAGTGCTACGGTATCTTCAAATCCTGATACCTTAATTATCGTGCTTGGAGTTGAATCTGAAGCCAAAACTGCCCATGAATCCCTATCTAAAAATTCTAATTCATTAAATTCTGTAATCTCTTCCTTATCTAATTCTGGAATTTCTGAAGATAATGTTCAAACATCCAATTTTTCAATTTATCCATTATATGATAACATAAAAGATTCTGATGGAAATTGGCAACAAATTCTAAATGGATATCGTGTTTCAAATATTTTATCAATTCAAACTGAAAAAATTGATTCTGCTGGAGATATTATTGATGTTGCAGTTTCTTCTGGAGCAAATCGTGTTGACAATGTTTCATTTCAATTATCTGACGATAAGTTACAAAAAATTAGTGATGATTTGATTGCAGATGCAATTAATGATGCAACTCAAAAAGCAGAAAAAGCACTTGTACCATTAAAACAAAAAATTGTTGGAGTAAAATCTGTAATTATACATGATAATGTAGTGCCTTACTATGATAATCCAATGCGTACATCATTTGATGGATTTGCAGAACCCTCTATGAAATCTGCGCCAATTATGTCTGGTAATGAAGAGATCACAACTAATGTTAGCGTTGTATTTTATATCTCACAACAATAATTTTTTTACAATTATTATTTTAACAATTTTCTCTTTAATGTAGTTCCACAAATTGAACATTCTTTTCCACCTTGATAACTTGCTTTACATCCTGGACAATAGTGAATCCATTTTCCAACATCTTTGATTCCTTTTGTCATAATTGGCACAATGCTTAATCCTATATTTTTGCCAACATTAGAAATTGCAAAATCATCTGTAATAATTTGACCTTTTGTTTCCATCCCTAATGCAATAATTGAAATATCTTGTTTTGACAATTGTGGAAAATCCCCTGTTTCTTTTGCTGCTTTAATTGCAGCCTGAGTTGATTGCTCATCTGGTTCTCTAATTTTCAGCCTGTTTGTTCCAAGTAGTGTTCCAAGTGCATCATAATTTTTCTTAATGTGTTGTATCTCATCATAAACCAGAGATGTAGTGTAACAATCTTCAGATGATCTAAATGGGACTCCTGCATAAAATGCACTAGCGTCTAAAATTCTAAAATCCAAGTTTACTCATTTGTCTTAACCCTCTTTTTTTCAATCTAATGAAAACTGCTGGACTTTTGTATTTTTTAATAATTATTGATTCTTCATATCCTGCAGATTTTACAACTTGTGCATCTATTGCAATATTACAATCTTGAGAACAAATGATTTCAATTTTTTCATCTGGAACAACTAATGATGCTAATCTGTAAACTGGTGCAACTGGTGTAATGATTAAAACATCTAAACTTTCGTGTAATATTGGACCTCCCAATGAAAATGAATGACCAGTTGATCCACTAGGTGTTGCAATAATTACGCCATCCATTTTTTGTTTTACTGTATCATTTTGAAATTTAATTTCAATTTCTGCAGTTTTAGTTAAGTTTGCCCTACTAATGTAAATTTCATTTAACGCGGGTGGAAATTCTTTTCCTCCACATGATGCAGTTACTCTGGTTCTTTTATCTAGGAAAAATCTATCTTCTAAAATTTCATTTATTGCTTCATCAATTTCTTCAATTGTAATTTCTGCTAAAATACCTCTATTGCCTCCAACATTAATTGTTAAAATCGGTGTTTCATTTTCTAAATTTCGAAAAACTCGAAGTGTTGTTCCATCTCCTCCTAAAGTAATCACTAAATCTAATTTAACATTCTTAATTTCTTCAAGTGTTTCTATTTGTTTTGTTCCTTCTACACTAACTGGTGAAATTGTATATACTGTTGATTTTTTTGCAAGTAATTTACTTGCCACATCTCTTGCAGCATTTTCTGAATCTTTATTTCCAACTTTGCTTACTATTGCGACATTTTCTAGTTTCAAGTAAGTTCTTTTGAATTGTATTTACATAAAAATGATATTTTTAGGCACGTCTGTAAAAACAATTAAGTATGAAAACGAAGTAATTCAATCATGAGTTACGCACATCTTAAAGTTTTAGTTGATACTGAATGGTTGTCTCAAAATCCTCCAAACAAAAATAGAAAATTTGAAGGTTAAGGCTGATAATGGTATGATTCATGATGTGGATGGAATTGGATATTGGGTACCACTTCGTTGGTATTTTTCTAAAAATTTCTATAATTTGCCTACAGTTTTAATTCATGCAAATGCCATGGAAAAAAAATACACTGAACTTCGAGAACTAACTTGTCCTCAAGATAACCTTTTTAACTAAATCCTAATCACAAAAAATAGATGTCATTACTTTTAAAAGATCGTGTTTGGTCTATGGAGGCCCCAACTGTAAAACGTGGTGTCTACCCATTACACGGTTTTAAACTTGGACTATACAGATTACCAATTAAACTTGAAGATCCTGTTGAAATAAAATCTGTTCATGATGGTTTGAAAAAAGCATTTGAAATGGACCTCTATGCTGATAGAATTTACGCTACATACCGTTGGAAGGAACAAAACATGGCTGACCCTGATGCAAAAGGATACGAAGAAGTTGATTTATCCGTAACAGTAGAAATTGTAACTGGTGAAGTTGTTGATATTATTTATCAAGTATTTCCAATTGAAAAATTCGGAGATCCTAATTGGGTTAAAGATTATAGAAAGAAAGCAGACCATTTTGCAAAAATGGTAATTGATACTATTTTACGTAATACCATTTTGGCAGATAAGATGATTTCACATCTTGTAAAATCTGAAAAGATTCCTGAACTTACTGCTATTCAAAGACTTGAAGAACTAACACCTTTGGCTAAAATTGTTCTTGGTGCTAAACCAAAACCAATTGAAGCTACAGATGATGAGGAAGAAGAAGATGATGGTTCTATTGAAATTCCAGATGGAGCAAAACTTGGACCAATCGACGTTGATTATAAATCAAAAATTAAACCTTCTGCTGTATACGAAGCTCCTGAACATACTATCAAAACTTGGGGTCGTAAAGGTACCAGTAATGGTATAATGGGTATTTGGGGTGAATTTGTTTCAGTAGATTATGATATTTGTATAGGTGATGGGGGGTGTCTTGAGGCTTGTCCAGTTGGAGTCTATGAATGGTTTGATACTCCTGGAAATCCTGGTTCCGAACAAAAACCATTGATGTCAAAAGAACCTGATTGTATTTTCTGTCTTGCATGTGAGAATGTTTGTCCTCCACAAGCAATCAAAATTTATGAAGCCAAATAATTGCATTTCTTGCAACTATAAATATCGACTACTACTTTTGAGCAGATAAAGATGGCTGGAAATCCTTTCACTCAAATAGTTTTTGATTTGTTCATTATCTCTGCTATTTTAATTACTGCATACACTTGCAATTTTTATTATCTTGTTTTTCTTGCTAATAAAAGAAATACGATTGCTAAAACTGTTGATATAGGAACTCCTTCTGTAACAATCCAACTTCCAATTTACAATGAAAAATATGTTGCAAAACGACTTGTTGACGCTGTTTGCAATTTGGATTATCCTAAAGATCAAATGACTATCATGGTTTTAGATGACTCTGATGATAATACTGTTGATGTACTTGAAAAAACTGTTAACTATTACAAAACTCAAGGATTTCAAATTGAACATGTACGACGTGGAACACGAAAAGGGTACAAAGCTGGTGCTTTAAAATATGCAATGCAAATTACTGATTCTGAACTTGTAGCAATATTTGATGCTGATTTTATTCCTCCAACCTGGTTTCTTAAAAAAGCAATTCCACATTTTTCAAAACCAAATATTGGTTTGATTCAATGTCGTTGGGGTCATGTGAATGAAAATTATTCTACTATTACACAGGTACAGGCACTTAGTATTGATTTTCATATGCTTATTGAACAAAAAGCAAAAAGTAATTCACATTTGTTTATGAATTTTAATGGTACTGCTGGAATTTGGAAACGTGATTGTATTGAAGATGCTGGAGGTTGGCATACTGCAACTTTAGTTGAAGATCTTGATCTAAGTTACAGAGCACAAATGAAAGGATGGAAATGTGTCTTTTTACCTGATATTGTAGTTGATGCGGAACTTCCTGCACAAATGAATGCTGCAAAAAGACAACAATTCCGTTGGGCAAAAGGTTCCATTCAATGTGCAACAAAATTACTTTTTGATATTGCTGTAAAACGTAAAGTTTCCATTGAGGCAAAGATTCAAGCTTTCATTCAACTTACACGTCATATTGTTTATCCGTTAATGTTAATACAATTTTTAGCCTTACCTGTTCTTTTGGCAGGACAAGTTAATCTTTATGTTGTTAGTTTTCTACCTATCATTACATTTGCAACATATCTTGCAATGGGACCTGGTGCATATATTCTGATTATTCAAAACATGTATGGTAAATCGTGGAAGTCTAAAGTTAAGCTATTGCCTGCATTATTGATATACAATGCTGGAATGTCTGTAAATAATACAGTTGCAGTTTTTGATGCAGTCTTTGGCAGGAAAAATGAGTTTCTTAGAACTCCAAAATATGGAATAATCAATAAAAATGATGATTGGAAAGGTAAGGCATATAATTTACCTTTTACACAAACCACTCTTTTGGAAATCTTTTTTGGTGTCTATGGTACATTGGCAATTTTCATTTCAATATTTTCAAACAATCCTGTGTTTGTACCTATTATTGCAATTCAAACCATTGGATTTTTCTATATTGCTTACATGAGTTTGGCTCATACTCAATTTAAAAGAAATAAATCAAGTGAACAACGTAAAATGACGAAGAAAGAGAAAATGGCAAGTACTGTTTACAAATTATCAATGGTTGGAATTTTGGGATTAATTATTTTTGGAGGATTTATGGCAATTAATGGATATAATTCAGACATTTATCCTCTGGATAGGATAAGAGGACATTTTGATGGTATTATAGGCTCGTCTGATCCAGATACCATTCGTGCTCATTTAATTGCAATCCAATTAGATTTGGAACCAATGTTGGAGAGATTGCCTGAAACTACTGATACTCATAGTCAAATTATTTCTAAAAATCCAGTTTGGATGTTTCCAACTGAATCAACTAATTTTATTAGAATACAAAATGATGTAAATTCCATGCTGCAAAGTGTTAACACTCTTTCAACTATTCCTCAAGATAATTCTGCATATCATACTGGAATGCTTGACATAAATGATAGGGCTTTTCTATTACGCCTTAACATTATGGATGCAACTCCATACATGTATGTGAGTATTGCAAATGTATTTTCAAGTATAATCTGGATTGCTGTAATTATTGGAATCTTTACTGCACTAAAAAGGAAGAGAACTCAACTTAAAGAATCTGATACAATTGGCGTTTAAGAAATATTTAGATCATTTCTAATCTCATCTACTGCTCTAATTCCATAAATGTCTCTTACTTGTTGAATTCTAACTGATTCTTTTAACATGTCTCTCCCAATAGCATTTGTTAGAATTGAATATACATCACTAAATCTAATTTCCCATTTATCTGCACAATCTAAAATTTTACTAACTGCCCATTGTCTAACTTCGTAAGGTAGAGGTATTTTTTCACCTGATTCAATTGATATTTTATCAAATAGGTTTACAATTTCTGAAGTAAGACTTGCCATTTTTTCTAAATCTTTTGATTCTCCGTATTTTGACTCTGTATTCATTCTGATGTTTGATTGGTATTCTGATAGTTTCAGTAATGCCATCATTTCCTTTGATGAATCACTAGATGCTTTGTTTGTAACATTTCTAACTGATTGGATTTCTTGAAATAATTTTTCAGATTTTTTATGAAATTCTGCTGTAGATGCATCTTGTCTTTTTAGAGTGTTTGCTGTTGAATCTGCTCTTTTTGATAATGAACCAATCTCAGTCTCAATTTTATCTATTTTGCCTCCTAATTCTTTAATTGATTCTAAACTGATGACATCACTGGAATTTACACTTGATGAGACTGTCTCAAATTGTTGTTTGAGACCATCTATTATGCCTCCTAATGAGTCAATTTTTGATGCTTTTGATGATATTACATCAATTGAAATTTTGATTGCTTCTAATTCTGCATTGAGATTTGATGTGCCCGCTACTCCTTCAATTATTTTTTCAAATTCTTGTTTAAGACTTGAAACTACTTGAGTTCCTGTACTCAGATTCTCCGTTTTTTCAGAAATTTCTTCTATATTTTCTTTTAATTTATTCATCTCAGATGTAATTTCTAAAAATGAATTAGTCTTTCCAGACACTTCTCTTAGATCATCTCTTACTTCATCAATTCTTTGAGCAATTTTAATAATCATCTGAGAATTATTTGTAATTGAATTCATACTTTCATCAACTTTTTGAGATATCTCTTGAGTTTTTGATGTTTTTTGTATTTCTGAAATTTTATTTAATTCATTTTCAAGTTTTTCAGTTTGATTGTTGATTTTATTAATTAAATTGGATTGTGTTCTAACTTGATTTAATCCTGCATATAATTTCTGTGTATCATCTTCTATTATGTTAATTTGTTTTGATTGTTTTTGAATATGCTCTAATGTTGATGTTAGTGTATCTATCATTCCTTTCATTGATACAAGGACTTTTTGATTTTCACCAAAAATTTTTGACATCACTTTAATTTCTTTTTGTAATGCCTTATTGGAATCTGAAACTGATGCTACTTTCTTTAAAACTGTTGCTGGATTTGGTTGTCTTTTAACAGTCTTGATTACTTTTTTCTTACTTGTTTTAGATGCCATATTACATGAATTAAGAAACTAATAATAAAAAAAGTTAGGTGTAAAATAAAAAATGTAAAGAGTCACTTGTTTACAACTTCTGGTTCATGAAGTAATTCATGAAATGTCTTTTCAGCAAGACCATTTGTTGTCTCAATGAATCCTCTGGGACAATATTCGCATTGAATCATATAGTACTGTACGGTACCGTACTATTAATAATTGGGTTATTCCAATGTAACCAAAAATGCAGTCAGTTACCCCAGGTCATATCTCTTCATTTTAATCAGCTGACCTACTCATCACTCTGCAGTTAGATTAAGATTTCTAGGCATAAAGAGTTTCAAATTGATAACTTTTTGACAATAATAATTTTTTAGATTTTTATTAATTTTATTTCTAAATTTTTATTGTATAATCACTTTTTAATGAAATTCGTTAATTGATTATATGCAAAATCTTTTACTTCAATTAGATCCTACTACAATTCAAAATTCTCTTACTTCTACAGCTAATACTTTGATTGAACAAATAACTCCTGAACTTCCTCATACAAGTTTTGTAACTGATTTAGCTTTTATCATGATTATTGGGGCTATAGTTACACTTGCATTTTTTAAAATTAAACAACCTTTGATAATTGGATATCTTTTTGCTGGAATGCTTATTGGTCCTTTGTCTCCTCTTTGGACTTGGATTTTACCTGAAAGTACTTCATCTCCTGCATTGTTAGATGGTGTTGGAATTTTATCTGATATTTCTGCACTAAATCTTTTTTCTGAAATTGGTGTTATCTTATTATTATTTGTAATTGGAATTGAATTCCCATATGCTAAAATCAAATCTATTGGACGAGTAGCTGTAGGTGTTGGTTCTATTGGATTATTCTCTACATTAGGTGTTTTGTTTTTTACTTCAACTGCACTAGGTCTAGAATTTATGGATGCATTGTTTATTTCTGCAGCTTTATCTGTATCTAGTACTGCAATTATTGTTAAACTTTTAGAAGAGACGGGAAAAATCAAAAAAGGATCTTCTATACTTATTTTGGGTATCTTAATTGTAGAAGATATTATTGCTGTAATTTTAATTTCTACATTACAATCTGTTGCTTTAGTTGGAACTGTATCTGTGGAATCTATTGTTGTTATTGTGTTAGTTGCAGTTGGTCTTATCGTAGGAACGTTTACTCTTGGAACACGTGTTATCCCTCCTCTAATTGATAGAGTTGCAGCTGCAGAAAATCGGGAAATTCTACTCTTGAGTGTTCTTGGTCTCTGTTTTGGTTATGCTTTACTTGCAAATATTGTGGGATTATCTGTAGCAATTGGTGCCTTTTTGGCTGGTGTTTTGGTTGCTGAGTCAAAATCAGCTGAAGTTGCAAAATTACTTTCTAGTCCTATCAAAGATATGTTTGTGGCAATATTTTTCATTTCAGTTGGTGCATTGATGGATGTTTCACAACTTGAAAATTATATTTTCATTGCAATTGCTTTGATTGCAATTGCTACTGGTATGAAGTTTGGTGGTAACATGTTAGGTAATTTTATTTTCAGACAAAAACGTGGAAAGGCACTTCGCTCTGCATTCACTTTAGCCGCCCCTCGTGGTGAATTCTCCATTGTAATTGTAAAAGTTGGAGTTGACATTGGTGCAGTAAGTGCCTTCTTGTTCCCACTTGTGGGTATTATTGCAATTATCACTGCATTTATTTCTCCATTTTTAATGAAGGCTAGTGACAAAATTATACCTGTATTAGAGGAAAAAGAAGATGCCTGATGAATTACAAAAAATGTTAGATAATGTTCATGATGGAATTACAACTTTTGATTTTGAAGGTAAAGAAACTCCTTGTATAATAATTGAAGAAGAAAAATATGGTCTAATTAGAGCCAAGATTGAAGGACAACCTTTTTCTGTTAATACCGATCTTAATATTCTTCAAGATGGATTGGGAAATGTTTTTGTTGAAATTATTTTAACATTTTCAGTAGGTAATATTTCTGAAAAATTTCTTATCAATGCAAAAACTAATTTAAAATTCTTTGAAGTTTTAGTAAATACCTCTATGCTTGTACTTAATTCACCTGAATCAAGATATGGCCAAGATAATGTGATAGCAATCCAATTACCTCGTCCTGAAAAGGCACATGATGCACTTGAAATTATTAAAACTGGATTAATATCTAAAAATCAATAAGTGGTGCAGTTACCGGGATTTGAACCCGGGTCACGTACTTGGCAAGCACGAGTACTAACCAGACTGTACTATAACTGCAACAATTCAAAGAGTTGAATTTGCAGATTTAAGCGTTTTTAAGCTTTCATTGTTATGGTAATTCATGGATGACATTCTTTTGAAGAAAATTGAACAAAAAATTCAAGATAGTATTTCAAATAAAGACGACATTAAAGAATTGATTAAATTACTTTCATCAATTGATAATTCCAAATCTTTTGCATTGGGTATTGTTGTGGGTAGATTATACAATACTTTTTTCTATCAAAGTAAAAGAATTCTCAAACGAGATCCTACAAAACAAGAATTTGAAGATTTTTTAAAATTTATTGGAAATAAGAAATCTGATTTAGAACATCTATGGTGATGATTTATTCCATTCAATTACTTTGATTGTTGGAGTACCTGGTAATTTGACACATGATCCGTGAAGTGCTTTCTTTGCAGCGGTTAGATGTGCTTCTCCATTAACGTATAATTCCATAATACATTGTCCTTGTCTTACTCTTGCACCTAGACTGGTTGCTTTACCCCATGACCTTCTCATTCCTTCTGAAACCCTATCTGCACCTGCAGTAGCAATTTGTTTGTTTTCTCTTAAGAGATTATGCGGGTAAATTCTGAGTCTTGAATAGTAACCTGTTTCACCAGTTGTTTTTTCTAGTGTTTTGTTTGCTGCTAATCTAGTAGATTCAATTGCCATATGTCTAATTTGAAGTCGTTCATTCATCAATAATTGAACACAATATTCGTAGGTACCCCTCTTACCGCCTTGAAATTTTGCAATTTTAATTTGTGGTTTGCCTTTGATGTATTCTTTTCTTGTGAATACTTGACCTTTTCCATCTCTATAATTTGCACCATGCATGATAATCTCAACCAAGAATCCCCATATTTTAACGGTTAGCAATTTTTCAGTTCTTTTTCCAATGCTTATATGGAAATCTTCCATTTTTCTCATCATTATGGATGAAACTCCTGAAGTTAATGGTGATCTAATTTTAGATCAAGTCTGTATTTCTAATAAGAATATGATTCATGATCTTGAACAAAAGGGATTTGGTGAAATTGAAAATGGTAAATTAATTCTCAAATCATTTGAGACTCTATATTTATTATATACTCATAAATTATTTCTAAAGAAAAACAAAAAACAAATCAATTTTGATGCTTTCATGGGAATCTGTCAAAAAACAAATTCTGAAATTCTTACAAAATTTTTGATATTTCGTGATTTGAAAACTAGGGGATATATTGTAAAAGATGGTTTTGGATTTGGTTCTGATTTTAGAGTTTATGAGAGAGGACATTTTGGTGAAAAAGGTGCAAAATTTCTAATTTTTGGTCTCAATGAAGGGCAACAAGAGAAGATGGGGGCATTACAAAAGAAAATTGATGAAATTACTCAAATGGGAAAAGAACCTATCATTGCAGTAATTGAAAGACGTGGTGAAGTGATTTATTATAAAATTAATAAAATGAACTTTTTTGAAAATAAATCCAGGTTAAAAGATTCTTTTGAATTTTAAATTTGCGTAACCCATTTTGATGAATATTTTAAAAGATTATTTTCTTCTGCATACATAAAATCACAAACATCCACATACTTTGTTTTATTTTGCCATAAATCTTCAAAGTCTTTCATTTTTCTTTCAACTCTTGTTTTATCATTCCATGATGTAAAAACATCAACTGATTCAAAATCCCTAGTTTGATTCGAAAATGATTCTTTTGATGTTCCTGTAAATGCTACTTGTTGGTCCTCCTCATCTCTAAAAATTCCAATTCTTTCTGAGAATCCATCTGCAATTAGTTCTGAATTTGGAATTGCAATTTTTAATTCAATTTGTCCATTATTTACTATGTTTTGTAATTTCTGAATTTTACTATTTTTAATGAATTTTCCTTCAAATGATTTTGTAAATTTTTCAGAAAATAATTTTGTAAATATGTTGAGATCTTCTGTCTTGTATCTATGACCTGTTATCATTCTCAGTTTTGCTTTACCTGCATTAAAATTATCAAATGCCATTGATATTGTGGCTAGTGCTTGAATTGATAAAAAATTCACACATCTATCATATTGAATACAATTACTTAAACACGGAAAGAAGAATTCTGCAACAATATCATCTACATCTGAACGATATTCTTCTTTGAGATTAATATTTTTTAGACTCATAGAATATGATTTATGATTTTAATATTTAAGGCAATAATTTATAAATTAATTTAAGTGCTCCCATCGGGATTTGAACCCGAGTCTTTGGCTTGAGAAGCCAAAATGCTTAACCGGACTACACTATAGGAGCTTGATGAAAAACTACTCCGTCTTAATTTAAAGGAAATGTTTTGAGTTTGAATAAAGTTGTAAAACTTTATGACTTGATTCCTTTATAGAAAAACTGTCTCATCTAATCATATGGATTTACAAAAATTCATTGAGACACAGGAATTGTCTAATTTTCCTATTGGATTGGGTGGATGTAGAACTATGGATTATTTTTTTGATTCTTGTGATTATGATCTTATGGTTTTTGATGAAAATTCTTCTAATAACCAAATTATTTCATTTGAGAATAATTTAATTACTATCCATCATGCATCACTATCTGAAACAAATACTAAAAAACTTCTTCAATATGATAAATTGAATATTATTCAAGATGATTCTTGGAATTTGAAAATATTTCTTTCTAAAATTTCTCAAAAGAGAACTTTGCTATTTTCTGATTTTGCAAAAAACTCTTTAATTGAATCTCTTTTTTGTTGTCAAAAAACTAAGGATGGCATTGACAATAATGATGTATTTGCAGCATGTTGGCAAAAATGTGCTTCTTATTATTTAGCTGATGCCTTATCTTCTTTAAATAATAATCCATCAAGCCCTTCTCACATGCTTGGTTCACTTCGTAAATTTAAAAAAAATTCTATCAATAATCATATTTCTAGCATTTTGGATACCATTGGAATTGAAAGAGCTACTCCCACATTATTAGAACGTATGTTAAAATCTACTATTGGTTTTTCTGATTTAGTTGAGAAAAATAATCATTCTGAATTAATTCAACAAAAATATGATTTTTTCTTAAAAAATTCAATGCTTTCTGATTGTTACTTTTATCTTGGATATGTCAACAAAGAAAATTTTATTCTAATTAAGGATGAATTGAATAGAAAGCAGGATCTAATTCATATTCTGAAAATTGCCTTTGACATTGAATCTAATTCAAATCTTCTTTCACAACAAGCTAAAACCATTCAAACTAGTTGTAATGATATTCTTGAGATAATTTCAAGTACATGATTCAGTATTATGCACTAACCTTTTAAAACAAGTGATGTTCTTGGTTTATCATGGTAGATCAAGCATGTGGTTGCGAAGCTGACAGCGGCGACCCAGATTACTCATGTGACTGTGCAATGCAAGGAGCTTGCATATGCAGTGCAGATTGCAAATGTACAACTGACGTTTGTAAAGAAGCTGTTTCACAAATGAATTAAAACAGCTAATTACAACCTAATTTTTTATTTTTTAATTTAATCGTCTTCTTGCTCAAAGCCCCAAGATTTTACTAATTCTTTTTGGAACTTGTCTGCTTGTTTTTCATCTAATGGAAATCCACAATTTTTATGAGTAGGAACAACTGTCATTCCATCAAGTTTGAATTCTACTTCAAACAAGTGAACTTTAGAACATTCGCACATTTCTATTTTTTTTGAACATTCCTCTATATTTGCCTATTTGAATTAAATTTTAATACCTATTTTTAGTATTTTTTGATTATTTGAATAACGTTTAACTATCGCTTTTACTAATTTTTTTTAGATTTGAAGACGATATTATCAATTCCAATTATTCTTGTATTATTTTTAGGAATAACTATGACTTCATCTGCATATGGACAGATTGAAGCTGGTGGTGTAAGTTCTGATACGCTCCCAAAAGGAACTACATGGTATGCTGGTGAGGGACTCAAACAAGGTGATTTTTTTTCTTATTCCACATGTTTTGTTGATTACAAAGAATGTACAAATTTTGAGATGGACTTTTGGATTAAAGGTGATAAAAAAGTTGGTAGTGAAACCAAGTGGTTAGCTGAAGTTGTTGTTTATGATGGAAATAAAGTAATTGTTGGTGAAATGGAGTTGGGTAAAATTGCTCCAGAACCTACTGGTGGCACTCCTGAATTGGGTATTTACCGTGGTGCATTCAAGTCCTCTATTGCTTGGCTATCTGCTTTTGCAACATCTGATGGAAGTTCTGGAGGGAAAGGTCCTAAAGGATTTGATGAAGTATCTTGGGGTAAAATTGGAAACATTGGTGGTCAACAAGTTGTTCCATTAGCTATTGAAACTATTACAGTTCCTGCAGGAACTTGGGAAACTGTAATAATGTCTTGGAAAACAGGAGGGGCTGTAAGTAAAGTTTGGATTGCAGATGATTTTCCATTTCCAATAAAAGCTAAAACCTACACTCATGTTGCTGAAGGTATTCCTCCACCAGAGTATGATTTTCAATTGTTAAAGTATAAAGAAAATGTACAACAATCTCCATTTGTTGGAATTGAATCTACTGTAGATGATCTAATTGCTGCTGGATGTGACACTGATATTGAAAAGGAAGTAATTCATAAAAAATCTACCACGAACTTCAAATATCAAGTTCATATTTTCTATGGACCTGAATATCCAGTTCAAGGATGTGAGATACAATTTCTAGTTAATTTCTTAAAATTTAGTGATGAAACTGAATTTTTGAACCAAGTACAATATGATATTTTTGTTGTAGATGATAAAGGCATTCGAACAAGATCTATTGCACAAGAAGAGGGTAGACAATTCCTTTACTCTCCATCTGGTCAAGCTCTAATTGATTTTGTTATTAAAGAGGATCCTGGAACTGCAAATTATGTAATTTGGGTTTATGGCTTAGCCCCAAATGGAATTGTTCCATCTGGACCTTCTGATTATCTCCAAATAGAGGTTCCAATTTATGCTTCAGATGGAAGTATACCTGTTGCAAAAATCCCCTCTTGGATTAAAAATAATGCCGGTTGGTGGGCTGATGGCACCATAGATGATAAATCATTTATACAAGGAATTCAATTTTTAATTAAAGAAAAAATAATGAAAATTCCAAAAACCACCCAAGGAACTGGGGGAAGTTCTAACGACATCCCCTCTTGGATTAAAAATAACGCCGGCTGGTGGGCTGATGGCACCATAGATGATGAATCCTTTATCCAAGGAATTCAATTTTTAATTAAAGAAGGAATTATGAAAGTTCCACAACCTTACCAGAGTAATACTTCTACTGGTGCTGAACCTCCAGCCTGGTATAATTAGAGCCTAAATTTTTGATGTTCTACATTCAAATTATTGATTTTTCATTAATTTTTTGATAACAAATGGTAGGTCTTTTCAAACAACCAAAACGTCATTTAAAAAAATTAATCAGAGATGGGGAATATACTGATGCAATTGTATTTGGAAAAAATTTAGAACCTGAATATTCTGATGATTCTGATTTTATGTTCATTATGGGGAGTATCTATTTTATTGTAGATGATGTAAAAAAGGCATTACCTTATTTTGAAAAATCTTTTCAACTAAATGCAGATGATGTTGAAATGCTTACTCTAAAAACTAATGTTCATTTGGCATTACAACAAAAAGATGAGGCCATAAATTGTTGTAAGAGAATTATAAAATTAGAGCCAAAAAATTCTGAAGCTGAATCCTTACTTGAACAATTAGAAAATATTTAGAATTATTGATTTTTTTTCATTTCATATGCATTTTCCATTAACCAATTACAAAATGCTGTAACATTTTCATCAAATTCAGTCCATATGTGAACTGAATGAGGTAAAATATCTATTTTCCAATTATCTGTAAAAACTCTAACCCCCTCTTTATTTTCATACATGTATGCATCTTCTGTTTTTACATCCCCTAGCATCTCTATTGCTTTTTGTTTAATGATTTCTCTATCTATTGGAAATCTTTCTCTTTCATAATCTATAATTAAACTCAAATCTCTTTTTCCATACATTTCAAATTCTTCTATTCTTCCTTGTTTTGGAAAATTTACAATTAGTTTGATGTTGTACATTTTACCAACTTCTTTTCCAATTTCTACTATTCTCTTGTATCCTAAACCTGGATTTTTTTTGATAAGAAATATGATTTGCGCAAGTTCTTTTTTTAATTCATTTTGTAAGTCTGTAATTAATTCTGAGAATATCATTAATTATTATCTGAAAAATTCCTATTATAATCATTAATTTCAGTCAAGATTAGTTTTTTTAGAACTATAATAGATTTAGAGTATGGCAATGCCTGAAGGTTATGATGGAATGAGAACTGGTGATGAATCCGAAAGAACTGATGATCCTAATGAATACAAGCGTACATGCATTGATTTTATTGAAGATATTTCTCACGATTATGAAGCTTGGGTTGATTATTACAAATTACCTGAAGATGAAGATAAACGAAGACGTGCAGGAATTCATGCAACCATAACTCGAACAAATGAATGGTTAGCAAAAGTTGCACAATCTATCAAAGCAGTAGATGTTATAATGAATGACGGAATTCAAAAGATGGCTGAATCTACAGCTGGTAAACCTCTTGAAATTGGAGTTTTTGTAAATCAAAAATCAGGATACACTGAAACAAAACCTGGAATTATTGATGTAATTATTAAAGGACATCCTAGAAAAAATAGAAAAATGAAACTTGGTTATCATTTCAAAGATGATAGATTCCGTATTGAATCTACATGCGGTGCATACTTGGAAGAAAATAATTTACCAACTGTGGAATCTAATGAGTTGGATCTTCATTTAAAACTTCATGCAGAAAATGGTAAGCCTCGTGATGTAATTTCATTTACTGTTACTGTTAGTGAAATTGAAAATGATGTTGAATTTGATAGACGTGGTGTTTCTACAGTAGTTCATTTAGTTTAATTTTTATTATTAGAATCTAATGTAACTTCAATGGCAACTCTTTTTTCGTCCGCACGTTTTTCTCCAGGATATTTTAATTGAGAAATTTTTTGATTTAATTCATCATCTGTAACTAGAGATGCTTTTCCAGTAAATTCCATATTATTATATTGAATTTTTACTTCAGAATTTGTAATTGCATTTTGAAACCAATCTCCATCTGGACGATGTCTTGAAAAATAGATTTTTTTATTATATTTTACAGCCCTTAGCCATACTGAATGAGGGTTTCCTGTTTTCCTTCCTTTTGTAATTAGAATTGGTCTGAATCTTTCTTCTGAAATTTCCATGCCTACTATAATCTGTCAAGTAATTTAATCCCATTGATAGAAATTTCTGATATTTGAAAAATCGGCGAAAAAATTATCTTAGGAATGACTAAAGAAGAATTTTAAAATATTGAATGATTCTTTTTTATTATATTCTATTTTTTTACACAAATTGCACAAACAGGACTTCCATCCTCAAGTGTAATATCTACATTTGATGAGTGACATTTTTGACATAATCCTTTCATACTTCATGTTCGCAAAATACTCTTTTTAAATTTTTTATGAGTAGTTTTTGATCTAATACTTAGTAATTTATAATTCTCAAAATGGATTAAGTTATTGTATGCTATAGAAACAAAATCTCTTACTAAATCATTTGGAGATCTAGTTGCAGTAAATGATGTCTCTTTTTCAGTAGAAAAAGGAGAAATTTTTGGATTTTTGGGACCTAATGGTGCTGGAAAAAGTACTACCATGATGATTTTTACAACTTTACTAAAACCTACATCTGGAAAAGCTTTGATTGCAGGTTTTGATGTGATGAAAGATGCCAAACATGTTAGAGAAAATATTGGATTTGTACAACAAGAAACTACTGTTGATGAATATCTAACTGGACGTGAAAATCTATTATTACAAGCAAAATTAAATCATATTCCAAAAAATGAAATTAATCAAAGAATTAATGAAGTTTTAGAATTAATTGAACTTTCAGATAAACAACATCAAGCTGTCGTTACATATTCTGGCGGTATGCGAAAGAGGTTAGATATTGCTGGAGGCCTTTTACATCATCCAAAAGTCTTGTTTCTTGATGAACCTACTGTTGGATTAGATATTCAAACTAGGAGAAAAATTTGGCAATATATTAAAAAAATTCACATTGAATTTGATATGACTATTTTTCTTACTACTCACTATATGGAAGAGGCAGATAATCTATGTGACCGAATTGGAATTATAGATGGTGGTAAGATTCAAGTCATTGATTCTCCTCAAAATATGAAAAATGCTTTGGGCAATGAAATTATTTCACTAGTTGTAAATAATAATAACAATCATGATTCATTTTTAGCAGAATTAAAAAAGATTAAATTTATCAAAAAAATTAATGAGGAAGATTTAAAATTAATTCTTTTTACCTCAAATGGAACCGAAGTTATTCCAAAAATTTTTCAAATTTCATCTGATCTTGAAATTAAAATTACTACCATATCTCTAACACAACCCACACTTGATGATGTTTTCATTTCTTACACTGGACATGAAATTAGAGATGACAAGTCAAAATTTAATCGAAAGATTGAACATGCAAAAATGAAGAGGTTACGAGCATGAATAGTATAATGTACGACACATATACGATTTTTTGGCGTGAATTAAAGAGATACAAAAAATCTAGAAGTGGAGTTTTAATTAGATTAATTCAACCTGCCATTTGGATAATTGTAGTTGGAAATATTTTTTCAGAGACTCAACCATTAATTCAATCGGTAGGATTTGAAGGTGAATATATTGAATTTATGGCTCCTGGTGTCATTATCTTGACTGCCATTTTTACAAGTATTTTTGGTGGAGTTAACACACTTTGGGATCGAAGATATGGTTTTATGAACAAGGCATTAACTTCACCAATTTCACGTTCTGCAATTGCTTTGGGAAAAATGTCTGCTATTTCTTTAATTGCAGCTTTACAAGCAAGTTTGATTATTGGAATTGCTTTAGCTATTGGTGTTACATTTCCAAACCCATTAATGATTATTCCAATAATGGGGATTGTTATTTTATTCTCACTGGGTTTTTCGGGAATATCTGTTACTCTTGCAGCAACTGCAAAATCCCAAGAAACTTTTTGGGGAATGATAAATTTACTTGGCATGCCATTATTCATGTTAAGTCCTGCATTATTCCCATTAGAATTATTACCAAATTGGCTTGCTGTAATTGCAAAATTGAACCCTGTTACTTATACTGTTTTGTTAGTTAGAGAATTAATGACTGGTGTTTCTGAAGGTGGTATCCCAATATTGATTAGTATTGGAGTTATCTTTGCATTTGTAATTGCAATGGTGGCCATTACAAGTTATGTGTTTACTAGAGAAGTAAACAAACCATTTTAAGAAAAAATAACAATTACATATTTTTTAACAATTCAATAGTGATCAATCACAAATTACTTACGATCAACTGTGTCTATATAGAACAATATACTTTATGGAGACTTTCCTTAAGTCTTAACATATCTGTTGATTGTTATGGGACTATGGTTATCTTGGATTAAATCCAATGAAAAAGAACTTTTAAAAATTTTAGATAATTTGGCAAAAAAAGCAGTTGAAATCTCTGAGGCTGTAGTGATTTTATTTGATGATCTTACTAATGTTGAGCAGGCAGCAAAAATTCACCAATTAGAAACTGAAGCAGATGTTTTAACACGAGATATATTTTCAGAGTTAAATAAAACGTTCATTACACCTCTAGATCGTGAAGATATGCAAAGAATTGCATCAAAAATAGATGATGTGATTGATTTCATGGATGGTATTGCTGCTAGAGTGTTTAGTTACAAAATTACTTCTTCCCCACCATACTGTAAAGAGATGGCAATAGAGTTGGTCAAAGCTACAAAAGAAGTGAAATACATGATTTCAAAATTACAACGAATTAAGGATTCTAAAGATATGATTCAACATTGTCGAAATACTAGTGACATTGAACATATTGTAGATGATTTGTATAAAGAAGCAATTAGAGAATTATTTGAAAGTGATGATGCAATTAAAATCATCAAACTAAAAGATATCTATGAAACAATGGAAACTGCATCTGACCGATGTGTAGATGTATCTGATGTTATTGAAGATATTGTTTTGAAATATACCTGAGATGATTGAATGTTAGAGATAGCAATAGCAGCAATAATTATTGCATTAATATTTGATTTTGTAAATGGGTTTAATGACTCTGCAAATTCAGTTGCTACTGTAATTGGAACTCGTGTTTTAAAACCAATTCATGCCGTAAGTTTATCTGCTGTAATGAATTTCATTGGTCCACTTGTTTTTGGAGTTGCAGTTGCACAAACAATTGCAAAAGGAATTGTACAACCCGATGATATTACAGTGTACATAATTATAGGTGGATTGTCAGGTGCTATCGGATGGAGTACCCTTTGTACTTATTTTGGATTACCAATTTCTAACAGTCATTCTTTAATAGGTGGAATAATGGGTGCAGGAATTGCAGGATTAGGATTTGAAAAATTAGTTTATGGTGGATTAACTAAAGTTTTTGCAGGAATTGTAATTGCTCCAATTGGAGGGCTAATTGTTGGTCTTTTGTTAACTGGCTTAATAATTACAATATTTGCAAATCGTAAACCTGCGCCTGTAAACAAAACATTTGGTAGATTACAAATTATTTCCTCAGCATGGTTTGCTTTAACTCATGGTGCAAATGATGGCCAAAAAACTATGGGTATTATTGCCTTAATTTTATTTTCTGCAGGAATGATTCCTGAACTTGACATACCTCTTTGGGTAATTTTTGCTGCAGCAGCTGCCATGGGACTTGGTACTTTCTTTGGCGGATACAAAGTAATCAAAACATTGGGAGTTAAAATCACTAGGCTTCGACCATATCAAGGATTTGCAGCAGAAACAGGTGGCGGTATAATGTTGGCAGCTTTTGCAATATTGGGAATACCTGCCAGTACCACACATGCTATTACAGGAACAATTATGGGTGCAGGCGCTGCTAGACGAAAACGAGCTGTAAGATGGAAAGTAAGTAGACAAATTATTTTCTCATGGATAATCACGATTCCTGGTGCAGCTGGAATGGCAATTGGATTTACTTATCTGATTCATCTCTTTGTATAGTTTACATTGATTTTTATTTCAGCAATTTTTTTTCCAGATCCTACTAATGGATATTTTACAATTAATCCAATCGAATCTTCTTACTCCTATAGTTCTATTTTTCCTATTTGGAATTATTGCAGCAAGAATAAAATCTGATTTAAAAATTCCAGAAGCAATCTCTGAATTTTTACCCATCTATCTTCTTGCCGCAATTGGACTTCACGGTGGAATCCAAATGAGAACTACTGGATTTGAAAATATGCTTATTCCTATGTTGGTTGCCATTGGACTTTCATTATTGTTTACATTAAATCACTATCAAATTTTACGTAAATTAGGGAAATTCAATATTTTTGACTCTTATGCATTAGCATCTACTTATGGTGCAGTTGGTGCTGTAACTTTTTCAGTTGGATTATCTTTTCTTAAAAATCAGGGAGTAACATCTGAAGGTTATCTTGCAGCTGTTTTGGCAGTTTTAGAACCTGTTGCATTTATCTTGGCAATATTTTTGACAAACATGGCAGTCTCTAAACAGATCAATATTAAAAAACAATCATTCACTAATGATTCTAAATCTGATATTGATGTTGGGTTAAATGAAACAAAAATCAAACTTTCTAAGGTATTGCGTGAATCAGTTACTGGTAAAGCTATAGTTATCTTACTTGGTAGTATTGTAATTGGATACATAATTGGTGAAGATGGATTTGGTCCTATCAAATTTGTTTTTGATGAGTTGTTTACTGGAGCAATTGTAATTTTTATGATTGAAATGGGAATTATTGCAGGTCAAAGATTAGATGACATCAAAAAAGTTGGGATTTTTCTTACATCTTTTGCTATAATCATGCCTACTTTTAATGGAATAATTGGTGTTGTGGTAGCCACATTGATGGGTCTAAGTTTGGGTGGTTCAGTAATGTTTGGACTTCTATTAGCTAGTGCATCATTTATTGCAGCTCCTGCTGTTTTGCGTAATGCAATCCCACAAGCAAATCCTAGTCTTTACATTACATCTGCATTAGGAATTACATTTCCTTACAACATCATTGTATTATTACCAATCATGTTTGCAGTTGCATCATTTTTACATAATCTTGATGGATCGATAGACTTATTCAATTATTCATTTAAGGATTTGATATGAAGCTATATCCTGTAAAATTACTTACAATTACTTGTGAAATTCTAGCACAAAAAAATATTATGGAAATTCTAACTAAACATGAAATTACTGGTTATACAATTTATGAAGTAAATGGTAATGGTGCACGTGGATTACGTGGTCAAGGTTTTAAAAATGAAAAAAATGTTAAAATTGAAATAATTTTGCGTGAAGCAAAGTTGCAAGATATTGTTGAGGAGGTTTCTAGAACCATGTTTGCTAATTTTGCCATCGTACTTTATGTTAGTGACGTTGGCGTATTACGTACTGAAAAATTTTAACAACAGTTTTTATCTGAACATAGATTTGGAATTTCTTTTGATGTTTTTGTAACCTT
This sequence comes from uncultured Candidatus Nitrosopumilus sp., assembly GCA_905612485.1. Taxonomy (GTDB): domain Archaea; phylum Thermoproteota; class Nitrososphaeria; order Nitrososphaerales; family Nitrosopumilaceae; genus Nitrosopumilus. The sequence continues at coordinate 90,596 of CAJQSE010000026.1, forward strand.
TGTTATTAATTCTGATAATTGACTACTGGAAATCATATACATTGCTTTTTTTCCTTCATCTCTTGATTTGACAATCCCACATTTTTTTAATGTCTTTAGATGATGTGATACTAATGGCTGATCCTTTTTTAGTTCATTCACAAAATCATTCACACACAATTCATTATTTTTTTGTAATAATTCTAAAATTTCAAATCTTGTTTCATCACAAATACATTTTAAAAGACTAATTCCATTCATATCAATTTAAATTTATATAAACTAATATTTATGTTATATTGTGAATTTACCTAAAAATATTCTATTTGTGTGCGTAGAGAATGCTGGAAGAAGTCAGATGGCTGAGGCATTTTTTAAAAAATATGCTAAAAATCAATTCAATGTGGTTAGTGCTGGAACATCACCATCATCTAATCTTAATCCTATTGTTGTTTCAGTAATGGATGAAATTGGAATTGATTTGAAAAATCAACAACCCCAATTATTGTTAGACTCTATGATTGAAAATTCCCATAAAACTGTCAATATGGGATGTATGGATGAGGAATCATGTCCATCATTATTTGTAAAAGATGTGGATGATTGGAATGTTGATGATCCTAAAGGAAAATCTATTGACGATGTAAGAAAAATTCGTGATCAAATTAAACATGGTGTTTTGAATTTACTTAATTCTCTTGAAAGTGATAATTAATGACTTATTCTAATTTACAAATTTTTACTGTAGAATTAATTGGAACTTTTATTCTTGTAGTTTTTGCAACTGGTTCTATTGTTTATGATGTTGAATTTTTTGATGGTGATTTGGGAATTCCTTTTGCAGCTGTTGCCCCATTCATTGCATTATTAATTGGAGTTTATTCTTTTGGAAAAATTTCTTTGGCTCACTTTAACCCTGCAGTTACTATTGGGTACTATGTTACAGGACATATAACAAAAATTCAAGTTTTGTATTATTTAATTGCAGAAATTATTGGTGCTTTATTGGGTTCACTTTTTGTTTTAATTTTTATTGGCGAGAAAGCAAATCTTGGAGCCAATGCTCCTAACTATGATTTTTCAATCTTTTTGATATTTTCAGTAGAAGTTTTAGCTTCCATGATGCTTATGGGTGTAATTTTCTATGTTGTATATACGAAAGGTCTTCGAGGATTTAGTGGTGTTGCAATTGGTGGAATTGTTGCATTAGATATTTTATTTTTAGCCTTTATCTCTGGTGCCTCTATGAACCCTGCTAGGGCACTTGCACCTGCATTATTATCTGGAACTTTTGGTGACTTGTGGCTATATTGGAGTGCACCGTTTATTGGAACTTTGATTGCAGCATTTCTATTTCGTGATAAATTTCAAGCCCAGAGAGCTCAAATTAGGAATAATAATGACCATGTTGTAGATTGAGTATGCCTACTTCTAGGGAACTATTCAATGATGCAAAAAGAGTGATTCCTTCAGGGGTCAATAGCCCTGTTCGATATTTTGATCCTTATCCATTTTTTACAAAAAAAGCAAATGGTGCATACATTTGGGATGAAGACAATAGACGTTACATTGATTTTTGTAATGCATATGGTGCGTTACTTTTAGGACATAGAAGAAAAGAAATCATTACATCTGTAACTAAACAACTTTCAAAAGGAACTCTGTATTGTACTCCAACTGCATCTGAAGTAGAATTATCACAATTAATTATTGGGAATTTTCCATCTATGGATAAAGTCAGATTAATGAACACTGGTGGTGAAGCTACAATGACTGCAATTAGATTAGCTCGTGGTTACACAAAAAAGAAAAAAATTATTAAATTTGAAGGATGTTATCATGGTGCACATGATTCTGTTTTAGTAAAAGCAGGTTCTGGTTCAGTACATAATGGTATTTCTGTATCTGATGGTGGATTAGATGAAGTTTCCAAAAATACATTGGTTGTTGAGTATAACAATATTGAAGATTTACAAAAAACAATTTCTAAAGATAAAGACATTGCTGGTGTTATTGTTGAACCAATTTTAGCTAACATGGGATTAATTTTACCTGAAAAAAATTTTCTTTCCGATTTGAGGAAAATTACTAAAGAAAATAACATCCCATTAATTTTTGACGAGGTTGTTACTGGCTTTAGAGTGTCACCTGGTGGAGCACAAGAACATTTTGGTATCAAACCTGATATCACGACTTTAGCTAAATCTTTGAGTAATGGATTTACAATATCTGCTGTTGGCGGTAAAAAAGAAATCATGAACTTACTTTCTCCTGAAGGAAAAGTATACCAAGCAAGTACTTTTGCTGGAAATCCTATCTCTGTTAGTGCTGCAATTAGTTCTATTAAGACAATAAATAAAATCAAAAATAAACTCTATTCAAAACTTGAAAGATTTAATTTATTATTTTCCACCGCACTTGACGATATGGCAACTGATATGAGAATTCCTCATCAAATTAATTTTACAGCCTCAATGTTTCAAATTTTCTTTACAAATACGCCTGTAATTGACTATAAAACATCAAAAAAAGCAAACGGTAAAAAATTCCAAAAATTATTTAAAACTCTATTGAAACAAGGAGTCTTTATTCCACCTTCTCAATTTGAAGTTGTTTTCTTATCTGATGCTCATACTGAAAATGATCTAAACAAAACATTAGATGCATATCATACTGCATTAAAGTCGGTGAAAAATTGAAGTATGTAGTTGGTGCAAGAGGTAGTAAATTATCTATAGCTCAAACCAATTGGATTATTTTAGAATTAAAAAAAGTAAATCCTGATTGTGAATATGAAATTAAACCAATTACTACTAAAGGTGATACTGATACAAGACCACTATTCACTATTGAACAAAAAGGTATTTTTGAAAAAGAAATTGATAAGGCAGTTGCAGAAAAAGAAATTGATTTTGCAGTACATAGTCTCAAAGACGTTCCTTCTCAATTAACTGATAATTTAATAATTGCATCAATTCCAAAACGTGAAATAGTAAATGATGTATTCATTTCATCTGACGGTTCATCATTAGATGAAATAAAACCTGGTTCTGTAATTGGAACAAGTTCACTGAGACGTGCTGTCCAGGTCAAACGAAAAAGATCTGATGTTACTGTTAAATCTATTAGAGGTAATATTGAAACTAGAATTAAGAAAGTATTTGGCGAAGATTATGATGCTGTAGTACTTGCACATGCAGGAATTTCTAGATTGGGAGTTGATGTAAAGTTTACATCTTTATCTACTGAAGATTTCTCTCCTTCACCTGGTCAGGGTGCTCTTGCAATTGTTGCAAGAATTGATGATCCTCAAACAATTGAAATGCTAAGAAAAATTGAAGACCCTGTTACTCGATTGGAAATTGAGGCTGAACGTGCTTTATCTGATTTTATTGATTCTGGATGTAGATTTCCTTTAGGTGCATATGCCAAATCAAATGGCTCTGAAATGACATTAACTGTATATGCTTTTTCTGTTGATGGTAAGCAATCTCTACAAGTAACTCATTCTGGAGATAAAAATTATCCAAAATTATTGGGTAAACGTGTAGGTGAGGAATTACGTAGTAAGGGCATTAATGATCTTGCATTAAATTGGAGACAGAAAGTGGAGGAATGGAATAAGACATGATCGGTAAAGTGTATCTTGTTGGAGCAGGTCCTGGAGATAGTAAGTTAATTACTCTGCGGGCTGTTGAATTAATCCAAAAAGCTGATGTTGTTTTGTATGATAGATTAGTTAGTAAACAAATTATTTCGATGATTCCTAAAACTGCAAAAAAAGTCTATGTTGGACGTGCAGTGGGTGATGATACAACTCATCAAAATACTACTAATGATCTAATGGTTGAATATGCAAAATCTAAAAAAAATGTTGTCAGACTTAAGGGCGGTGATCCAATAATTTTTGGACGTGGCGGCGAGGAAGCTGAATTTCTAAAAGATCATAAAGTAAAATATGAAATTGTCCCTGGAATTACTTCTGGTATTGGTTCTGCAACATATGCTGGAATCCCATTAACTCATAGAAGATATTCTTCATCAGTAGTTTTTGTAACTGGACATGAGGATCCTGAAAAGAAGCAAGAGATTGTTAAATGGAAAAATCTTGCAAAATCTGTAGATACCATAGTGATCATGATGGGATTGTCTAGAATTGATGTTATTTGTAAACAACTTATTTTAGGAGGCATGGATAAAAAAATGCCAGTAGCTGTAATTCAAAATGGAACAACTCCCCAACAAAAAATGATAAAAGGAAATGTTACAAATATTGCAAAAAAAGTTAAAGAAAATAAAATTATTCCTCCTACAAATATAATTATTGGTAAGGTAGTTGATTTATCTGATATTATTGGGTGGAAATAATGCTTAGTGGTAAAACTATTGCAATAACTCGTTCACACGATGATGCTTCAGAATTTATTTCACTTGCAAAAGAAAATAATGTCACTGCTATACCATTACCTACAATTGAATTAGTAAGTAAGGGTGAAAAAATTGTTGATGACTTTTTAGAGTCTGTCTCTAAATACAATCCTGATTATTCTGTTTTTATGAGTTCAAAAGCTGTAAAATTATTATTTGACACTGCAAAACAATTGGGAAAACTTGAAAAATTACAATTAGCAGTTGCAAATACTACTGTAATGTCTGTTGGACCTAAAACTTCTCTCACACTTGAAGCTCAAGGAATTAAAGTAAATCATCAACCTACGACTTTTTCATCTGTTGGTGTGGGTGAGGAATTTACAAAACTTAATGCTGTTGGGAAAAAAGTTATTGTTCCACGTAGTGGTGCATCAACCCCTTTTCTAAAAGAACTACTTTCAAAAATTGGAATTGATGTATTAGAAATTTATCTGTATGATGTTTGTGCTTTTAGAGATACTGCTCAATGGAATGGGTTTAGAGAATTATTTTCTCAAAATAAAGTTGATGGTGTAGTCTTTACTAGTGCATCGTCTGTTAGGGGATTTTTTGAAATAATGTCTAAAGATTATGCTGAGGATGTATTACTTGACAATCTTACAAAATTATCTGTTGTTTCAATTGGCCCATTTACTTCAGATGAATTAAAAAAATTTAAAGTCAAAAATACTGTTGCAGAAGTTCATACTGTTGCAGGTGCATTTGATGCCATGAAGACTACTTTGAACATGATTTGAGTGTGATTTAGCTCAAGCTATTTAGCTCTACCTATTTTTCCTCATGTATTTATAATATAACGGAGTTATTTTACACATGGCAACAGAAAATCTAGATATTGATTATACAAAATATGATTTTAAAGACTCAACAGAAATGTATGTCCATCTTAGTAAAAAAGGACTCTCTAAAGATACTGTAATTGAAATTAGTAAAATGAAAAATGAGCCACAGTGGATGCTAGATTTTAGATTACGTTCTTATGAAATCTTTATGAATAAACCAATGCCAACTTGGGGTGGTGATCTTAGTACTATCGATTTCCAAAATATCTATTATTATGCTAAAGCATCTGAAAAAGTAGCAAAGAATTGGGATGATGTTCCAGATAATGTTAAAAAAACTTTTGATAAACTTGGAATTCCAGAAGCTGAGAAGAAATTTTTGGCAGGTGTTGGTGCACAATACGAATCTGAAGTTGTTTATCATAGTTTAAGAGAAGATTTGGCAAAACAAGGTGTTTTGTTTTTAGATACTGATCAAGCTTTAATTGATCACCCTGAATTGTTCAAAAAATATTTTGGTAAAATTATCCCTCCAGAGGATAACAAATTTGCAGCATTAAACAGTGCAGTATGGAGTGGTGGCTCATTTATCTATGTCCCACCAGGTGTTCATATTGACATGCCTTTACAAGCATACTTTAGAATTAATGCTGAAAATATTGGTCAATTTGAAAGAACATTAATCATTGTTGATGAAGGCGCAGAAGTACATTACATCGAAGGTTGTACTGCTCCTGTATATTCTTCTGAATCACTTCACTCTGCTGTTGTTGAACTTGTTGCACACAAAGATGCAAAATTAAGATACACTACTATTCAAAACTGGAGTTCTGATGTTTACAATCTTGTAACAAAACGTGCTTATGCATATGAAGGTGCAACCGTTGAATGGATTGATGGAAATATTGGAAGTAAATTAACAATGAAATATCCTGGTGTTTATCTTATGGGTGAAAGAGCTTATGGTGAAACACTATCTATTGCATTTGCAGGTAAAGGTCAACATCAAGACACTGGAGCTAAAATGGTACATCTTGCACCAAATACAACTTCTAAAGTTACATCAAAATCTGTAAGCCGATTAGATGGACGTTCAACTTATAGGGGAATGCTACATGTTGCAAAAGGCGCTACTGGTGTAAAATCTACTGTTAGATGTGATGCATTGTTAATGGATGATACATCAAAAACTGATACTTATCCGTACATGGTAATTGATCAAGAGGATGCAACAATCACTCACGAAGCTACTGTTGGAAAAATCGGTGATGAACAAATTTTCTATCTTATGTCTAGAGGATTTAGTGAGGAAGATGCATTATCATTAATTGTTAATGGCTTTATGGAACCATTTACAAAAGAATTGCCAATGGAATATGCAGTTGAATTAAACAGACTCATTAAATTAGAAATGGATGACTCTGTGGGATAATATCCCAATTTTTATCTGATTAATAATGTCTCAAGAAATACTTTCAAAATTAAGCACTGCTCATATTGATAAAATATCTTTATCTGGAAATGAACCTGATTGGCTTAAAAATTATCGAAGAAATTCATTAATTATCTATGATGATCTCCCAATTGAAACATCTCCATTATACAACAAGTATACTGATGCAAAAAAGATGGATCCTGCAAAAGTATCTCTATCTACTACTACTACTGAAACAATACCTGCTTTTCTTCAAAAAAGATTAGGTGAATTAGAAAATGAAATTTGTATTATTCAAATTGGAACCAACATTCATAGAATTAATTTACCTGATGAATTAAAATCAAAAGGACTTGTAATCTCTTCAATATCTGATGCCATTCAAAATAATTTTGAATTAGTAAAAAATGCATTAGAGGCATCAAATTCTAATGATGATAAATTTACAGCTTTGAATAATGCTGCTTTTAATTCTGGAATATTCATCCACATACCACGTAATTTTATTTTAGATAAACCTATTTACTTTTTGACATGCCTTTCTGAAGATGGTCATTCAACAATTTCTAGAAATATTATTTTTGCAGATGAAAGCAGTAAATCTATACTTGTTCAAGAATTGTATTCTGCAAATATTCAAACACAGCAAGCATATATTGAATTAATGAACACAAATGTTGCTGCAAATGCTCAATTGGATGTTACTACTTTACAAATGATGGATCAACACGCTGTAACTTTTTCAACAAAACGTATTGACCTCGGACAAGATGCTAAAGTAAACTGGTATTCTGGATTATTTGGTTCAATGTTATCTAGATATAAAATTGAATATTTTCTTAATGGTACTGGTGCATCTTCAAATGACTCTGAAGTTATTTTTGGAAATAATGAACAATCATTTGATATTCAAACTAATGTAAATCATGAAAGTCCATCTACTGAAGGACGTGTAGTTGAAAAATCTATTCTTCGAAATAAATCTAAATCTCTTTTTAAAGGAATGATTAGAATTAAGGAAAATGCAACTAAATCCAATTCTTTCTTATCAGGTCGTTCAATTCTATTAGATCCTGATGCAAAATCCTCATCAATTCCTGGATTAGAGATATTCACCAATGATGTAAAAGCAACTCATTCTGCATCTGTTGCACAAATTGATGAGGAACAACTTTTCTATCTAAAAACTAGATGCCTCAGTCATGAAGAAGCTGAAAGAACTATTGTTGAGGGTTTCTTAGAACCTCTTTCAAGAAAAATGTCTTTTCAAGTGAGAGCATGGATTGCATATCTTATTGAATCAAAATGGGATAATCGTGAACTTACTATTAACACAGATGAGGAATTGGCAAAGTTTGTTGAAATTGAAGAAACTCGTTATGATGAAAATTCTGAAGTTGAACAACACTACAAGTATCGGTGATTTTTTGTCTGAATGGATTAAAGCATGCAATTTAGATCAAGTGAAAAAAGGCGAACTTTTTGGTTTTATTAAAGATGATATGAAACTTCTCATAGCAAATCTTGATGGCACAATTCATGCTACTGATTTAATTTGTACTCATGCTGATGCAGATCTTTCTACTGGCTTTCTGAGCAAAGAAGGTGTTAGATGTCCATTACATCTTTCAGTTTTTAATTTAGTTAATGGTAAACCAAATAATCTTCCAGCTGAAACTGCTCTTAAAACATATCCAGTTAAAATTGATAACAACGAAATTTTTGTAGAGGTTTAAAATTTGCAAAGTACTGACGACTCTTTTGAGAATCTTAGAAATGATTTTCCAATTTTAAAAAGAACTGTTAGAGATAACAAACGTCTTGTTTATTTAGATAATGCATCTACAACTCAAAAACCTAATCAAGTAATTGATGCTATTACTGATTATTATAGAAATCATAATGCAAATATTCATCGTGCAGTATATGCCCTTGCTGAAGAATCAACTGAAGCTTATGAAGCAGCTAGAGATAAAATTGCAAAATTTGTTAATATTAAAAATCGTCAAGAACTTATTTTTGTTAGAGGAACTACTGAAGCAATTAATTTAGTTGCATATGCATGGGGGAGACCTCATATCAACGAAGGTGATATTATTGTCACCACTGAATATGAGCATCATAGTAATATTGTTCCATGGCAATTACTTACTCAAGAAAAACATGCAAAATTAGAATATATTGGAATGGATGATGATGGACAATTAATTTTAGATGATCTTGATAAATATCTTGCAACTGGTAAAGTAAAACTTGTAACTTTTAGTTTGATGTCTAATGTTCTTGGAACTATTACTGATGCTGAAAAAATTATTGCAAAATGTAAGGCTGCAGGTGTCCCTACTTTGATTGATGGTGCTCAAGCTGTACCTCATATGACAGTTGATCTTGATACTTTGGGTTGTGATTTCTTTGCATTCTCTGGACACAAAATGTTGGCTCCTACTGGAATTGGTGTTTTGTGGGTTAGAAAATCTGTATTACAAACAATGAATCCATTTCATGGTGGTGGTGATATGATTAGAGAAGTTCACAAGTATGAAACTACTTGGAATGATTTACCTTACAAATTTGAAGCAGGAACTCCAAGTATTGCAGATGTTATAGGATTTGGAGCTGCAATTGATTATCTTACAAAAATTGGAATGGATAATGTGCGACAACATGAAATTGAATTAACTAAATATGCTATAGATGAATTTTCAAAAGTTCCAGGACTTCAAATCTATGGTACTAAAGATATTACAAAACGTGGTGGTGTCATATCATTTAATTTTGCAGATGTACATCCACATGATGTTGCTCAAATAATTGATGGTGAGGGTATTGCACTTCGTTCAGGTCATCATTGTGCCCAAGTATTAATGGAGAGACTAAACGTTGCTGCAACTTCTAGAGCTAGTTTCTATATTTATAATACAAAGGCAGATGTTGATGCTTTAATCAATTCATTAAATATAGTGGCAAAGGTCTTTAAATTATGAATAGTGGTACTGACATCTATCATGAAATGATTGTTGATTATTCAAGAAATCCTATCAACTATGGAAAAATTGAAAATCATGATGTTACATTTCATGATTCTAACCCCCTATGTGGTGATAGTATTGATATTGATATGAAAATTGATGATAACAAAGTCACTGATATTAAATTTCATGGAAAAGGTTGTGCCATCTGTATGGCTTGCACTTCAGTTTTAACTGAAATAACTAAGGGAAAATCTCTTGATGATGTACGAAAAATTGAAAAACATGATATATTGGGTGAATTAGGATTAGACCACTTACAAGCTGTTAGAATTAAATGTGCATTACTTTCTCTTAAGGTGCTCAAATCTGCATTGTATACCTACCTTGGTTCTAATCTGAATGATGAAACAGGTGTAGATACGCTAAAAACAGAGGCTGAAAATCTGTATTAATATGAGTGATTTTACTTCTTCCATTCCTATTGAATTACAAATACGAAAAATAATTTTTGAAAAATTTAATGATGTTGATACAAAATTTACTAATGATGCTATCTTTGAAATTCTCAAATCTGAAGGTGACCTTGACCCTTCTTGGATAATTGATGATACTGAATCATTATTTATGGGAATTTGTGATTCTGGTCTTGTGAGAAATATCGCACAAAATTTTACTACTATTTTTCTAAAACTATTTGATCCTGTTGAAAAATTTTATTGTGATTCTTGTAATCATGATATCTATCTAGGAACCTCTGAAGAAAGAGTTTGCCCAAATTCCTCTTGTGCATCTACTCTTTAGTTCTATATTTTATTGCCGCATCCTCTAACGCTTTCATCATTGGAAGTTTTTCTCCAGTCAGATATAATACTAATGCGCCACCTGCTGTACTGATATGATTAATTTTATCTGCTAATCCTTCTTGCTTTAATGCTGTTGTTAAATGTCCACCACTTACAATTGTTGTTGCCATTGAATTTGCAACTGCATTTAACATTTCTTTTGTTCCATATTTGAAATTCTCTTTTTCAAAAAATCCTGCAGGACCACTAATGAATACTGTTCCCGCACCTGAAATTAATTTTGAATAATATTCTATTGTTTTAGGGCCTAAGTCCAAAATTTTATCTCCTTTACTAATTTCCCTAACATCCATTTCTACTCTTTTCCCATCTTTATCAATTGCAATATCTACTGGAGTTGCAAAAACATCTGGGTAATCCCCTATCAACGAATGTGCTTTTGAAACCATATCGTTTTCTCTTTTGATTCTTAGAGGGGATTTAATTCGGGCTTGAGCCCGCATAAACACATTTCCAATTAATCCTGTAAGTAAAACATGGTCTGCACGTCCATTTTGAATTAGTAATTTGATAGCTTCTAGTCTATCTGATACTTTTGAACCTCCTAGAATAATTACATGGGGTGCTTTTGCAACTGTCATTATTTCATCCAAATTTCTTACTTCTCTCTCTACGATTCTACCTGCACATGCTGGTAACACCTGTGCAAATCCTACAATAGATGGATGTGATCTGTGTGCACTTGGAAATGAATCTAAGACACAAAGATCAAATAATTTTGATAATCTTGAAACCATGATTGTTTTTGCAGCATTTTCTGGTGTAAACTCATAATTTTCTTCAGCACATAATCTAAGATTATCTAAAAGTAATATCTCCCCTTCTTCTAAATTTTTAATTGCATTTTGTGCTGCTTCTCCAATAGTATCTTCCACATATTTTATTTTTCTACACATTAATTTCTCAAGAACTTTTGCATGTTTGTCCATTCCTGTATATTCATTATTTCCAACCCTTCCTTGATGAGATGCTATCACCACTTTAGCATCTTTTAGTGATTCAAGCGTTTCAATGGTTTCTTCAATTCTTTTGGTACCTAAAATTTCCCCCGTTTCTGGATCGATTGGACAATTCATATCCATTCTCACAAATACGGTTTTACCATTTAGATCAAAATCATCTAATGTGAGTACCTTCACAACTTTTCTATTATGCACTTGGTTAAAATCTTTGAGCCGATCACAATTATTTGTTGAAATTTGTTTGTGTGATATGAGTTATATTTTTGAAGGTTATGTATTAATAAAAATTAAAAGATGTATACTTGAGGTTTAATTAATTGCAAAACTGGCTTTTTGATATTCGTTCTCGTTCTTTTGTCTTATTGACTGCCCTCTTCCTCATTTTAACTGCCTTTGTATTTTCTGAACTAACTGATGATTTTGATCAAAATGTGATTTTTTTCATTTCAGAAAATGTTGGAAATCCTACTCTTGACATTTTTATGCAATATGTTACTGAGAGTGGAGATGTTTTTAACATGATGATATTTGCAATTATAGTATTATTAATTCCAAAAACTCGTAGAGTTGGAATTACTCTTTTGATTCTAATTGTAATTTCTACTCTTCTTACCGGATACATCAAATGCGGTGTCGACAGAGATAGACCTGATTTTGAATACCTTGGAGTTGAATTTCCTGTAGAAATTAGCCGTGATACATTTGCATTGTTCTGTGAAGGTGGTTTTGATGCTTCATACCCTTCTGGTCATGCAGCTAGATCAATGATATTTGCAATTATCTTAGGATATGCACTATCTGAGAGATTTCCTCGTGGTGCATATTTGATATTTATTTATCCTGCAATGATCTCTCTTAGTAGATTGTATGTTTTACAACATTTTCCAATGGATGTAATAGGTGGAACTGTAATTGGAGTGATGCTTGCAGGTGTTATGGCAAATAGAACAAAATTATACCAAATTTTTGATAAATCAAAATCCTAATTCTGTTAAAGCTGAATTATCTATCAATACAATTGCAAAATGTTCATCGTCATAATGATATGTCCAATATTTGACATCCCTTGTTTCATTTTTTTGACGAAGCCCTTTTGTAACTCCTGTTGTAATTGTATATCCAATTCTTTTTGCAAGTTTAGTTTCTTTTGGCATTAGGACTTTGAAACCTTCTTTTTTATCTTTGAATCCTAAATTTACCATATCTTCCACTGCTAGAATTGCATCATTTTCATTTTTTAGATCATATACTTTTGTTATTGGTAAATTTTTTGGATGAAAATCCATAGTTTTGGTAAAATATCATCACTAATATTTTTTAAAATAAGTTAATTTGCGATCAATATTGGTTAATTTTCTTAACCGAAAAGTCAAATCCTAATCATATTAACAACTTAATCGACTCTTTTATTTTAGAACATCATTGACATCCTTAGAAAAAACAGTAATTGAATTACGTCAAAAGAAGAAAGAAGCAACAAAACTAAAACAAAATGCTGAAACTCAACTTAAGCAACTTCAATCTGCAGAAAAACGTTCTGCAACTGGTTTACAAAAAATGATTAAACAAATTGAATCTGAAAAAGAAGATGTTTCAGATGTTTCAGAAAACCTTACAAGAAAAAATGCTCAGGTGGATAGTATTCAAAGATTAGTATCTACTGCTGAAGTTCGTATTAATAGTGAAAAAGAAATTATTGATCAAACTGAACAAGAAATTGAATTTGCTGAAACTCCTGAAGAAAAACAAAATGCAGAGGCTAGACTGCGCTCATTAAATGATCATATTCAGGAATTAATTTCTGAAATAAAAAGCAGACAAAAAACACTGAAAAAAATATCTGAACAAGTTTCCACATTTGATGATATCAAATCAAAAATTGCAACACAAATTAAAAAACAAACTAAATCAAAGCCTTCATTTCGTAGTACCATTAGTTCAAGTCATCATACTGCAGCAAAAGTTGTAAAAGAAATTGAAAAACGAACTAAAGCTGAAGAAAGAATTACTAAAACTTTGAATAATGCATC
>CAJQSE010000027.1 GCA_905612485.1 uncultured Candidatus Nitrosopumilus sp.
TAATGGATTTTTAAATTCTGAAAATAATAATATTCAAATTTTATCTGGAGCTGCAAGTGGTGGTGCAAGTTTTATTGTTCATCCAAATTCTGAAATAAATTCTGCATCTGACTTTGTAGGAAAAAAAATTGCTGTACCCCAAATTGGGAATACTCAGGATGTTTCACTGAGACATTATTTATCTGAAAATAATTTAAAACCTGCTGAAAAAGGGGGCTCTGTAATTGTCTATAATATTGCTAATCCTGACATTTACACTTTATTTGTTAAAGGTGATATTGATGGTGCATGGGTTGCAGAACCTTGGGCAACAATTTTAGAAACTGAGCTTGGTGGAAATAGATTATTTTTTGAAGAAGATCTATGGCCAAATAAACAATTTGCATCTGTATTGTTAATTGCAAATACTAATTATGTTGAAAAAAATCCTGAAATCATTTCTAACTTTCTTCTTTCTCATCATGAAACAGTAAAATGGATTAATGATAATCCTGTTGAAACTAGAAATATTTTTAATAGTTTCTTAAAATCTCATCTGGGTCAATCTTTATCTGATAATATAGTTGATATCTCATTATCTAATATTGAAATTACATCTGATCCTATACGAGATTCTGTTTATTCTTTTGCTGAAAAAGCTGATGTTTTGGGATATTTAGGAAGAAATGGATATGATTTATCTGGAATTTTTTACACTATTGATTCAAATTCTAACTTTGTAGGGGATACTTAGATGACTAAATTAGAAGCCAAGAATATTATAAAATATTTTAGCCATGATTCTCATAATCTTAAAGCACTAGGTGGTATCAATTTAAAAATTGAATCTGGTGATTTTGTATGCCTAGTTGGACCTTCAGGATGTGGTAAATCTACCTTTTTGCGTATTGTTGCTGGTTTAGAAAAACCTGATGAAGGTCAAATCCTCTTTGATGGTCATCCTGTTACTGAAACTGGACCTGAACGAATTATGGTTTTTCAAGAAGGTGCGCTATTTCCTTGGCTTAAGGTTCAAGATAATGTTGAATTTGGATTAAAGATGGCTGGAATTTCAAAGGAAGAACGTGCAAAAATTTCTCATAGATATTTGGATATGATGCAATTAACAAAATTTGCAGATTCATATACTTATCAACTTTCAACTGGAATGAAACAACGTGTAGCTATTGCTAGAGCTCTTGTGATGGATCCTGATGTTTTATTGATGGATGAACCATTTGCAGCTCTTGATCCACAAACTCGAGATTTATTGTTAGTTGAAATGCAACTAATTTGGGAAAAAACTAAAAAAACTATTTTGTTTGTTACTCATAATGTTGCAGAAGCAGCTGTACTTGGAACTAAAGTTGCAGTTTTTAGTAATAGACCATCAATAATTAAAAAAGAATTTAGAAATGATTTCCCTCGACCTAGAACTACTGAAGATGAATCTTTAAAAAAATTTCAACAAGATATTTTACTGGAACTTAGACCTGAGGTAAAGAAAAATCTGGAGTAATTATTATGGCAAAAAATTTTACCCCTCATCGAATTGCATTTTACATTGGAATTGTAGTAGTTTGGCAAATTATTGCAATGATTGGGATATGGCCCGATAATATTTTCCCATCTCCATATGAAGTAGCTGAAGATTTGTTTTATGGTGGTGCTGATGGTAGTCTGTTTTATGGAATTGCAACAAGTATGTGGAGATTATCTATTGGATTGGTAATTGCAATTACTGGTGGCATTGTATTGGGAATTTTCATGGCAAGAGTTGAAGTCATTAATCAAACTGTTGGTTCTCTAGTTTTAGGATTACAATCGATTCCTTCAATTGCATGGGTCCCATTGGCAATACTTTGGTTTGGTCTAACTGATAGCGGAATAATTTTTGTTACTGCAATTGGTGCAATTTTTGCTGTTACAATTAACACCTATACTGGAGTCAAAAATATTGATCCTCATTTTATTGAGGCTGCTAGAAATATGGGTGCCAAAGGAACTCAATTAATTACTGCTGTACTTATTCCTGCTGCATTTCCATACATGATTTCTGGATTTAAGCAGGGTTGGGCTTTTGCATGGAGGGGCGTAATTGGTGCTGAGATCCTATTTTCATTCTTGGGATTGGGATTTTTACTGAATGCTGGACGTTCTCTAAATGACGTTTCTCAAGTAATTGGAATAATGGTGGTGATAATGATTATAGGTTTGATCATTGATGGAGTAGTTTTTAAAAGATTAGAAACTAAAGTCATGTCTCGTTGGGGTTTGAGATAATTTTATTTTATTTGAAATTTAATAAAATACTCTCTCACTTCTATCTGTTTTTTTATTAGTTGTATTTTTTTTAATTATTAGAATTTACTATAATATATAATTGTAAATCTCTACCTTTCAATTTTTATTTCATTTTTAATTTTTAATGAAACAACAAAAGCACATACAATAATCACTATTGCAAAATATATTACTGAAATATAATCAAATACAAATGCAATACTTCCTGCAATAATTGGACCAATCACTGTTGCAATGGATAATGTCGAACTAAAAATTCCAGTTGATGTTGAACGTGGATTGTTTTCCATCAGATGAAAATTTCCTCCGATAAATAAAAATGCCCATGTAGCTCCAACTAGTGACATAAATGGCATTGCCATCCACCATTCTGTTACAAATGATAACCCAATAAATACAAACGTTGTAAATCCAATTCCAATTTTAAATTTTGTAACATTAGAAAGTTGAATCTTACTTGCCATTACATTCATTAAAATAAATGCTGTCACTGTATTTGCAACATATACTATTGATATGTGATATAGATCCCCTCCCCATTTTTCTATAATCATTATTGGAAGAATTGTCCATACTGCTGCAGCTCCAATATGCCTTAGTAACAATGATAAAAAGAGAAATTTATTTTTTAAAATTACTTGTTTAGTAGTCCCTGGTTCAATTTCTTTTTTTTGTTCTGGATTTGGTAATTTTATTGTAAAAATTAGACCTACAATAAATGATGCTGCACTTATTATGAAAATTAATTTAAGATCACTTGCAATACCTGCCGCTGCAATACCTGCTAACCATCCTAACGCATGAAATGATATTACTGTCGCTGCCCTTTTTTTATCTATGTTGGCCTCATACGTATAAGCAATCATTGCAGGAATCATTATTCCACTTGCAATACCTGCAGCAATTCTAACTAGGAAAAATAATGTAATGTCATCCGCAAAATAATGTAATCCAAATGCTATCGCACACCCTATGAAGCCAATTCTAATAAATTTGAGTCTAGTTCCTTTTTTGTCTGAATGTCTTCCAAAATACATCTCTGATAAAATTTGTGCAAAACTAAATGAAGCTATTAACAAACCAATTTCTAAAATGGAATCTGTTACACCTTGTGCTATTACGGGCATGAATACAAATACTATTGAAATTCCTGCATGTTGAAAAAATGTCGCACTACGAACTAAGTTGTTTACATGTAACTTTGACATAAATATGGATTTTTTTTAATTCATCCTAATTTCAACATACGTGTCTATTTTGTACTTTTTTCTAAATATTTCTGAAAAGAGTTAAACTATCCTGAGTTTTTTTAAAATTATGTTGACTGAAAAAGAATCTTTCTTAGATGCATTAAAAAATAGAATTTTACTTTTTGATGGAGCAATGGGTACTGAAATTCAAAGTTATGATCCTAGCCCTGAAGATTTTCCAAACAATCAAGATGGGTTTAATGATGGCCTCATATTGACTCATCCTGATTGGATAAAAGAAATTCACAGAAATTATTTGGATGCCGGTTCTGATTGTATTGAAACAAATTCTTTTGGTTCTAATAAAATAAAATTAGATGAATATGGGTTTGGTGATCAAACAGTTGAATTTAATAAAAAAATTGCATTTCTTGCATTTGAAGTCTGTGCTGAATATACTGATACTCCTCGATTTGTAATTGGTTCTATGGGTCCAACTGGTTATTTACCAAGTTCTGATGATCCTGATTTAGGACAAATACCCCTTGATGAAATTCGTACAGCCTTTGAATTACAAGCTGAAGGATTAATTCTTGGTGGTGTTGATGCATTACTCATAGAGACAAGTCAAGATATTTTGGAAGTTAAATTGGCAATTGAAGCATGTCATAATGCTATATCTAAAACTGGTAAGAAAGTTGCAATTATTTCTAACACTACTTTAGATCAATATGGAAAAATGCTACTTGGCACCAATGTTGAATCTGCATACACTACAGTTTCTGATATGGGAATTGATCTATTTGGATTAAATTGTTCAACTGGTCCAATTGAGATGAATCCTAGTGTTCGATGGTTAGATGAACAAAATGAACATAATCTTTTGGTGGTTCCAAATGCTGGAATGCCTGAAAATCAAGGTGGAAAAGCAGTTTACAAAATGACTCCTGAAAAAATGGCTGTTGCACTTGGTGATTTTCTTAATCAATACAAAAAAGTTCGAATTATTGGTGGCTGTTGCGGTACTAACCCTGATCATATCAAATCTTTAAGAAGAGTAATTGATGAAAAAGCCAATTCTATCAAGGGTTAATTTAGTGTATTTCTCATCGTAGCAAAGTATTTACAAAAACTGATGTGAGTTTAGAATATGGTCGTTCCTAGAGTAAGTTCTGCATTAAAAGCAGTTGATTTGAAACAAATTCCTGCACCTCTAATTATTGGAGAACGACTTAATACACAAGGTTCTCGTAAAGCCAAAAAATTAGTTCTTGCTGATGATTTTGATGGATTAGTTGACTTGGCAAGAAATCAGGCAGAAGACGGTGCACACTGTATTGATGTTTGTGTTGCTACAACTGAACGTTCTGATGAACGTGAATTTATGTTAACTTTAGTAAAAAAATTGAGTTTAGAAATTGATGCACCTTTAGTAATTGATTCTACAGATCCTGAAGTAATTGAATCATGTGTAAAACAAATACCTGGTAGACCTATAATTAATTCTATAAATTTAGAAGGTGACGGTAGCAAATTCCAAAAATTAGCTCCAATAATGGCAAAATATGGATTGCCTGCAATAGCTTTGTGTATTGGTCCTAATGGTATGGCTAAGACATCTACTCAAAAAGTTGAAACTGCTGAATTACTTTATGAAACTGGAAAAAGTTATGGATTAAAAATTGAACAATTTATTTTTGATGTACTTACTTTTACTTTGGCAACTGGTGAGGCTGAATTTCTTGATGCTGGTAAAAATACTTTAGACGGAATCAGACTTGTTAAAGAAAAATTTCCTAATTGTTTCACTACTTTGGGTCTTAGCAATATCAGCTTTGGATTGATGCCTTATGCTAGGAAAGTTCTTAATTCTGTATTCTTATACCATGCTGTAAAAATTGGACTTGATTCAGCTATTGTCAATGCTAAAGAAATCATTCCTTATGGTGAAATTATTGTAAATGAAAAAAAACTTGCTGAGGATTTAATTTTTAATACTCATCCTGATGCATTATCTGATTTAATTTCTTATTTTGAAAATGTAGGAACAAAAAGTACCACTGCTTCAAAAAAAGTTGATGTTGATCCGACATGGCCTCCTGGAAAACGTGCTCATTTTAGAATTGTAAATAGGCTTAAAGATGGAATTCAAAATGACGTTGTTTCTGCAATTGCTGATAAACTTGGTAAAACTGATTTAATTAAAAACACTGACGGAATTTTATCTTTGGATCTTCCTAAAGATATTACTCATTCTAGTGCAATAAAGACTCTCAATGAAGACTTGCTTCCAGCTATGAAGGAAGTAGGCGATAAATTTGGATCTGGAGAATTAATTTTACCTTTTGTTCTAAAATCAGCTGAATGTATGAAATTATCTGTTGGTGAACTTGAAAAATATTTACTTAAAGAAGAAGGAACTAGTAAAGGAAAACTTGTTTTGGGAACTGTATATGGTGACGTTCATGACATTGGCAAGAATTTAGTAAAAACTATTTTTCAAAACAATGGATATTCTGTATATGATTTAGGAAAACAAGTTACGCTACAAAAATTCTTAGAAAAAATTGATGAGGTAAAACCTGACGCTATAGGTTTATCTGCATTATTGGTTTCAACTTCTAAACAAATGCAATTTTTTGTAGAGCATGCCAGAAAAAATAATATGACCGTTCCAATTCTTTGTGGAGGCGCTGCCATTAACACTAACTACATTAATCGAATTGCAAAGGAAGGTGGAATTTATGATCCTGGTGTGTTTTATTGTAACACTATGTTTGAAGGTCTTAAAACAATGGATACTTTAGTTTCTGATAATAAACCTAAACTTTTAGCTGAATGGAAAAATAAGCTAGAAAATTGGAAAGAAAAATCTCATGCCATAATTGATCCTTCTACTCTTCCTAAAAGTAATACTCAATCTGTTAAAGCACCTATACCTCCAATTATTGGAAAGCCTATTCGCCTAAAATTAGATCAAATAAACATGAAAGAAGTTTGGACCATGATTGATAAAAAATCTCTATTCAAATTATCATGGGGTTTAAGGGGAAAAGCTGGTGCTGAATCTGAAGAAGAACATGAGCAATTACTTACTGAATGGAAAATTAGAATAATTCGTGATAAATTAATTGAACCTGAAGTTGTATATGGGTATTTTAAATGTCATAATAATGGTCAAAAATTATTAGTTGAAAATCCTTCTGGTGATGATGTAGAATTTGATTTTCCACGTTCTACTAAACCTGAACATTTGTGTTTAACTGACTATTTTGGCAATGATGATGTTGTGGCATTTCAATCTGTAACTGTTGGAGCTAAGGTTTCTGATGTTTTGGAAACTTGGAATAACGATGATAAATATACTGATGCATATTATTTACATGGATTAGCCGTTGAGATTGCAGAAGCTTTAGCACAATGGATTAATCAAAAAATAAAATCTGATTTAAATTTAGAACGGGGCGGACTGAGATACAGTTGGGGATTTCCTAGTTGTCCAGATGTTTCTCAACATAATTTGGTCTGGAAACTTTTAGAACCTCAAAAATCTGGAATGACTTTAACTGAATCTGGACAAATTATTCCTGAACAATCTACTGCTGCAATAGTGATTCATCATCCAGATGCCAAATATTTTGTCATTTGATTAAAAATTATTTTTTAGATATTCGTTTAAACCGTTAAAGTCATTTGGTGATGTGATTAATACATCTCCTGTAATTTTATGTACTTCTTTTACAAATTCATTAAATTCTTTACTATATTCTGATAGATTCAAACCTAAAAAATTTGCTGATTTTTGATTTTTTTCAGATGGAAATAACATAATTGGAATTATTGAGAATTCTTTTAGATTATCTGAAAGATTTTGAACTTGCTGTATGTTTTGAACAACTTGTGTCATGAATCCTTTTGGTTCTGCTTTAATTTTTTTTTCAATTTTTGAAAAATTTGGTTTATTTGAGATTGAAAGATACAATTCAATTTTGGAATCATACCTTTTTTCTTTTAGTTTAGTAACTACTAAACTTGGAATTTGACCTGAATCTGGTGCGCCTGATTGTGCTGGATCTCCCATAAGTATCAAAATTCCTGTAAATCCTATTGAAATACAGGTGTCTACAAATTTTATAATTTCTCCTTCATTTTTATCTCTGACTCTTAAACTAACTGTGATTGGAAGATTTGGAATTTCTTTTTTTATAATTTCTCCAACTTTAATTGGTGATACTCTTTGATGCCCTAATACATTTTCTGTAATGTGAATTGCATCACATTTTTCTGAAATTATTTTTATTTTGTCTACAAATTTTATAATTGCTTCTTCTGTATTCACATCTGGTAAAATTTTGGGAGGATTAGCTTCATATCTAATTGTCATATTTTCATTTTTTCCATACTTGGTTAAAACCTTTGAATACTAAACTCTCTGTATAATTACAGGAAAATAGTATGTTGTTAGATGATTTAAACTCCCTTCTTTCTACTCCGATAGTTCCAGATATTCAATCTAATATTGCTTATAGGTTAGCATCTGTGTTAGTTGTAATTTATGATACCTCTCCAAAAATCATAATGACTGAAAAACCAGAAAGTATGAAATTACATGCCGGTGAGATTTCATTTCCAGGTGGAAAATTTAATGCTACTGATTCTGATCTTTTGGAAACTGCATTACGTGAAACAAGTGAAGAAATTGGACTTCATATTTCTAGGGATCAGATATTGGGTCAATTAGATCCTGTAAAAACACTGAATTCAGGTTTTTTGATTTTACCCTTTGTATGTATATTAAAAGAAATTCCTCCCCTTGTATCAAATTCTGAAGTTGAAAAAATTTTTCATATTCCTTTAGACCCCTTGCTAGACACAATTATGAAAGATTCCGATCCAGATCATAATTTAATCGATGAAATGTATACTTTTGAGTATCAACGCCAAATTGTATGGGGTGCTTCTGCTAGAATATTACAACAAATTGAGAGTAAAATAAAACACTGAGATTCATTTAAAAAGAGCTTTTCGTGCCTGACAAACTATGGCTGCACGCAAGTCCTCACCAAGAAAAATTCGTTTGTTAAAAAAAACAAAACAGACAAAAGCTGTACCAGCTTGGATAATTCTTAGAACTAACAAATCTGTTAGAACCAATCCTAAACGAAGGGCTTGGAGATCAACTGATGTGGAGGTAGGATAATTGTCTCAAGAGTTAGAACGTGTTTATACTATTCCTTTAGGCAAAGTTAAGATTTCACAATCACAACATCGTGCTGTAAGGGCAATCAATATGATTAAAGAATTTGCTAGACATCACATGAAAGTTGAAACTATTAAAATTGATGAAGAATTGGGACGTTTGATTTGGTCTCGAGGTGTTCGTAGTCCTCCAAGAAAAGTGAAAGTTAGAATGAGTAAAACTGATGAAGGTTATGTTCTTGTTTCACTATTTATTGATGATATTGAAACTGCTGTAACCTCTGAAAAAGAAACAAAAAAAGTTGAGGATAAAGTAGAAACTATTTCAGAAGAAGCACCAGCTAAAAAAGAAGCACCAGCTAAAAAAGAAGCACCAGCTAAAAAATCGGCTAAATCAACTTTCAAACCATCCGTAAAAAAAGAAGCACCATCTAAAAAAGAAGCACCAGCTAAAAAAGAAGCACCAGCTAAAGATTAAAAATTAAGATTTTCTTAATTGTAATAAAATTAATTTATCTAAAACGAATAATGATCATCTATAAAATTATTTTTCATTTTAGATTTTGTTTTTTTGTTTGAATTGGATTCAGGTAAATCCATTATAAAACAAAATATCTTCTTTTCAATAGTATTTGTTAAGTCATTTTTCATTGATTTATGATGTTTTTCTTTGATTTATCTTATTCTCTTGTTTTTCAAATTTTTATCCATTTTTTGATTTGGATCAAACTTAAATATTTTTTCTACTTATTCATTATAACAAGAAAATGCTATCATTTGCAGACTTGAATGATCGGGTATAATGGAATGCTTTTTTTCCATATTTTCTTGTTTTTTTTCACTATTTTCAAAATTAATCAAATTTTAAGTTCATGTGTTATTTACTAAAATTAGCCATGCCTGAGATTTTTGTCTATTGTAAAACATGTGCTAAAAAAGTAAAGGCAGTAATTTTGACCAAACATGATAAGGAATATGATGATTCCATTCAAGGATATAGAAGATATGGTATGGTTAAAATTTTAGAACACAATGTTGGATTCAGAAAAAATTGTTCTGATACTTCTCAAATTAAAGCAATAGTGGAATCTGATTCTAAAGATGACAATGGAGTACTGAATTAAATTAATTTACTATTTTTAGAATTATTTTCTAATTTATGAAAATTATTTTATTCTAATTGATACAAGTCTAATTTACAATCTATACTACAATCAGGCGTATCCCAATCAAGTGTTTGTTCTTGTGGAATCATTCCTAATGGATCATAATTATCAAATTTTGTCATTGTTTGAACTGATGATAGCATCACTATTTTAGATTCATCTGATGATGACATGCTTATTTGTAAATTAGATCCATTTGTAATTCCACCTGTAATATTTTTAATTGAATTAATTACTCCTACTGGTATATTTTCTCCTCCTGCTACATATAACATTGAACTTTTTATTGCATTTGGCGGTGCATTCTCATAAAGCATTTTTAATGAATCCCTTAGTGAGTTTTCCATATTTTGTCCGTCTTTACTTGTAGTTAGAATATTCGTTTCAGAAGATATTTCTGTTGTTCCAAGTGATTTTATAACATGCATTATTGCAGAGTTTGCAATATTGTAACATGTTTTAGCAGTTAAATCTGGATTACTTTCTAGTAATGAATCATTATCTAATACAATTGTACATTGAGAATTTTCTCTAACTCTTTTTAGAGATATTCCTGAATTGAATATTTTTTCTTTTTCATATTTGAATGGCATCACTGCAAATGAAATTAAGCCCTTACCTGTTTCTTTACATATTTCAGAAACAACTGGAGCTATAGCCGAACCTGCTTTTCCAGCTAAATTAGTCATTAATACAATGGTGGAATATTGTGAAATTTTGGATTTAATTTCTTCAGATATTTTGTAAGTTGAACCTCTGATTAATTGAACTGATGGATTAATTATTGAATTTGTAGATACGTGAATTGATTCATTCTCTGATGAGAAATCTTTTGAATCGTTACTGATCATTAAGCAATCTGAATTTAGAGTATTTTTTGCTTCATTTGCTAACTTTGAGCCTACGCCGCCCAATCCTATTACTAACACTGGTTCTTTTACTTGAAAACTCATTTCTGATCTTATTCTCTGATTTATGTAAAAAACCTTCTTACGTTTTTTTTATCAAATTTTAGATCGAAAAAAATTAGCTTGCGATCTTACCAATCAGTCTTTTTCTAGTGGCATTTGTAATTTCAACAATATGTGATTGACCTATGTTGACTTTCCCATCTACTGAAATAGGTTTGTAAGCATAGTTTCTTCCCTTGATTCCTTCTTCTGTATTCTCATCAAACAATACTTTTCCTTTCCAACCGATCCAATTTTTGTTGCTTTCTAAGGATATTTTGTTGATCTGTTCAAAAATTACTTTACTTCTTCGTTTAATTTCTGCTGCATCAATTTGTTTTAATTCTGCAGCATCGGTTCCTGGTCTTGCACTGTATTTTGATAAATTTACTACATCTGGTTTTGTTTCATCTAGTAGTGTAATGGTTTTCTGAAAGTCTTCTTCTGTCTCTGATGGGAACCCTACAATGATATCTGTTGAAATTGTGAAGTTTTCAAATTTTTCTTTTGTCTTATTTACAATTTCTCTAAATGTTTGAGATGTGTGTCCTCTTTTCATATCGTTGAGTACTTTGTCACTTCCACTTTGAACTGGAATATGTAAGAATTTGAAAACTTTTTTATTATCATAAGACTCTAGCAAATTTTGTTTTATTCTTGGCATGTACATTGGATTCATCATTCCAACTCTAATCATGAAATCCTCTTGAATTTCTGAAACTGCATTTACTAATGTTGGTAAATCTGTTCCTATATCTAACCCATAACATCCATTATCTGTTGATGTTAACCATACTTCTTTACATCCTTCTTTAATTTCTGTTTGAACTTGTCTTACAATGTCTCCTAATCTATAACTTGAAAGATCTCCTTTAGCCAATTTAGTCTGACAAAATGTACATTCACTCATACAACCACTTGCAATTTCTACAATTCCTACTGCTGAATTTAGTCTAACTTTTGGTAGTCCTATTTTTGATAAGTCTGAATCTTCTAATGCAATTTGTTTTTTACCCATTAATGTTGAATTAATCACATCAAGTGTTTTACCAAGTGAATTTGGTCCAAGTAAACTTGCATTTTTTATAAATTTTTCAACATTACTTTGTTCTGCTTTTGGTAAACATCCTGCTACGATTAGTGGTTTTGTTTTTAGTGATTTTATTCTATGCATCATTTTGTTTGCAGTGGAGTCTTTAACAGAACATGTTACGATAAGATTAAGATCTGATTCTGATGTACTAGTTGCTAATGTATGTCCTCCATTAACAATTAATCCTGAAATCATTTCTGAATCTGCAAAACTGGCAGAACAACCATATGCTTCTACAAAAATTTTTGCCATAATTATCTAAATAGTAAATCGATTTCTTTATTATTCATCAGTTTCTTTGAAATTACTAATTCTCTAATTGTTTTTCCAGTTTTTAGTGATTCTTTGAATAATTCTGCTGATTTCAAATATCCTATTTTTGGAGTGAGTAGTGTTACTATTACCGGACTATTTTCAATATTCTCTTGCAGTTTTTGTTTATTTGCTGTTAGTCCATCAATTAGATTTGCAGAAAATATTGGCAAAAAGTTCTTGAGCATATCTGTTGACTCTAATACTGGTTTTAGCATTCCTGGCAACATTACATTTAGCTCAAACTGTCCCCCTTGCGCTGCATATGATACTGCTGTATCATTTCCAATAATATTGAAACAAATCATATTCATACATTCTGCTAATGACGGGTTTACTTTTCCTGGCATAATTGATGAGCCTGCATGCACTGCAGGAATTCCTAATTCTGCTAAACCTGCAATTGGACCTGATGCCATTAATCTAATATCATTTGCAATCTTTCCAATTTCTAATGCCAAGTTTTTCAGTGAACTTGATAGATTTGCAACTGGTAATTTACTTTGTAAACTAAATTGCATATCTGGTTCTGGTTTTAATGTTAGTTTAGAAATTTTTGAAAGTTCTATTATTGCAATTTTTCTATACCCTTTTGGTGTGTTTGCTCCATTACCTACTGCAGTACCGCCTAGTGCAACATTTTGTAATTCTTTTTGTGCTGTAATAATATTGTTTTTTGCTTTTGTAATTGATGTTGCATAAGCTGCAAATTCACTACCTAATGTAATTGGTAATGCATCCATTAAATGTGTTCTTCCAATTTTTTTAAAGGATGAAAATTCTTTTGCTTTTTTAGATAATGATTTAATTAAAATTTCAATTGCTGGAATTGTTTCTTTAAGATTCATCAAAATTGCAACATGCATTGCAGTTGGATATGTATCGTTACTTGATTGTGACATATTTACATGATCATTTGGATGTAGGAATTCATACTGTCCTTTCTTTTTATGGATAATTTCTAATGCTACATTTGATATGACTTCATTAGAATTCATGTTAAATGCAGTTCCTGCACCAGAGTTTATCATGTCTACTACAAATTGATCAATAAATTTCCCTGACAATATTTTATCACATGCTGAAACTATAGCTTTTCCACGTTTTACATCAATTGCTTTTGTCTTCATATTTGCAACTGCTGCTGATCTTTTTATCATAACAAATGCATCAATCAAATTTTTGTGGGCTTTATTTCCTGTAACGTGATATTGATTAATTGCCCTACCTGTAAATGCCCCATAATATGCGTCTACAGGAATTTTGACTTTTCCAAGTGAATCTTGATCTAATCGAAATTTCATGTTGACTTTATCCTTTTACTTCTATTATTCATTTTCCTTTTTTACCAATTTTATGTTCATAGAATATGTATTTTGTATATTGCTTATTGACATAGATCGCAACTAGAATGAAATTACTGGTTTACTATTTATATTCGGTATTAGGCATTTGTACCATGAATAAGAAAATTAGTATGCTCTTCACAATTGCAGCAGTAGCTGTAATGGGAGCAACCTTATTCGGAAGCACATACACAAATACCCAAATTGGTGCACAAGGACTCGACATCAACAAAATGGATGTTGACGTACTTGAACAAATCCATCAAATGGGCGGTTTACAACTTGTAATGCCTCAAGCATTCGCAGAAACTGATTGTGGTGCACTTGCAGATACTGGACGCACTGTCGTCGAGTTTAATCTGACTGGTGAAAGTGTCGAACTTCCAATTATGGGAGGAAATACTTACAACGCTATGACCTTTAATGGCCAGGTCCCAGGACCAACATTAAGAGTTATGCAAGGTGATGTAGTTCAAATGACATTATCAATTCCAGCAGATGAAGTTACCGGTCACGGTAACGATATGCACGCATCACAAATGTCATCAACATACTTTGATTCCGTTAATCCGGGAGAAACAAGTCAATATTGTTACATTGCTGAATCAGCTGGTGTTTTCAAATACCACTGTTCTGGTGTTCACTTAGCAGGTATGGATCAACACGTTCTTTCCGGCATGTACGGAATTGCAATCGTTGACCCAGCTAACGGATACAAGAAATTAATGGTAGAGAAAACTAGCGGCAGCGGTGAATTAGACAGACAGTTCTATGATGCAGATGCACTAGAGTTCACACTCCAATACAATCAATTGTACCTTACCGCAGACGGTAACTATGATGCAGGCGCAATGTTTGCACATCAAAACACCGCAACTGTAGTTAATGGAATGCAATTTGGTTATGTACCAAACATGGCACACAACTTACTTGTAAATGGTGATACCAACAAAAACATTTTTGTTGCACAACCATGGAATGGACTTGAACACGAGCAATACCAATCACAACTCTTGTTTGTTGAAAATGATCAACACGTGAGACTCTTTATTGAAAACCATGGTAACGAACCAGTTTTCTTCCACATTGTTGGAGAAATCTTGGATAGAGTTGTCCAAGGCAATAGAGTACAATCTGCAGCAACTGAAACATGGTTACTCGGTGGCTCACAAAACATGATTGTTGACTTGGTCTTTGACGAACCAGGTGTATATGCAGCAGTAAACCATGATTATGCAGCAATTTACACTGGCGCAGCAACAATCTTTGTTGCAGGTGATCCATTCGGCTTGAACCCAGTTCTAGTCGGAGCTGAGATTATCCCAGCACCAGTTGCATCTTATGCATATGTTTTAGGCAATCCAAGTGATGCCGTTCCTCCAACTGGAGCTAACAGTATTGCCCACCCTGCAGTAAACATTCACGGTTTATACACTGATGCAGTCGCTTCTGAAATGAAAGACAATGGTGTAATTCCACTCTGGGAAGTAATTCCTGTAGTAGCTGGAATCCTCACTGGTCAATAAACTATAATATTTTTTCATTTTTTTAATTTTTTTAATGAATTATATGCCGCATTTCAATTTGTTGTTTTATGGGTTTTGAAGATTCTGTACTTATCTGTGATCAAGTAGATCCTGTTTTGAATAAAATATTGATCGACAATGGTCTAAAGGTTTCTTATGAACCTGAAATTACCCCTGAACAAATTTTAGAAAAAATTTCTAATTTTAATATCCTCATTGTTAGAAGTAGAACTACAATCACAAAAGAAATGATTGACAAAGCTGACAATTGTAAAATAATTGCACGTGTTGGTGTTGGACTTGACAATGTTGATCAAGTAGCTGCTAAGGAAAAAAATATTCGTGTAATTAATGCAGTAGAAGGTGCAATGAATGCTGTTGCAGAATTAGTTTTAGGTTTCATGTTATCTCTTGCAAGACAAACAACTAGAGGTGATAGAGCAATTCGTGATGGTAAATGGCTGAAAAAAGAACTAAAGGGAACTGAACTTCGTGGAAAATATTTGGGAATTATTGGTTTAGGTAATATTGGAAAAAGACTTGCACGACTTGCACGTGGACTTAACATGAATATTATTGGATATGATGTAATGCCAATTGATGAAGAATTTGCAAAGGAAGTTGGTTTGATGAAGGCTGATTTGAATACTCTTTTACAAAGCTCTGATTACATTTCAATTCATGTTCCACTTTTAGATTCTACTTACCATCTTTTAGATGCACAAAAAATGTCTACTATGAAAAAAACTGCTAAAATTATCAATACCTCTAGGGGTGGTGTTGTTGATGAGGATGCATTGTATGAAGCAATCAAAGGTGGAACTTTGGGCGGTGCAGCCTTGGATGTATTTGAACAGGAACCTGCAACTGGAAACAAATTAGCAGAACTTGATAATGTGATTTTAACTCCTCATATTGGTGCCCAAACAAAAGAGGCTCAATCTTTAGCTGCAAATGTAATTGGAGAAAAAATTATTCAAATTCTTCGCGGTGTAGTTTAGTTTTTTACTAATATTTTCTGCCTAGATTTTAAAAATACTCAAAAAAATTGACTTATACGTAATTAATTATCGGCTCTTTGATTTTAACCTCAAAAAAGAGATTAAAATTTGTGTTAGAAAACAAAAATATTAATAATTTGAAATTTGAACAACTTGCATATTTTCCTAATGTAAATTTCTTAATGAAAATTTCACTTGGATTGATCTTCTTTACTATGCTTTCTACAGTACTTGTTTATGCTGAAACAATTACTGATTATAATCCAACTGTACAAATTGTTGAAAATGCACATCTTGAAAACAATTTTCAGTATTTAGATAATGCTTTATTTTCTTCTTATGCTGGAACCTCAGTTGAAATTATCAATAATGATATCGTTTCTCATAAATTTGTTAGTGGTGTTTCTAATAATTATAATGCAGGGCAAATAAATTATGATGAATTCATATTTTGTGAATTGGGCGAAATAATACTTCCAACTACCAATAAATATAGCGTTAAAAATTTATGTGATTTTAATAAAGATGAAAGAATTATTACTGATATAATTCCTCCTGGTGAATCTATATCAATTTCGCTTACTGACCTTGGAACATATAGAATAATTGATCCTGATTACCCTTGGATAGAATTTGTCTCCTACATATTTCCAAAATCTCAAACTACCTCTGATCCTATAGACGAAAAAATAATTGTAGAACCACAAGTGCCTCAAACAGTCAATGTTATTACCTCTCCACATATTCAGACTATTTCTGTTGATGGAACTTCATATGATCTTGAATATGTTGTAAGTGGAATGACTGTTACTAACATTGAATCTGATACTGAATCAATGTCTTTAATTTTTTCAGTTGATGTTACTGATTTAATTGGAATTTTGGATGTAACATTTGAGCGTTCTTTCTTTGATTCTATTTATGATAATGTGGATGATGCTTTTTTTATTTTAGCTGATGGTGATGAAGTTGTTTCTGAAGAAAGTAAAAACAATATCAATCGAAATTTAAGGATTGAAGTTCCTTTAGGAACTGAAGAATTAGAAATAATTGGTTCTATGTTCAATAATAATGAATTAGAATCTATTATTGAAACACCTGTTATTGAAACACCTGTTATTGAAACACC
This sequence comes from uncultured Candidatus Nitrosopumilus sp., assembly GCA_905612485.1. Classification (GTDB taxonomy): domain Archaea; phylum Thermoproteota; class Nitrososphaeria; order Nitrososphaerales; family Nitrosopumilaceae; genus Nitrosopumilus. The sequence continues at coordinate 17,196 of CAJQSE010000027.1, forward strand.
TGTTATTGAAACACCTGTTATTGAAGATAATCAATGCGGTCCTGGTACTATTCTTGAAAATAATATTTGTGTTTTAGATCAAAGATGTGGCCCAGGTACTATTCTTGAAGATGGTTCATGTGTTCTTGATTCTATTCCTGTAAAATCTTCATCATCAATAAATAGCAAAGACTTGATCATGAGTGTTACAGTTGCATTTGTAATTGCTGGAATTATTGGTATTATACTTGCACTAATTTCAAGGGCTAATAGAAATAAAAATTAGTTACAAGATAACTTTTCATTTTTCATAATTTGATCTAATTCAAATCCTGAAATTTGCATTGTATGTGAATATGGAATTATTCCCATTATTGGGGTTTGAATTGTAACTAATACTATGAATTTGTTAGGATCTACTCTTATTGCCCCGCCATCAAACTCGTAATCCAATGTCATAAACATATGTTGAGTTGATTGAAATTCTTCCGTTGTAAAACTACCTTTTTTTATAATTGATGATTGTGGTTCAATTGTTGTTGACTCAATTTCATATGTGCCTATATTTTTTACATCATAAAATGATGTAATTTGAAATTTCTCAAAACTTGTAGAAAACGGCATTGAATTACAAAATTCCATCTCTCCACTATTTGACATTGCAAAAAATGAAAATTCTTCTGTTCCGCTCCATTTGTATTCTAATTGATTTGCACCTATGATGTTTAATCCTGAATATGCAAATGGGATGATGATGATGATTATTGCAATGAATGTAATTATTGAATATTTATTCATATTTCATTCTCTCTTTCTATTGGAAATAAAATAATTTTTTCATCTATCAAGTATTGTAAATTTTGAACAAACATTTTATCTGATATGATTCCCATTACCCATCCTTTTCCAACGCTTTTAACCCATTCTGGAATATGTAGTGAGTTAATATTTTTTTCTGTAAATTCAAATGGTATGTCAATTAATTTTTTATCCACAATATTTTGGAATCCACTAACTAGCATTCCATCTCCAAATTCTCCATTGATCCATTTTACTACCACTGATTGCATTGCTTCAGAAATACACATGTTATCTGAATCTATTAAATTAAATTCTGCTGTAGTTTGTATTCCCAAATATTTCACATCTATGAAATATGTTCCTAATGGAAAGATGTCTTTTTCAAATGCATGTAAAGAAGGAATTGGATTTGATAATTTTTCTATTGGAATTGGTATTGCGCTGCTTTTTCCACCTGCCACATCTCTAATGTGAATAATTGCAGGGTCTCCTGTTATTTCTGAAACTTCAATTAAATATACTAATTTCTCACAATAGGTGTATGTTGTTTTTTCCATAATGATTGAAACTGCTGGCTCTGCATATGTTGATGTCAAAACACCTGTACTTCCAATTAATATTAGAAAAAATATGATTTTTTTTGATATCATGAATTTAAGATTTTATTTGATCAATAAAAATCTGAAATTTATGCTCAGAAATCTTTTTTAATAACTTTGCATAATTTTGTATATAGCGTTTTCTGCGGAAGCATATCTTTGAGTTGATGATTATTCATCACTCAAAGAGATTTTTATTGATTAGTATTACTTAGGCATTTATCGGTGTTTTACCATCTATATTTTATTAATTTCATATTTTTGTATAATAAAAATTATAATTATCATTAATTCTCTGAAATCAGTTATTATAGGGGATTTTTTTATCCATGATATGCCTAGTTATCAAGATCAAACTTGGATCAGACTTTGGAAAGAAAATGCACCTGAATTACGTGAACGAGTAATTGGTTGGCGTAAACAAAATGCGATTCTTCGTATTGATAGACCAAGTCGTTTGGAAAGAGCTAGAAGATTAGGTTACAAAGCAAAACAAGGCATCATTGTTGTTAGAATGAGAGTTGGTACTGGTGGTATGAGAAAACAAAGACCAACTGGTGGTAGACGACCAAAACATCTTGGTGTTACTCGAATTAAAGCTGATGATAATATGAAAACTGTTGCAGAAAGAAGAGTTCTTGAACGTTATCCTAACATGAAACTTTTAGGTTCTTACTATATCTATAAAGATGGAAAACATTATTGGTTTGAAGTAATTTTAGCAGATCCTTCTCATCCTCGAATTGCACAGGACAAAGAATTAAACAAACGAGTACCTCAATCTGCTTAAGATTGAAATCTATTTTATTACTTTTAGTTGTATTATTTTTTGTGATAACTCCTGCATATGGACAATTGTTGTCTGATGCAACTGGATTAATTAATAGATTTGATGTTCAAACTTCTGGATATACTTTTGAAATAAAATTAACTTCTAATTTTGATCTTACTGATTATAGTTTTGATAAGGATCAAAAACAAATTATTCTTTACATTGATAGTGGATTAGAAAATAATTTAGGTGAAATAATTATTCCCCAAAACCTGGTAAGTGGTGATTTTACATTTTATCTGAATGATCAAGAATTTTTTCCAAAAATCCAGTCTAATGAAAAAATTCATTTTATTACTCTAAATTTTACTGGTTCAGGCTCCAATGTAATTGCAATTAGTGCTAGTGAATATTTATCAGGTTTAACTGAAATTGTTTCAATTGAAAATAAAATCTCTGAAGATCTTGATAATGATTTCTTACCGCCTGATAGGCAATTTGATAAAACATCTTCTGATGATTATTTGGTATGGTTAATTGTAGGTGGAGTTGTAATTGTAATTGCTGTATTTGCTGTAATTAAACTTAAAAAAAATTAAAAATTGATCTAATCTTCCTTAAGTAATTTCTGTATCATTCCATCAATATGCCCTGTTTGACCAAAAGATACATCTCTTAGAATTCCTTTTCTATCTACTAGAATTGCTGATGGTGTACCTTGAAGTGAAAAGTTTTCAAATGTTTCTGCAGAATATTCTTTTGATTTCATATGATCTTTTACTCTTTGAATTATTTGATTTCTATAGTCCTCTGGCTGTGAATCAAAGTCTGGGATTTGAGGATAAATAAATTCTAGTATTTTTTCTTGAGTTATTTCACCTGCACTTTTTGTTAAATTATCCATTCCTATTGGAAATGGAATTTTAAATGGTAATTTACTCCCTTCTTGTAATTGACCATGCTGTGCTAGTGCACTTTTTGTTTCACCGACCACTTGCCCTGTTTCTACAAGCATTTTCAAATTATCTAAATTATTTTTATCAAAATCTTCAAATGCTGTTGCAAGACCTAATACTCTCACTCCTTCATCTTTATATTTTTCATAAATTTTAATTGCATCTGGAATTGCACCCATAAAACATCCTGGACAATTTACTTGAAATACTTCTAATAATACGATGTGATCTTTTTCTTGATCAAAATTTGTTGGAGCTCCTTGGACCCATTCTGAAACTCCAAAGTTTGGTGCTTTTTCACCAATTTTTACACTCATATTGTTGAGTTGATTTTTTTTATGATAAATACATACCTGTACTAATTTCTAATTTTCTCTTAAGTAGGCTAATATAGAACACAGAAATTTTTAAAATAAATTGCAAGCAGTAACTGATGAACGATTAGCCCTTTTTGCAGAAATGGAATCAAAATATGAAAACAATGACACTGAATATTTTGTTTCACTTTTGAATCACCCTGATTATGTAGTTAGAACAAGAGCTACCTGCATTTTAGTTGATTTTGGGGGTGAGGATAAAATTCCGCATATTGCCAAAGTTTTAAAAAATGATGATAATGAATTAGTCCGACATGAGGCTGCTTTTTCATTAGGTCAAATGTCCTATTCTTCTGCTATTCCTCCACTAATTGATTCAACTCTAAATGATTCTAGCATGTTTGTACGTCATGAAGCTGCAATTGCTTTAGGTGTGGTTGGAAATAAAGAAGCAAAAGAAGCTCTGCAAAAAGCATTAAACGATCCAGATAAACCCGTAGTAGAATCTGCAGTTGTTGCTTTATCTAATATTGAATTTATGGAAACATTAAGTAAGAATGAAAAATTTGCTAAATTAACAGGTGGATGAGATGAATCTTACATATGGTGTAATTACAGTTGTTGGAGTTTTAGTTGCAATATCTTTAGCTCTAATTATTGCTGATCCTGATGGGGCACCTGAATCTCGTGCAATGGTAATTCCTGAAAATAAAATTGCTCAAATTGAAAAGGACCTAAATCAACTCTCAGTTAACCCTAGTCTTTTACCAAGTATTACAAATGTAGGTGATGCCCTAATTCTTGAAGTTGAATTTAGAGATGATGGTGGGAATGTTGTTGATCATGTTAATTATGATATCTTTGCTACCCAAAATTCTAATTCAATTCTTTCAGATCCTGCATCACATCGTCACCCTGGAAAATATCCAATTCATGAGAGTAGCGCATTAGATGCCTCTTTAATTCAAATTCAAGTTGTTGTTCAAGGTTTAGGACATGGTGATGATATCTTTGGTCCTAAAGGTATTGAAACTACATTCACTATTACTCCTATGGTATCAGCTCAAACTACCACTGAAACTGTAATAAAAACAGCAGATAACTCTGGAACGAGTATGGATTGTCAAGCAGATCTTGACTGTTACACTCCAAGTATAGTTACAGTTAGTGTCGGTGATGTAGTAACAATGTTAAATTCTGATTCAGCTGCAGCCATGCATTCCTTTACTGCAGGAACTGTAGATGGGTTCACTCCTTCTCCAAGTGGAACATTTGATACTGGAATTATGAGTGCTGATGATTCATTTGAATGGATTCCAGAAAGTGCTGGTGAAATCCCATACTATTGTATGCTACACACTTGGATGCAAGGAACAATTATTGTAGAATAATTTTTTACACATTTAATACTTGAAATTTATTTTATAATTCATGACAACTGTTGTAACTGACACTCCGAAATTTCCTTGTGTTTCCTGTCATACTGATTGTTGTAAAGAATATACTATTTTTGTTAATGCTCATGATGTTTATCGACTTTCAACTGGATTAAATTTGAAACCTGAGAGTTTTTTGGAATTAATTGGTGCAAAGGACTATTCTCTTGGAATTAAAGTGGAAGAAGGACTTGTAGATCTTGCTTTAAAACAAATCAATGGCGCATGTGAATTTCTTGAAGAAACTGATGAGATCTATAGGTGTACAGTTAATGATTTCAAGCCAGGTGTGTGCAAATCATATCCGTTTGAAATGAAAAATGGTAACTTATCTCAAATGAGTGATATCATGTGTCCTACTGATTGGGATCTTACTGGATTTAAGGAAATGATGATACCTCATCTCAAAAAAGATGAATCAGAATGGATGTTTTATGATCAACTTGTAAAGGAATGGAATTTAAAACATAAAGGTAAAAAACCCTTATCTGAATTTTTGAAATTTATGTTGACTAAAGTAAAATTATCTAACGAAGTGCAGTAACTTTGGTGCCTTCTTCGCTGGATTCAAACTTGTAAATTTGTCCAACATTTGAATCCTCAAAAATTTCCTCATCATGAGTGATGATTAAAAATTGCATTGGTGATTGTGAGTTTGAAATTTCTGATAATTGAGATAATATTCCTACCAATAATTTTTTCCTTTCCGCATCTAGATGTGTTGTCGGTTCATCTAGTATCATTAAATTTAGATTTGATGAGCCTAGCAAACTAGCCATTCCTAACCTTAAAGCTAATGCTATGCTTACTGATTCACCCCCACTAAGTGATTTTAGATCTAATGCTTCTGTGTTTGAATAACACGTAATGTCTTTTTCTGATAATGATATTCTTTGGATTTTTGTATTTAGAGATGATAAGTACTCTGAAGCTTTGAGAGAAATTGAATTTAGTGCCCATGATCTTAAACTTATAGCAACTGAACCTTTTTTATTAAAAATATTTTTTTCAATTTTTTTTTAATTTTAAAATATATTCTTTTACTTTTTTTAATTCTAAAATTATTTTTTTAATTTCATCTACTTCTTTTTTAGCTAAATCTATTTTTTCTAACATTCTTCCCATTTCTTGATCAATTTGAGATAGTTCTGATTGTTTCCTCATTGTTATTTTTTTAAGATTTAAAAACTCTTCTTCTCTAAATCCCTTCGTTTCTAATTCTAATTTCAAAATATTTTCAAAAATTAATTTTGCCTGATTATCTATTTGTGATATTTGTTTTAAATCATTATTATCTGTTAATGATAATTTTTCTTTTTGAATTTGTGTTTCTTTTTTAGTTTCTATTAATTCTTCTTTAGTATTAATTGAATGTGCTCTCAGTGTTGCTTCTGCATCCCGTGTTTTTTGTATTTTTTCTAAAAATTCTTTTCTTTTTTGAGCATACATGTCTCTTTCTTTTTCTTTTAATTTGGTGTCATGTTGTAGTTTGATAATTTCATCTTTAATGTGTTCTTCTTGAAAAAATGGGTTTAATTTTTCAACAGTTGAATCACATACTGGACATTTGTTATCTTTTAATTGTAATTTTGATGCCAGAACTTGCTTTTCTTTTAGAGATGCTATTTGATTTGACATTTCTTGGATTTTTTTTAATGTCTCTTCAACTGCTTGTTCAACTTTTTGAATTTTTATATCAAAGCCTATATTTTCTTTAATTTTCTCAAAACAACCTTCACAATCACGTATTTTACGCTCATTTTCACTAATTTGCTGTTGAATTACCCTCTTTCTTTCTTTTACATATTTCAAAAGCTCATTTTTCCTTAATTCTAATTGATTAATTTTATCAATTTTTGGAGTTTCAATTTCTAGCTTATTTTGTAATCCTTTTAATTCTTCTTGTATTTGTTTTTGTTTTAATTCTAATTGCTTTTTTTTAGGTTCTGTTTCCTTTATGTCTTCTTGATACTTGTCAAATTTTTTTGTTAAAGTCTCAATATCCTCATCGTCATAACCTAAATCTGTTTTAATTTTTTCACGGAATTTTTTTATATTTTCTACCATATATTTTGATGCGATATCTAATTTGTCTATTCCAATTATATTGTTAAGTAATTCTTGCCTATCTGCGGCTGTTTTTTCAATTATTGCATTTAACTGTCCTTGTTGTACAATTGATGCTATTTGTAATTTTTTATAATCCATTCCAATTATTTTTTCTACTTCCTCTTTCATTGATTCATTATATTGTTTCCTTTCACCTGATGCAATATCTATTCTAGTGTTGTTTGTTATATCCAAAAATTTTGCTTCAAGATAGTTACTACTTTTATTTTTAATTTTTCTAAATGCTTCATACTGTTTATCCTTTATTGAAAATTGTATTTTTGCATAACCTTGATTTGTTCCTCTTCTGATTAACGATTTAACATCACTTCTTGTATGTTTTCCAAATAATGCATATGTAATTGCATCAATGACACTTGATTTTCCTGCACCATTATCTCCTACAAAAATTGTCACTCCATCTTTAAATTCTAATTTTGTATCTGAATGTGATAAAAAATCTACCAGTTCAATTGATTTAATCATGATTTTTTTCCTTTTTAATTTTTTCATAATTTTCTATAATTATTTCTAATCCCTGTTCTGCTTGATCTTTTGATAATTTTGGTAAAAGTTCATTTATTGCAAAATTTGCATCTTGTTCTGAATCTAATGCCTTTATTGACAGTTTGAGTATTTCATCCTCAATTTCATTTGGTTTATCTAAAAATACTGACGAATCTGATATTTGCTTGGTTTCAATCTTCCAAAAACGTCTGATTGTTGATGAATCTAATCTTGCAATTTGTGCCTGTATGTGATCTATGTCTATGTCTTCCCCTTGAATTTTTACTTCAATAACTGGTTTTTTTGTTAGACTGCTGATTTTTTCAATAATTTCATCAATTGTTTTTGTTAATTCTTTATACTCTGTCTTAAATGAAAATTGGGGTCTAGTATCCAATTCAATCCAATTTGGTATTGCCTCATTTCCAGAAATATCTACTTCAAAAAACCCTTTTTTGATATCTTTAATTCCTTCACTGGTTGTTAATTCAATTGATCCTGGATACACAATTGGACCTTTTAGATGATTGAATTGTTTCACATCTTTATCATGTAAATGCCCCATTGCATAATATGTAAAATTTTTTGGTAAATCAGTTGATTGTAATTCTCCTGCAAATTTGTTAAACTCTGTAATCCCCTGATGTAATACCAATATTTTGTGTCCTGAAAATTTTTCAACAGTTTTATCTATATCTAAAAATCTTTCTTTATTTTGAGCCATTTCTGGTGGTCTAATTTTATCAAATCCCACTAACATGATCCCTTCATACTCTATTGGTTTTCCATCTCCGATATACTTTGCAAAATCTAAATTATGATATACGAATGGAACTGGATTCGATGTAACATTAGATACATCATGTTCGCCTAAAATAAAAAATGATTTAATGTCATTTTCTTTTAATCGTTTTAATGCATTTGCCATTTGTAATATTGCATTACCATTTGGTTTGGGGTTCTCAAAAATATCCCCTGCAAATATTACGAAATCTACTTTATCTTTAATTGATATGTCGATTGCTTGATTGAAAGCATCATACACATCTTGTTCTCTTTCATTGGAACCATATTGTACTAATCCTAAATGAGTATCTGAAATATGTGAAAATAACATCAGTCTAACAACAAATCTTTTTGAACTAATCCTTGGCTGGATTCTCCTCCGACATTTTTCATTTTATCTGCCTTTATCCAAGCTTTAGTTGCACTTTGATCTGCTCCCATTTTCTTTTCCTTAACCTCTTCAACATGAACCATTGATGGTAAATTTGTCCATTGTCCAACAAGAACTGCATCACCTACGTTCAATGATGTCAATTGTGATATCAATTCACGACTGGTGGACTCTGTGGCTGAGGCTATTTGTCTCTGGTCATCCTCTTGAATGATTTTCATTATTGCAAATGAGCCCATCTGACTCAGAATATTCAAGTCTACACTGCGTGGTCTTTGAGATACTATTGCTAGACCTACTCCAAATTTCCTTCCTTCTCTGGCAATTTTTGCAGCCCAATATTTTGCTGCAGTATCGTGATCTTTTGGAATGAATACGTGTGCCTCTTCAAGAATTATGAAAACTGGTTCAAAGAATTTGTAATCTTTTTGCTTTTTTGATTTTCCATGTTTTGCTATGGTTGCATTTTTTCTATCTTTAAGTAATTGTTGTAAATAAAATCCCATTGCTACGTTTGCTTGTTTTTCTGATAACTCTGAAATATTGATTATATTTGTATGTCCTTCTTTTATGTAGTCCATTGGATTCCCAACTTCTGGATCTAAAATATCATCAAATCGTCTCTGTGCATCTTCTATGATATCTTGTACTCTATATGCTGATGTTCTAATTTCTTTTAATTTTTTATCTTCTGAATTTACAAGTGAAGCCACTTCGTATTCTAGCTTATTCCAAAATTCTCCTGCTTCTTTAACTTCTTGTGTAAATGACATTCTTAAAACTCGTTGTTGTACATCTGCGTTTTCTCTAATTTCTAAAACGTCTGAAAATTGATCTGCTTCAAGTAATCTTGGATTAATTTTTGCATCAATTACATTCACATTTGGAATATTTAGTGTTGTGTAATCATTATGGTAATCAAAAATTATTACAGTTCCTTTTACTTCTGAAATTTTTTTTGTAATTAATGAAACTAAATTACTTTTACCCATTCCTGTCATTGCTAAAATTCCTAGGTGTCTTGAAACAATTTTATCTAAATTTATTTTAGCTTCAATTTCCTTATTTCGTAATAAATTTCCAATTTTTAACCATCCTTCTTTTTTTGGACTAAAAATTTCTTCTAAATCTTGATTAGTTGGTTGTGTAATTTCTGTGCCTGGAATTGGCGGAATTGCTGGAATAATTGATTGACCTTTACGTAAGTTTTCTAAAAATCCTAAAATCCCTATATGAGCTGTGAATGTTTTATCTCTTTTATTGATGTCTGCAATTTCTGTACTTTCTTCTGCCTCGTGAAAATTTTTAACATCTGTAAATGCTGCACTTGACACTGATGATCTTTCAACTAATCCTAAAATTTCTCCCTCATCAATACTGATTTTAATATATTCCCCAACTGATAATGATCGTGATGTAATTGCTGTAACTGATGTGGGTTTTGATTCTCCCACTACAAAACCTAAACTCAACCTAATACCTCTCTTGAACCAATTTCATTACTTAATCCTAACAAACTAACCATTTTTCCAAGTTCTTTGTCTGATATTTTACAGTTGTTGTGTGCAAGCTTTAGTGCATATGGATATCCGCCTACACTAGTTTTAAACAGTTTATTCATTATTGATTTAATTTCATCATTATCATGTTTTTCTCCTAAAAATTCCAATTTGATAATTGGAGTTGAATCACTTAACCTTACAAATGTTGATGCTATTATTTTATCTAGACCATAATTTTTTTCTACAAATATTTCACTAAAACCTGGACCATTTGTAACATGATTATAATAAAAAATATCTCCAGCTAGTGAACCTAAATTTTCAAATTGTTTTTTTGTGTTTGATGTTTTTGCAATAAATATAACGTTCTTCTTTTTATTCATTGTTCTTACAACTTGTGCATCCAGTGCTGATTGTCTTGTCATAAATTGTGAGTGAAGCGAACCATCCATTAACACTAAATCAACTTTATCAACTGTTTTTTCACAAGCATCAATTTCCATTTTACTTGCAATTCTTGAAAGATCTATATCCGAACCTAATCCTGAATCGTGTAAATCCACAAGAACTTCTCCATCTGTTTTTATTGAAACTGCAGTAGTTGCCCACAATTCAATTCCTTGAAATTTGGTATTGTTGAAACTACTATCAATACCAGCTGTAATCACACTTTCTTTGGTAGGTGCATATTCATTCCAATTTACTTGTGCTTTTTGCAAAATTTGCTCAAATTTTGGACCTTTTAGTATGGATAGCATTTTTTCCCTGTTGATTATTGCATCTTTGTATACTGTATTGAGCACAACAATAGTTAGTTGGTTTGAATAAAATCTTTAGGTTGCGTTAAGTTTTGACAAGAATGTAGACGTTTACCCTCTATTGTAATGGAAATCAAAATTATCTAGAAACACCGTGAGAATGTTCCTAGACGTTAGTCTACTGTTTTTTGAAATAGTTGACTAATCATTGTACTCATTTAGTTTCGTATAAATCATGAATTATCTTTATGCCTGTAATTGTAATGGCATCTCTTATTGCAAAACCATTCAAGACCAGCTAAATATTCTACATTATCACACTTGCCACAAAATGTACATTTTATAAAATGCTTAATTCTTTTTTCATTGGTCATACTCCACAAAATCATATCTCTAATTAGAACGTCATTATGTACAAAATATTCTTTTTTGAAGCAAAATTATGTTTTTTAATCTACTGATTTTAGCCCCTTTTAGACTAGAATTAATTAAGAGATCTTTTCTAATGTGATTACTTGAAAAAAATTGGTTTACTTGGGTGTGGCGTTATGGGTACTCAAATTGCACTTGCAATTGATTCTGGTAAGATACCTGGAATTTTGACCCATGTTTATGATGATTCTAAAGAAGCTTCAATTACACTTGTTTCAAAATTAAAAAATAAACCTGTAATTGTTGAAAATTCTCATTTATTGTCATCTCATTCTGTAAATATTGTAGTTGAAGCTGCATCTCAAAATGCTGTGCGTGATGACGGATTAAGTATTTTGCAAAATAAACGTGATTTTATGATTATGAGCGTTGGTGCATTACTAGATGAATCCATTTATGATATTTTATATGATGCTTGTGAACATTTCAAAAAAACAATTTATCTTCCATCTGGTGCTATTGCTGGATTGGATGGATTAAAATCAATTAAAAATGAATTAGAATCTGTATCTATTACTACAACAAAACATCCTCGTTCATTAAAAGGTGCAAAGTTTTTTGAAACTTCTGAAATTAATTTGGATTCAATTACTTCATCCACAATAATTTTTGAAGGTACTGCTCGTGATGCTGTTTCTTTGTTTCCAGCAAACATCAATGTAGCCGCACTTGTATCTTTATCTGGAATTGGAAGTGATGATACATCTGTAAAGATAATTGCAGACCCTAATACTGATAAAAATATTCATCATATTGAAGCAATAGGTAAATCTGGAAAAATGACCTTTACTATTGAGAATATTCCAGATCCTAAAAATCCCAAAACTAGTAGATTGGCTATTTTATCTGCAATTGAAACTTTGAGACAATACTGTTCAGATGATATTCAAATTGGTACCTAAATGGCAAAACTTGCCACATTTCCGGACTTTTTAGAAAATTATGGACTATTTCATATTCTTTAAATTTATACATATTCAATTTTTTATGAATCATGTTAGTTCAAGATACTTCATTTCTAAAAAATGAGATTATGAGACTAAAAAAAGAAAAAGATATTGTAATTTTAGCTCATAATTATGAAATTCCTGATGTACAAGATATAGCTGATTTTACTGGAGATTCTCTTGGATTATCTAGATTGGCTGCAACAGTTGATCAAAAAACAATTCTATTTTGTGGTGTTCATTTTATGGCAGAGACAGCTGCAATTATCAGTCCTGAAAAGAAAGTATTGTTGCCTTCTTTAGAAGCTGGTTGCTCTTTATCTGATTCAATTACTGTTGATGAATTAAAAAATTGGAAAAAACAACATCCAAATGCTATTTCTGTTGGTTATGTTAATACGACTGCTGAAATTAAATCTGAACTTGATTATTGTTGTACTTCTTCAAATGCTGTAAATGTTGTAAAAGCAATTCCTGAAGATAAAGAAATCTTGTTTTTACCTGACATGTTTCTTGGTTCTTATGTGGCAAAAGTGACTGGAAGAAAAAATATGCATATTTGGGCTGGTGAATGTCATGTGCATGCAGGAATCACATCTGAAGATATTACTAAAAAATTAAATTCAATGCATGATGCTGAATTTATAATTCATCCTGAATGTAGTTGTACAACTCCCATGATATATGATGTCGCCAATGGTAGTTACAATGATAATAAAGTTTCAATTCTTTCAACTGAAGGAATGTTAAATCACGTAAGTAAATCTAACTCCAAGAATTTTGTTGTTGCAACTGAAACTGGAATATTATATAGAATGAAAAAAGAAAATCCTGGTAAGACATTCATTCCAGCATCTGAAAAAGCTGAATGCCAATATATGAAAATGATTACTCTTGAAAAAGTGTATGATACTTTGATAAATGAGAAAAATATTGTTACTGTTCCAAAAAAAATTGCTGATAAAGCTCGTTTAGCAATTAATAGAATGCTTGAAATTAGTTAATTTGTGATTATTTTGGTTGGATTATTTAGTAAAACTCCTGAAGATATTGCATTTAAAAAGAATATTACACAATTTAAAAAATTTAAAAAACTTGTAAAGGGAAAAAAATATCCTGAAGCCCTAAAATTGGGCTTGGATTATCTGGAAAAAGTTCCTTATAATCATGATGCTCTATTTACGATTGGGGGAATCTATTATTTGAAAAATAAATACCGTACTGCGATTTCATTTTTTGATAGATGCCTCGAAACTGGAGATTCTGATGTTGAAGTTTTACTTTTGAAGGCATATTCCCATCAAAAATTACAAGAAACTCCAATTACACTTGACTGTTGTAAGAAAATTCAAAACCTTGATCCAAAAAATAAATCTGTATTTAATTTACTATCTGAATTGAATTCTTAAATTTCTAAACTAACATCAATTCCTTTAACTGAATTAGTTACGCTTCCTATGGATATGATGTCTACTCCTGTTTTACCGTATTTTGATATATTTTTGGAAGTTATTCCACCTGATGCTTCTAACAAAACATTTTTTCGTAATTTTTTATTTTTAAGAATTTGAATTGTGTTTATAATTTGAGACGGGGAGAAATTATCTAACATAATTATTGTCGCTCCTTCTTGTGCCGCAAGAACTGCATCCTGTGTATTTTCAACTTCAACTTCAAATTTCTTATACTTTTTTTTGGCCTTTTTAATTAATGATAATAATGATTGTTCTACTGCTATGTGATTATCTTTGATCATTACCATCTCATCTAATCTTAGTCTATGTTTTTTACCTCCGCCAATTTCTACTGCCTCTTTATCAAAATATCTTAACCCTGGTGCTGTTTTTCTTGTTGCATACAATTTTGTCTTATTTGGAATTTTTTTAACAAGTTTATTTGTCTGTGTTGCAATTCCACTCATTCTTGTTATGATGTTTAATGCAGTTCTTTCGCATGTCAAAATTTTATCTGCATTTCCTGTTATTTTCATGATTGTTTGATTTGGTTTTATTTTTGAACCATCTTTGGTTATGATTCTAGATTTACACCCTTTGAGTGCAAAAATTTCTTTTGCATATTTTGAACCTGCAATAATGGCATTTTCTCTTGAAATAATATCTACCGAAATTTTTTTCTTTGATAATAATGCACTTGTGATATCTCCTTTACCGATGTCTTCTGCAAGAAATTGTATTAATTGTTTTTTTGGATTAAATGACAATACTATGATTATATGTTAATGTGATTTTAAAGATTTAGAAATTTTTTATGTTACTTTAATTGCATATTTGCCTTTTTGAGTAATGGCTAATGTTTTTGAAATTTCTGAATTTGTTGGATCTACAACTAATACAACTCCATTCCAATCTGGTGTTAAATCTGATGATTTACAACCTGGACAAACTTTTTCTGTTGTCACTCTTTTACATTTTCTACATGCCATTTCTCGTGCCATTTTAACTAGCCTCTACTTTTGTTGGTTTACTTGAATCATCAGCTTTTTTAATTTCCTCTTCAATCCATTCATCTGCACCGAGGAATGGTTGTCTACACGTAATTCCTATTTTACCCATTGCAGCAGCTTTACCTAAAGATACTGCAGTAATTCTTGCACGAAGTGTTGAACCAACTTTTAATGTTCTTCCACTTTGATTAGCTAAAATTAATCCCATTTTTACATCACTCTTTAGATAATCATCCATCACTTGTGATAAATGAAGTAGTGCATCTGTTGGACCAATTCTAACAAATGCTCCAAAGTCTGTAATGTCTACAATTTCACCTTGAACGATTTCTTGTAATTTTGGATAAAATGTTAATGCTTCAAATTGTACTTTATGGAATGTTCCTCCATCCCCTGCAATCATTTTCCCCATTTCATCAACTTTAGCATCTAAAATCATAATGATGTACCCTAATTCTGCATTAATCATACTCTCATACTTTTCTTTGAGAATATTCACTGCTGCATTTTTGAGTGTAGTTCCAAACAAGCTTGGGGGGATCCTAACGATATCAACTAGGGTAGATATAGAAAACACTATTTTATTTTTCTTGAATTTCAATTTATGAATCTTTGGGTGGTTTACCTTAGATTTTCAAAGATTTTGATGATTTTTCAAAAAAATCACAATTTTCTCTCACATCTAACTTATCTTTAAATATTGTATCTTGACTTTTTCATTTAATGGTTGGAATAGATCAAGTTCTTGAGAAACTTAGCACTGTCATTGATCCAGATTTGAAAAAAGACATTGTTTCAATGGGCATGATTAAAAATTTAGAACTTGATGATGGTAATCTTAAATTTACTTTAGAATTAACAACTCCTGCATGCCCTTTTAATGTAGAAATTGAAGATGATGTGAGAAAAGCAATTGCTGAACTTTCAGACTTAAAAAATTTTGATTTGAATGTAACTGCAAAAGTAATGGAAGGTCGTTCACTTGATGCTGACACCCAAATGGCAACTGTAAAAAATATTATTGGTGTTGCTAGTGGGAAAGGTGGTGTTGGCAAATCCACTGTTTCATTAAATTTAGCTTTAGCATTATCTCAAACAGGAGCTAAAGTTGGTTTACTTGATGCAGATATCTATGGACCCAGTATTCCATTGATGTTGGGTATGAAAGATGGTTCTATGGAAGTTGAAGATAATAAACTCCAACCCGCAGATTCTAATGGACTAAAAGTTGTATCTTTTGGTTTCTTTGCAGATCAATCAAATCAAGCTGCAATTTATCGCGGTCCAATTATTTCTGGAATTTTAAAACAATTTTTAGTTGATACTAATTGGTCTGAACTAGATTATCTTATTGTTGATTTGCCTCCTGGTACTGGAGATATTCCATTAACACTTGCACAAACAATTCCTATTACTGGAATTCTTGTCATTACAACTCCTCAAGATGTTGCAAGTAATGTTGCTGTCAAAGCAGTTTCAATGTTTGAAAAATTAAATGTTCCAATTATTGGTGTGATTGAAAACATGAGTCATTTTATTTGTCCAAGCTGTGATGAAAAACATTATATTTTTGGTAGTGGCGGTGCAAAGAAAATTAGCGAACAATTTAAAATTCCATTCTTAGGTGAAATTCCATTAAATTATGGTATAATGTCTGGTTCTGATTTAGGAAAACCTATAATGATTACTCATGTTGATTCTCCAAGTGCTGCTGCCTTTAGGGCTAGTGCAAAAAATGTTGCAGCCCAATGTAGTATTATTGCATCTAACCTGCGCGAAGAAATGGAATCTGAAGCCTCTAATACTGAATCTTCTGATGATACTTCTACCTCTGAGAACACCACTTCCTAGTTTCGATTCCTGTGAAATTACCTGATTCTTTAAGAAACCAATTGAAAATTCCTTTAGGAATATTATTGCCAATTGGTCAAGACAATAAAGAAAATATTCAGAAATATCTTTCAGATAATTCTTACATTATTACAGTTGGCGATAGAACTACTGAAAAAATGATTGAATATGGAATAATTCCCTCATTACAAATCATTGATGGTTTTGAAAAAAGAAAAAAACGTGAATTTCCTAAACTTGGAACCGCATCTGAATTAATCATTAATAATCCTGCATCTGAAATTACTTTACAAAGTATTGAAATAATTAAAAAAACATTTACCCTTAATCCTCCTATTCGATTAACTGTAAATGGTGAAGAGGATTTGCTGGTATTGCCTGTTTGCATACATGCGCCCGAAAATTCAGTTGTTTTGTATGGTCAACCAAATAAAGGACTAGTTTTAGTAGAAATTAATACAGAAATTAGAAATAAAGCACAAACATTACTTGATATGATGAAGTAGTTGGGGTGTGATGAGACGGTGGCTGTATGATTGATGATTACCCCACATAACCTCTGACCCTATTCATTCATAATTTTGTAGAATCAAAATCAACTAAATATCTTACAACAATTGACATTTGAAGATAAACATGGATTCTTTAACAAATAATTATGAAATTAGATCCTGATCTTAAATTACAAATATTAGAAAAAGTTGGAATTTATTCTCAGAGATTTTCAATTTCTGAACCAATACTTTTGTTAACTACTAAGGAAGTTCTTGATACTCCTCGAGAAATGACTGAAGGTAGACGTACATCAGCTTACAAATATTATGGTGTCTCATATCTGCAGCATAATTTAGTTTTCATTAACGTTAGAAAAATTCCTGATGAAAAAACCCTTGAAAATACACTTGTTCATGAATTGATTCATATGCGATTTCCCTATCTTGCCCATGGAAAAAGATTCAACAAATTGGTCCGTCAAGGACTTCGTGGTAAAACATTTTCAGCATATAATAAAAGAAGCAAAATTCGCTCTCTTTGATTTATATTTACAAGAAATTTGCAAATCCAATATACTATGGAATTTGCTGAAATCCTTCCATTTATGGCAGGAATTGTATCATTTTTGGTAGCCGGTGGTCTAGTTTTCTGGATTACCAAACAACCTGCTGGTACTAAAGAGATGATGGCAATCTCTGATGCAGTCAAAGAAGGCGCTGCAGCATTTCTGAAAAGAGAAATGAAAATTATTATTCCAGTTTCCATAGCTATGACTGTAATTATTGGTATATTCTTGACTCCATCAAACGGAATTGCATTTGCAGTAGGTGCAACATTATCGGCAGTTGCAGGTATAGTTTCATTAAAAATTACAGTAAAAGCAGCAGTTAGGGCTGCAAATTTGAGTGGTAGCGGATTAGGTAAAACATTTGTTATGGCCTTTAGAGGTGGTGCAACAGTTGGATTAGTAGTTCCTGCTATGGCATTATTAGCAATCACTGGTTTGTACATGATTTATCCAGACCCAATTACAATTGCAGGAGTTGGTATTGGTGCTAGTCTTATTGCATTATTCATTAGAATTGGTGGCGGCATATTCACAAAGGCTGCTGACATGGGTGCAGATTTAGTTGGAAAAGTCGAGGTAAACATCCCTGAAGATGATCCTAGAAACCCTGCAACTATTGCAGACAACGTCGGAGATAATGTTGGAGATGCAGCAGGAATGGGGTCTGATATTTATGAATCTTATATTATTACAGTACTTGCAGCATTACTAATTGCAGCATTAATTGGTGCGCCAAACTTTTTCTTGTACCCATTACTAATTGGTGCATCTGGAATGTTAGCATCAATTGTTGGTGTTGTAATTATTGGCTCAAAGAATGTTAAAGATGTAATGAAGCCTCTTAATCGTTCATTTTATGTTTCAGCAGCTATTGCAATTGTATTAAATTTCATATTCATTACACAATTTATTGGCGAATCAAATGCAGCATATGCTTTGTTTGGTTCAACTGTCATTGGTGTCATTTTAGTTCCAGTGATTCAAAAAATTACAAACTATTACACCAGTTACAAAAAGGCACCTGTACTAGAAATTGCAGAGTCTGCAAAATGGGGATATGCATCATTAACATTAATGGGAATTATCAAAGGCATGCAATCAACTGGACCATTTATGATTACATTAGTTATTGCAATTATCGTATCATACAGCCTTGCATCTAGCGCAGCACCTGAAGGTGAAGACCCAGTACTTTATGGAATCTTTGGAACAGCATTGACTGCAATGGCAATGTTGAGTCTTGCAGGTATTGTACTTAGTATTGATGCATTTGGTCCAATTGCAGATAACGCTGGTGGTATTGTTGAGATGACTGGAATGGGTGAGGAAAACCGTAAAGTTACAGATGAGATTGATGCCGTTGGAAATACTACAAAGGCTGTCACCAAAGGATTCGCTATAGCTAGTGCCGCATTAGCTGCGTTAGCCATGATTCAGGCATTTCAATTTGAAGCAGCACATGTCTTTGCAGGTGTACTTGATTTAGATTATAGTTTAACTAATCCGGCAATTATAGTTGGATTACTCATTGGTGGATTAATTCCATTCATCATTACAGGACAACTAATCAATGGTGTGTCACGAGCTGCAGGAAAGATGGTTGATGAAGTAAGACGACAATTCAAAGCAGACGAGGGAATTCTCAAAGGAACATCAAAGCCTGATTATGCTAAATGTGTAGATATTGCAACTGTTGCATCAATTAAAGAACTTTGGAAACCAGCTATCGTTGCAATTCTTGCACCAATCATTATGGGAGTTTTACTAGGACCAACTGCAGTAGCCGGATTACTAATGGGTGCAGTTATCACTGGAATTTTACTTGCATACCACTTGGCAAATACTGGCGGTGCATGGGATAATGCAAAGAAACTAATCGAGATGAGAGGAGAGAAAGGAACTGAAATTCATAAAATTGCAGTAGTTGGTGATATTATTGGTGACCCATACAAAGACACTGCAGGACCTGCACTAAACACCGTCATTAAATTACTAAACACAATAGCAATTGTCTTTGTATCTGCATTTGTTGCAATACTTGCAATCTAATTATCTTCTTCAACAATCAACGTCATATCCAATTCATCAATTTGATCTTGAATTGCTTTTTGTAAAGTTTGATTGTGTGTACTACAAAATTTAAAATAATTATCTGTAGTTAGAAAACATCCACAAATCCACTTTGTTTTCTTATCTCCTTCGATTGTACCTTTTGAATATTGTTCACTCATGAAATTATGTCTTATTTTCATTTAAAAAAACATTTTTAAAAAAAAAGAAAAATGTTTAAGGACAGCCTTCCATCTTTTGAATGAAATAACCTTTTGCCTTAATTGCATCTTCTACAGGTTGTGGACAAGTTTGTGAGTGGCAGAATGTACATTCATTTGTTGTCATTTCTGCTTCTCCTTCTCCTACTTCTTTTAACCATTCTTTGCCAAATTCAATGGCTTTAGGATGATCTTTTTCACCAGTAATTACATCAAAGTGCATGGTATGACCGTCTGCTGCTTTGACATAAGTGTCGTATACGTGAATTTCCATATCTTTTATTAAAAAAGGGGATATTTAATTCCAAAGATGATTCGATATTCTTGCATTCTCATATTGTCTATTTTTCCTGAATTGGAATTTCTACACTATCTAAATTAAAAATAAATGCTCTAAAATTTTTGTTAATTCCTGAATAAATAATCCATACATATGGATTATTTTCCATAAATTTTTTATCTGTATTTGATGGGTATGCCTCTCCTTTTGGATGTGAATGGAAAATTCCAATAATTTCTAAATTCAGTTCTTTACGTTTTTGATCCATTTCCCAAGTTTGCTCTGGTGATAAAGTGAATTCTGTTGGGGATGAATCAATATTTTCTGTTAACCATATTTCTTTTACTATATTTTTTTCTTCAATTTTATTCCCGTATAAAATTGCACATGATTCATTTGGTTCTTCTTTCAAAGTATGTTCTAAGAGAATTTTTTTCTGTGATTTTGAAAGAATAATTTTCTGCAAATCTATTCTACGTTAACAGTTCCAATCATCCATGGATGTAAGATACAATAATAATCATAATTGCCTACATCTACAAATGTGAATTGATACGTATCTCCAATGTTTAATATTTCTGAATCAAACACTCCATCAGCTCCACTTGTTGGACTTCCTGATGTTGCTGTGTGCATTGCTGCATCTTCGTTTACCCATTCAACAGTTGTTCCAGTTGAAATATTGATTGCTTCTGGATTGTAAAATATTTTTCCATCTTCTGGAATTGCAGCTCCTTCTGGAATTACAATTTTGGTTGCTTCTTTTGGTGCTTCTATAACTAATGTTGCAAGCATCCATGGATGAACTATGCACAAGTATTCATATTCTCCAATTTCTAAATTAGTTGTATCTAAAGTAAATTTTTCTCCTACACTGATTAAACTTGAATCAAATGTTTCTCCATAATCTACTGCACTAGTAACTGTATGTGGTGCAACATCTTCATTTGTCCATTCAATTGTATGCCCTTGTGTCACTATTGCTCTATCTGGACTATAATCTGGATTTCCTTCTTGAGCTGAATCTTTAAGAATTCCAATTGTAAAAATTGGTTCTACAGTTAACCCTTCAGATATTTTCTCATCTATCATTTCTTGAACAATTTCAGTGTTATCTGAATTCATTGACCCAGCTGTAACCCAAATTACCATTGCACTAGCTACTGCAAGTCCAAGTACTAATCCTATTGGTTTGATACTTCCTGGTTTTTTCATTGCGATATACCCTATTGCTAAGGCTGGAAGTGCAACTGCTAGTAAAATTAGTATTATTGTAAGTGTAAAGTCTGAAGTATTCATAGTGACTAATGCATATAATCCAAATCCTAATGCAATTGCTACAATTACTAAAGTCGTTATTTTTGCTCTCTTGCTTGTTGAAATACCTCCGTCTAAGATACCTGCTGATAAGAAAATTAATCCTACAAACATGGTTAAACCTGTTAATGCATGCATTCCATCGATGAATGTATGTGCAATTCCTGAATATGATAGTATGAGACCTGCCAATCCAATACCTGTAAGGCCCATTCCTGGCATCATCAAATCCCAATTACTCATTAAAATTAGCTGGTAGGTGTGAGATACTTATTCCTTTTGAAATATAATGGATCTACAACAAGGAATAAAACGTCATTACAATCCTGTCAAGTAACTTGGGAATTAATGAAATAATAGAAATATCTAAACCAAGAATTGTTGTTCTTTTAGTAATTACTGCAGTTACATCCATGTATGCTGCAAGTAAATTAGTTTCTGATGCCCCTTCCCTTGAATATGTTGATTATCTACACATTATAGTAGCAGGGGCTTTAGCATCTGCTGGATCTAGTGCATTAAATCACTATTATGATAAAGATATTGATCCTAAAATGACTAGAACTAGTACTAGACCTATCCCCTCTGGACGAATGGCTGCATCCCATGTTTTGTTATATGGTTTGGCTGTAAGTTGTATATCTGTAATTTATGGATTCTTTGCATTAAACATATTATCTGCTTTCTTTATTGCTGTAGGAATATTTTCTTATGTGATAATTTACACAGTTTGGCTCAAACGTAGATATACTTCTAATATTGTAATCGGTGGAATTGCAGGCAGTGCTGCTGCTTGGGCTGGATGGGCAGCTGCAACTGGGAGTATGGATTTATTAGGATTTTTAGTTGGCTTTTTGGTATTTGTCTGGACTCCTTCTCACTTTTGGTGTCTTGCCATGAAAATTAAAGATGAATATGCCCAAGCTGAAGTTCCTATGTTACCTGTTGTCATTGGAATGCAAAAAACCTCTAAATTTATTTTGGGAAATACTTTAATTTTAATTCCATATTCTTTGATACTAATACTGATTCCAGATGGATTAGGAATTGTTTATGCAATTATTGCGTCTGTATCTGGTGGATTGATGCTTGTATATCATTATAAATTAACAAAAACTCCTACGTCTGAATTTGCTTGGAAGGCCTATAAGGTAACTGCTCCTTACTTAACAATAATTTTTGTAGCTGTTGCATTAGATGCTGCATTTCATTTTCCTTTAGTTTAATTATTTTTCTAATTACTTGTCTAATCCTGGGAAACTTGCTTCATAATCTTTTTCCATTGTTTCTTTATTTTGTGTTTCAATTGGATCTTCTTCTTTTTCAATCACTATCATTTCAATTCGGCGTTCATCTTTTGTAAACCATACTACTTTGATTAACCCCAAAATCTCTAAATCTAAAAGTAATTTGTTAAATTTATCTTCTGGTAAATTTAAACCATCTTTTGTTAAACTTTTGTAAAGTTCAACATCTGTTAGTGAATTTACATCTTTAATTTTTTCATATATTGTGTTTCTTAATGGAATTGTCATGATTAACCGTAAAATGCTTTATCTCCTGTCTTGGGTACTACATTAGATATACTTTCTCTTATGGTGTTATACCATTGATCCACTTCTTTGGTAATTGATGGTTTCACTTGTTTCAAACTCGTTGCAAAATCATGACTGGTAATTTTTGATGATTTATTTCTCATTGCATTTACGGCTGCTTCCCTACATAATGCTGCTAAATCCGCACCTGTATAATTCTGTGTTGTAATTGCAATTTCTTGTAATTTTACATCATTTGATAATGGCATTTTTTTTGTCAGAATTTTAATAATTTCAAGTCTTCCTTTTTCATCCGGAGGTGAGACATACAGAACCAAGTCTAATCTACCCGTTCGTAATAATGAATTATCTATGATATCTGGTCTGTTTGTAATACCTATAACTACAACTCGTGAAGATACTCCTTCTTCTATCTCTATTAATAATTGACTTAGAATTGTTTCTCCTACACCTCCTTCGCCAGATTTTAATTTTGCAAGTGCATCTAGTTCATCAAAAATTACTACACATGGTGATGATGCTTTTGCTTTTCTAAATATTTCTCTTACTGCTTTTTCTGACTCTCCAACCCATTTTGAAAGAATCTCTGGACCTCTAACTAAAATCATGTTTACACCTGTTTCTGTAGCAACAGCTCTTGCAAGTAATGTTTTCCCACATCCTGGTGGTCCATAAATTAAAGCTCCTTTGGGTGGTCTAATACCCATTTTTGTAAATTTACTTGGTTCTTTTATTGCCATGATTATGTTGTCAGTCAAACTTTTTTTGACATTGTCTAATCCTCCTACATCGTGCCACCATACTTTTGGTCTTTCTACATAGAATTCTCTCATTGCAGTGGGAACTACTTCATGCATTGCATCGTAAAAATCAATTAATTTAATTTGCATTGATTGTAATACTTCTGAAGATATTTTTTCAGTCTCAAGATCAATTTCTGGTAGATATCTTCGAATTGATTTCATTGCAGCTTCTCTACATAATGATTTAATGTCAGCACCTGTATATCCATGCAATTCTGATGACAATTCTTTTAGATCTATATCATCGTTAATTGGCATTCCTCGTGTATGGATTTGTAAAATTTCATATCTTCCATCTTCATTAGGTACTGTAATTTCAAATTCTCTGTCAAATCTACCTGGTCTTCTAAGAGCTGGATCTACACTATCTGGTCTATTGGTTGCTCCTAATACTATGACATTCCCTCTATCTGTTAATCCATCCATTAATGCCAATAGCTGTGCAACTACTCTTTTTTCAACATCTCCATACACCTCTTCTCTTTTTGGTGCAATTGCATCAATTTCATCAATGAAAATTATACTTGGAGAATTATCTTTTGCTTCTTTGAAAATATCTCTTAGTTTAGCTTCTGTTTCTCCATAATATTTATTCATAATTTCTGGACCGTTAATGGGATACATGTTAGCTTCTGATTCACTTGCCATAACTTTTGCAAGTAATGTTTTCCCACATCCTGGTGGTCCATAAAGTAAAATTCCACTATGTGGTTCAATACCTAATCTTGCAAATAATTCTGGATGTCGTAATGGTAATTCTACTATTTCTCTCATTGCTTTAGTTTTTTCTTTTAATCCTCCAACTTCTTCATATGTCACTCTAACTTTTCTATCAATTGATGTTTCTAATGAAATATTCAATTCTGTTGTCTTATCTATTTTAATTACTCCTTTTGGAGTTGTTTTTGTAATTTTAAAATCCATGGAATTTCCTAAAATCATCACAGAAATTTCATCTCCGTGTGTAATCGGTAATCCTTTAAGTCTATTTTTTACAAAATCTGTAAATTCTTTATCTATTGTTACAATGTCATTAACAGGTGTTAGTGTGATTGTTTTTGCAATTTTTGACGATACTTTTCTAATTTTAACAATGTCATTTAGAGTTCCTCCTACATTCTTTCTTATTTGGCCATCTACTCTGATTATGTCTGGAAATTTTTCATCTTCATCTACTGGCCAAATAATTGCACAACTTGTTCTTGATCCCATTATTTCTACAACATCCCCCGGTTTAGCTTTTAAGAAATCCATTGCCTCTGGACCTACTCTGGCACGTTTTTTACCTACATCTCTCTGTTTAGCTTCACCAATTCTCATTTGCAAAGGTTCTTCTTTGCGGACCAAAAAATCACTTATTTCCTGTTATGTTAATTACGACTCATGCTAAGTACTTCAAATTCACTAACACCATCAACTGCTCTTACTGTATCTTCTAGTGAATTCATCTGTCCTTCTTTATCTTCTAATACAAATTCTGTCTTTAAACATTCTAATCCAAAAGCTAACGGTTCTTTTGCATGACGCTTCAAAGTAATTCCATCTTTTAGTGATGTTTTTACATTTTGTGCTAATTTATCCAAATCTACTTCCATCCCTGTTGGAAGGATTTTTGCTATCAAAACAATATCTGTCATTTATTTATGGTCCTAGGAAATTACATGAAGAACAAGTATAATCTCTTGCGGCTTCTCTGCAACTTTCACATCTCCAAATAAGATCTACTCCACAATCAGGACAATTGAATTTTACACATTTATCGTTAGGCATAATTGCTCTATGACAACAACTGCATGTTGGTAATGATATAGTAGATGACATGCTCAAATTTTCTGTAAACATCATTTATACTTTCCTTAAAATTTTTGTCTCTTTTAACCCAATATTTTTTTGAACTCTCCACTCATTAGTGTTTGAGCTGTTTTTAACGAACCTTTGATCCCTAGTAATTTAACGATTGAACTTGTATGAAAATCAAAATCCTCTTTTTCTGAAATCTCATTGATTATTTCTGAAGTGATTGATTCAAATAATTTATTGATTGTTTGATTGTCTATTCTTTCTAATATTTTCCTTGCAAATAATTGCTTTTCAAATTCTTTTCCAAACTGTTCTTTCCATTTTTTCTGATAGTCTTGAAGATCTGAAATTTTATTTGTTTTCAAAAATTTAGATATTGCTTGTCCTGCATAAACTCCACCCATACCACTAGTGTATATTCCTCCTGCTGTAGTTGGTTTTGCTTGTCCTGCAGCATCACCTACAATTACTGTTTTACCGTCTATAAATTTCTCAATTGGACCTTTTATCCAAATCGGTGCAAATATTTTTCTAATTATTGAATATTGTCCTTTCTCTTTAAGAATTTCATTTAATGTTTCTGAAACATTAATTCCTCTTCCTGCTACTCCTACTTTCCCTTTTCCTTCATTAGATGGAATTACCCATGCAAAAAACCCCGGATATTTTTTTTGATCAAACATTACTTCCACTTTTCCTTTTTTTATCCAATTTGCATATATTTCATATTGTGCTGATGATAAAATCCCTGTTCGATCTTTATGTATTAATGATGATACTCCTCTAGCATCAACAAAAATTTTACAATCTATTTTTTCTTCATTAGTTCTAATTCCTGTATCTGTCATTTCTTGAAAACTTGTTTTA
>CAJQSE010000028.1 GCA_905612485.1 uncultured Candidatus Nitrosopumilus sp.
TTTCTTCATTCAAAACTTTTATGTTATTAGAAAATTTTTTTACTTCTTCATAGAGTTGAATAAATGTTAATTTTCCTCCATTATCAATTACTGCTATTTTCTCACCATAATTTTTAACATTATTTCTAAGAAAATCTATTAAATTCATGCTAAATATTGTTCAACTATTTTAAGAAGATCATTTGCAGATTTAATTTCAATTGATTCCTCTAATGTTAATGAAATATTGAATTTTGCTTCAGCAAATGTAATTAAATTTAATTGAGCAAAAGAATCCCAATTTTCATAATCTTTTTGTTCTTTTTCCCAAGAAAAATCATTTTTATCTAAGTTTGGAAATACTTCAAAAAATATATTTTTTAAAATTTCTTTAGTTTTATGCTTATTATTCATTACATTTGCAAAAATCAATAGATAATAAATAAACCTTGTCGATAATTTCTTTGTGTTAGAAAAAATTGGGATCGGAATTGATATTATAGACATTAATCGCTTTTCTGAAAAACCGTATTCTGAAAATAAAATTTTTTATGAAAAAATTTTTCATAATTCTGAAATAAAATACTGTTTAAATCATAAAAATTCTTCACAATCTTTTGCTGCAAAATTTGCAATAAAAGAATCAGTCATAAAATCAATAAATAAAAAAATAGATTTTATGGAGATATTTACAGATCATTATAATTTAAAACCCATAGCTTCATTACTTGATGATTCATCTTATAATTTTCTAGTATCAGTAACTCACGAAAAACAACATGCTGTTGCAGTGGTAGTATCTGAAAAAATTAATTAAATTATCATAAAATATTTTTTGTTATTTTTGATATTATTTTTAAAAAATTATTAAATAATGAATTAATTTTATTATTTACTACCCATCCAGGTACATTAACTTCATTTTTAAATAAATAAATAATTTCTTTATCAGAAATATTTTTAATTTTTTGGTTTTCAGAATATTTTTTATTAATTGTTTTTATATTTTTTATAATTTCTATATCTGCTAAAATTTTCATTTTTATTAATCCTTTACTCAAATAGAAAAAAAACACTGCAATATCTACCATAATTAATGCTGGGAGCATTTTGAAAAATGTACTTCTGTCATAAAGTGTAAGTAAACAGTATTTTCTATTTCTTTCCATTAATTTGAATTTGAGTGGACTCCATTTGAAGCTGGTACCCTCTACTGGATGATATACAATAGATTTTGGTACATAGAATGATTTTATTTTATTTAGGGCAGCACGCCAGCATAATTCTAAATCATCATGAAATGCAAATAGAAATGGATCAAATAACCCAATTTTTTTTAAAATTTCCTTTGATGTAAATAAACAAGTTCCAGATGCATAATCAATTTGCTCAATTTTTTCAAACAATTTTTCATCTTTGTCTCCTTTTGAACGAGAATAACCAAAACCAAACAATTGAATCATTTGCCCCGTACTTAATAACATAGAATTATCAGAAGTTGCTAAGAATTTTGGTTGATACAAGCCCTCT
Source organism: uncultured Candidatus Nitrosopumilus sp. (assembly GCA_905612485.1). Classification (GTDB taxonomy): domain Archaea; phylum Thermoproteota; class Nitrososphaeria; order Nitrososphaerales; family Nitrosopumilaceae; genus Nitrosopumilus. The sequence goes on from CAJQSE010000028.1 coordinate 1,510, forward strand.
CCATTATTTTGATATGCTTTCAATAGTTCATCTAACCAATTACTATCTACAATGGTGTCTGGATTTAAAACTACAATAAATTCTCCCTTAGCTATTCTTAATCCCACATTGTTTCCTTCACAATATCCTAAATTTTCTTTATTTTCAATTAATTTGATTATGGGAAATTTTTCTTTGCATTTTTTATGACTATTATCTTTTGAAATATTATCTATAAGAATTATTTCATAATTTGTATAAACAGATTTTTGAATTGAACTTACACAATCAATTAATAAATTTCCAGCATTATAATTAAGAATAATTATACTTATCAAAGGTTTCATATTATCTGAATTTCTTTCCATTTTATTTTCGTTCATCTAAAATTTTCATTGTTATTATCTATTTAGTAAAATTTGGTATCCATCCATGAGGAATTTCTCTCATATGTTGACTTTTAATTTGTTTTATATTTTGCATTTGAAATAGATTTTCAATATCTTCTGTTTTCAATTCTGATATTTTTTGAACATCACTTATTGATAATTTATTTTCACGTGAATACAAAATTAAATCTACTACATCATAAGGTACAGTATAAAAAAATTCTTCATCACTTGTTGAAAAACTCCAAACATCGGGGGAAGCATCACTAACTAAAATTTCATTAGGAATTTCTAAAAATTTTCCTAATTGATAAATTTGAGATTTATAGATGTTAACTAATGGCTCTATATCTGAACCACCATCACCATATTTTACAAAATATCCTTGCTGATATTCTGATTTATTTGTAGTACCAACCACTGAAAAATTATTTTTCTCTGCATGAAAATATAATAAAGTCATTCTTACTCTATGTTTAATTGATGTCGATGCTGTTAATGTTAAAAAATCTGAAGAGGAAATTTTTAATTTGTGTCTTTGATTATCTTCATCTAAAATTTCTAAGAATGGTACACCTATGATGTTTTTTGATTTTGGGGGAACAACAACTCTATATTTACATTTTAAACTAAATTCTGGAAATTTTTCACAAACAATTTTTTCTTTCATTTCATACACTCCAAAAGATTCCAAAATTTTTGTAATATCAATTGTTTCAGTATTAAAATTAAATTTTTTAGATACTTGCTCGGCCAAAATTTGACTAGAATTATCTGATTCTTTTTCTGGCATAATTAATCCTAAAATTTGTTCAGATTCAAAAGATTTTGAACAAAGTGCTGCAGTTACCGCAGAATCAATTCCTCCACTTAAACCAAAAACTACGCCTTTTTTTTGTAGTTTCTGGGAAATTTCATCTTGAATGAACTCACATATTTCATTTGTAGATTTTTCTAAATCTTTAATTTTAATAAGTTCATTAATTGATTCCATTTCTTTTATTTTGAAATAATCATTAATTAAACATGTGATGAAAAACTTCTTTTAATGTTAGCGAGGAAAATATTTCATGACTAAAGATGATCCAATTACTCAAAAAGTAAAAAATATGTATAAAAAATACCCATATCCATCACCATCAACTGATGTTTCTCAAACAAATGAATTATTAAATTTATTAAGAATTTTTGAAATAGAAAGTAAAATCAAATTAGAAAATAAATCTATTTTTGATGCTGGTTCAGGTACTGGTCACAGAATCACTAATGTTGCCCAACATTTTAAAAAATCTAGTTTTCTTGGAATTGATATTTCTGATAAATCATTATCGATTGCAAATAAATTAAAAAAATTAAAAAAATTACAAAACATAGAATTTCAGAAATATAATATTATGAATGGAGTAAAAACTCTTGGTAAGTTTGATCTAGTTTTATGCATGGGTGTTTTACATCATTTATCAAATCCTAGTAACGGATTGCAAATGTTAACAAAAACATTGAAAGATGATGGAATAATTTTTCTTTATTTGTATGGAAAATTAGGTGGACATAAAAGAATGGTAAATAAAGAAATTATTTCTATTTTATTAGATAAAGAAAAATTAAATTATGATCTTGGAATAAAATTAGCTCGAGATCTTGGTTTAAATAAATTTGATTATGGTTGGAACCTAAATTTTAAAAATAAAAAAGAAGAGGATGCTTTAATTGTTGATTCACTTCTACATGCAAATGAATTTCTTTACGATTGCAACGATATCGATAATTTATTTAAAAAATCTAATCTCTATGGGTATGCAATTTTTGGTATAACTGCAGGAACTGAAGGTTACCTATTTGATGCTAGTATTACCACTGACAAAAAATTATCTATTCCTCAAACTAATATTGCTGAAAAATTGAAAACTAAACGATCTTTATCTTGTTATAAATTATTAAATTTGAAAGATAAATTACGTATAATTGATTTAATTTATGAACCAAATGGATATACAATTATCGGATTAACTAAATATGCTTATGATAAATTATCCAATAAACGAATAAAAAGAAATTTTATAAAAATTAAATAATTCAATTTCTATAGAATATTTGTTACAAATTTAACTAAATATAATGTTCAATTGTCATTTTTTAGAATTTTTTCCTTGTTTATATCTAGAATAACTGTATTTTTATTCAAATATTTCTTTTATGTATTAATAGATTTTCTATCTAAAATAAAGGCAGGATTAAAAAATCTTAAAAAAGGCATTAAATATGAATTTTAGGTGCGGAAAACTTCAATACTTTAGATTCACATTATTGTTTTTCTATTTCACCTGATACGCCATTAGAACATCAAATGGTTCAACCTACAGATATTCATGAGCATCTTCAAACTTTATACTTGCTAAATGTTGAATTAAATCTAAAAAATATTCTTGAACTTGGAACTCGAACAGGCGAATCTACTATTACATTACTTTTAGCGACAAAAGAATTAGGAGGAACAATGACTAGTGTTGATATTGATTCATGTCTTGAAGCAAAAGACAAAATCAAACAAATGAACTTGGAAAAATATTGGAATTTTATACAAACTGAAGATTTATCTTTAACTTGAGATAAGGGAATAGATCATTTGTTTATAGATACATCTCATACATATGATCAAACTTTAGCTGAACTTCGAAAATTTGAACCATTTGTAAGAAAGGGTGGATTAATTACTTTGCATGATATAATGTCATGTCCGCCAGTTTTAGATGCCATCAATGATTTTCTAACTGAAAAGGATAATTTTAGATTTTACAAGTTTTTTCACAATAATGGATTAGCTATTTTAAGAAAAATTTAATTTTTAATATTTTTTAAGTAATTATAACTTCCTGTAAATGATAAATTATAAGCTATAGTTAAATAATTATTAAAAATCTTAACGGTAACAATCTTGACAAAAATTATTTTAATTACTAGTATTTTAGATTTGAATT
>CAJQSE010000029.1 GCA_905612485.1 uncultured Candidatus Nitrosopumilus sp.
GATTTTGCTTCAGCCTCAATTGAATCAGCTTCAACTCTTGCACGTAGTTTTGCTTTGTATTTCAAATTACGTGGTTTTGTTCTTAATCTGTATCCACAACAAGGACACCAAAGTCCTTCCCATTTAATGAATATTTCACAAATTTGACATCTTCTTTGTCCAGAGGCATATCTTCCTGTACCCACTGGTTTTTGAGCTTTGTATCTAACACAAATTCCTTTACATGTCATATTGTGTTTTATATAGAAATTTTATGTATATAAGGATGGATCGATATAAATTACAAAAAATTAAAAAAAATCACATAATAATTTCAAATAATTTCATAAAAAAATTATAAATTTCAAAAAAAACTCCAAAAAGGTATAATAAATATGTATGGCTAAATCTAAAATGATATTTTTTGTAATTATAACATAGGGGAATATACTTGGTGAGTAAAAATTTCATTATTTTTTGGATAAGATGTAAAAATTTGAGATTTAGTTGTGATTTTAATAATCAAAATAGTTCTAACTTCAAAGATAAATTACTGTATGAATTACATATTTCATGGCAGATAAAATTACTTCAAAAGAATTGATGGCTCAAAAAAATGATTTTGTGATTATTGATGTACGGGAACTAGATGAATTAAAAGCTGGAATAATAGAGGATTCAATCCACATGCCTTTAGGATTATGTATTCGAAATGTAAAGAAAAAACAAATTGATGATATGAGAGACAAAAAGATTTGCACTTACTGTGGTACTGGGTATAGAGGCAATATTGCAGCTGATGAATTAAATAAAGATGGATTCTATGCAGTAACCCTTGATGGTGGTTATTCTACTTGGATGTAGAGAATTCCATAGATGAAGAAAATAAGAAAATAGATGAAGAAAATAAAAAGATAGATGAATACAATTGTAAAGTCAATAAATATAATGATGCATTAGAAAATGGAGAAGATCCTGATAATGATTTTTAGGGGAATTTACAATGAGTGATAATTCCCAGATACCAACCAAAGAGGAAATTATTAAAAACATGGCAAAACACTTGCAAACTCACATGCAAGATGGAGAAGAAGTATTACTTAGAACATATGATCTTGCGTTTATCAAAGGGAAAATGGAAGCTATGGATGAAATGAAAAAATCGAAATAATTATCCTATATTAATAATCTAATTTTAGAAAATTTTAAAAAATTATGCTTTCAAAATAGTAGAAACAACATATTTTACCATATCATCAAAATTAGCATTTGTATTTGATTCAATTTCAGCTAATTTAGAATCACCGTCTTGAGCAATTTTTACAGATTCAGCATTTGCTTTTTCTTTGGCTGCATTAATTATTATTTCAGCCTCTGTGGTAGCCATTTCACGAGTTTTCTCTAATAATGTATCAATCTCACTCAAAGTCTTAACGTTTAGTTGTTTTTTAACATCTCCAACTTTATCAGTTAATGAGTCAAGATCACCCTCTAAAACATTCAAGGATTTGATTATTCCAGTAACTTTAGATTTTGCAACATCGGCCATTATATTCAGAATTCATAAATTCCATTTATTAAATCATTCATTTTTAGAGATATTTTAGGCACAAGAAGAAGATTTTAACCTGTTGTTAAAAGTAAAATTGCTCGTGCTAGATCGCCTTTAGCCTCTTCTAAAGCACTTTTGGCTTTTTCCTCATCAACACCAGCTTGTTGACTAACTAGCTGAATATCTTCATCTGAAAAGATTGGAACTTCTAATTCTGCTTCTTCATAACTATCTGCAGTTACTGTAAAAATAGAACTATCTTTTGCTTTCATTTCAGTAACAGAAGGTTTTGAAATAATAATTTCTTTTTTATCAGTTTTGATTATAACTTCTTGAACATTTTGTAACTCGTTCATATCAAGACCCATCTTATCCATCATTCTTCGCATTTCGCGATTACCTCCTCGCATCATATTACTATCTCCTCCTTACGACTTTTTAAACTATCTCTAACTTTAATGGCTACACCTCTCTTAAAATCAGAAATCATCTCAGATGATAAAATAGATTTACCAACTGCAATTACCTTATTTTCAAATAATATTGGAGTATCAGATGATACACGAACATTTTTTCCACACCAAACAACATGTTTACAAAATACAGATCTTCCCTCCATAACAAAAGGAGCAGCATCTTTGTTAATTTCAATACAATTTTCTCGAAATGTTTTACTTTGAAGTAAGGTTTGCGCAAAATCAATACTGATTGCCAAGCTTCCATTAATTCTCAAAGTACAAAGTAATTTTCCTTTGTGAGAAACGGTTCTAATTCTCCCAGTTTTACGGGATAAAATAATATCAATATCTTTTGGCAAGTATTTTGAGGAACCAGTACCAAATAATGCATCCAAAGAATGTTGAAGTTTTACAAAATGGTCCATAGTTAGATATGAATTATTGGAAATATTAGTTAATGTTAATCTATAGAATTAATAAATAACTATATAGATAGTATTTTAATCAGTAGATTATGGAAGAACAAGGAGAAACTAGAAAAATACAGTTTACAGGTAAATCAACATATACAGTTTCATTACCAAAACAATGGATTAATGAATTAGGGCTTAAACAAGGTGATCAAATAAAGATGATCAGAAAAGGATCATCTACTTTAGAATTGTATCCCCCAAAATTTGAATCTCGTGTACAAAAAAAAGAAGATGCTACAATTGAAATTGCTGAAGATGAACAACCAGATTCCATAGTTAGAAAATTAATTTCATTATACTTTTTAGGATTTAAAACAATTAACTTAAAATCAAAAACTGGAAGATTAAACCCAATTCAAAGAAACACTACAAAAGAAGCAGTTAAGAGAATGTTAATGGGTTCTGAAATTATTTCAGATTCAAGTAATGGTATTACAATTCAAGTAATGGTAAATTTATTAGAATTATCAGTTGATGGTGCATTCAAACGAATGATACACTTAGCAAAATCAATGTTAAATGATGCACTTTTAGCAGTTAAAGAAAATAATTTAGATTTAGCACAAGAGGTAATCAACACAGATGATGAAGTAGATAGATTTGGATTTTATATTATTCGTCAATTAAAGATTGCAATACAAAATGAACATATTTTAAAAGAAATGGGATTTAGTAACGCTAGAAATTGTTTAGGATATAGATTAGTTGTAAAGAATATTGAGAGAACAGGGGATCATGCAGCCTTTATTGCAAAAGATCTTTTAGAATTTAAAAAATCAATTAAGAAAGAAATTTTTACAAAACTTCAAGAAATGAATGATTTTTCATTGACTGTATTAGATGAATCATGTTTGGCTCTATTCAAAGAGGACTACTATCAGGCTGAAAAAACTATCAAAAAAATAGAAGGAATTACTAAATATGAAAAGAAAGTTAGAGATGCATCAAAAGCACTTAAAGAAGATGAAGAGATATACAGAGTTAGAAGATTAGCCGAAAATATAAGAAGAATTTCTGAATATGCTAGTGATATTGCAGAAATTGTGTTAAATATGAATATAGAGAAAACATTAAAAAAAATGGAATAAAATATCAAAATGGATAAAGCAATTTTAATCACATATGACAAAGAAGATGCCATAAATGAAGCAAAAGGATTATGCGAAGCTGCAGGATATGAAGTAGTTCACATAATTCAACAAAATTATCTTCAAAAACCAAAATATGGGATTAGTGGTGGTGTGTTAGAACAACTACAAGAAATTGCAGAGAAAATTAGACCAGATGTAATTGTATTTGATGAAATTCTAAAACCTAGTCAAAATTATAATTTAGCAACTGAATTACAAAGAGAAGTTTTAGATAGAGAAGGATTAATTTTAGAAATTTTTGAAAGTAGGGCATCTAGTGCAGAATCAAAATTACAAGTGAAATTAGCACAATTAAGATATGAAATGGTTAGAGCAAGAGAAAAAGTTCGTCTTGCTAACTTGGGAGAACAACCAGGGTTTATGGGAATAGGAAAATTTGAGATTGATGTTTACTATAACGATATTAAACATAGAATGCAGACAGTAAAAAAGAAACTTGAAAAAGCTGGAAAACAAAGAGAACTTCACAGACAAGGAAGAAAAAGGATGGGATTTGCAACAATTTCATTAGCAGGATATACATCTGCAGGAAAAACAACATTGTTTAACAAAACTACAGGTGAAACAAAAACTCAAAGTAAAGAATTGTTTACAACACTTTCTACCACTACTAGAAGAATTATAATTAATCAAGAACCAGTGTTAATTTCAGATACGGTTGGATTTATCAGTAAATTACCTGCATATATGATAGATGCGTTCAAATCAACATTAGAAGAATTAACTTACACAGATATTATTATTCTAGTAATTGATATTAGTGATTCACAATTAGAGTTAAGAAAAAAGTTTGCAAGTTGTATGAGAACATTAGATGAATTAGGAGTTAAAAAAGAAAAAATAATTTTTACACTAAATAAATCAGATTTAATGAGAAAAGATCAAATTGATTATAAAATGGAATTACTAAACTTAACTGACAATGAAAAAGTAATTTCAGTGTCTTCAAAAACGGGTGAAAACATACAGGAATTAAAAAAATTAATTGAGAGTATATTAATAAATCAAAATCCATATAAATATAAAAAAAATGAATGGGAAAGAGGGACAGAAACATTTGATAATTGAAGTTGTTAGAATAGGACAACGTATTGTAAGAGATGATAGAGTTACAACTCATGTTGCATTAGTATCAAGAGCTTTTGGAGCAGAGAAAATATTCATGACAGAAGTCAATCCAGAAATTAAAGATACTTTAAAAAAAATCAATAATACATGGGGAGGAAATTTCATTGTTGAATTTATTGATAATTGGAAATCAATTGTGAAAAATAAAAAAAAAGATGGTTTTAAAATAATACATCTATCAATGTATGGTGAAAAAATCAATGATGTCCAAACCAGATTACGTACAGAAGAAAAAATGTTAGTTGTAGTAGGAGCAGAAAAAGTTCCAAGGGAAATTTATGAATTAGCTGATTACAACATAGGTGTAGGAAACCAGCCTCATTCAGAAATTAGTGCATTGGCCATACTATTAGATAGAATTCAAAATGGGGAACAATTTGAAAAAGTATTTCCAGATGCTAAAAGGAAGATCATTCCCTCAAAAAATGGCAAAAATGTCGAAGTAAATGAGACAAGGGATTAATAGTAGAAACTTGGGAGTGATTAGAGTTGGTAGACAAATACGAAGATCCTTTTATCAGAATTGCATCAATGATTGGTGGCGATGAATATCTCAAAGTTGCAAGATCACTGTTAAAAGCAGAAGATGCGACTGATGAAGAAATTGCTAGTTCGACAGGTCTTAGAATTAACATGGTAAGAAAAGTATTGTATGATCTTTTTGGTAAATCTTTGATCACAGGTATTAGAGTAAAAGATGAAAGAAAAGGTTGGTTTGTCTATAGATGGAGAACTAGAAGAGAAGAAGTAGAACATTTTATTGAAAATCAAAAAAAGAAAATCGAAGAAAGATTACAACAACGATTTGATTATGAAAATGCTTCAGACTTTTATCATTGTGGTAATGAAGACTGTCCAAGAGTTACATTTGAAGAAGCATTAGATGGAATGTTCAAATGTCCATCATGTCAAAATGTTTTAAATATAAAAAAGAATGAAAAATCTAGAAAAGCATATTCAAAGAAAATTGATGAAATTAAAAAAGATATGCAACAAACATTTTGATCAGTTAAAAAAAATAATCAATACCAAATAATTAATTTAATAATTTAAAATTCTTCATCTTCATCATCATCTTCATCATTATCATCTTCATCATCTTCTTCTTCACATTGTTCTAATTCTAAATAACTTGGAATTCCATCATCCTGGAAAAATATTTCAACACAGGTTGTGGTATCTAAAGTTGATGCTAAGGTTTCAGCCAAATTTTTAGGAAAATTACCTAATCTGCTAGGATCAGCAGAATATCTATATTCAGTAACTTGCTCTTCATGATAAAAATCAATTTCTATATCACCATTAGAAAATTTTCTAACTCTAATTACTTCACCAAATATACTACTAGTCAAAATTAATTTCCTTGATTAGAAACATCATGAGTAAGATTTTCAGCTAATTCTTCACAATGTTGCCGAGATTTTTCCAATTCATTTAATTGAGATTCTTCAATTACTGGAAGTAAAATAGATTCAGAAATTTGTTTTTTATCATTTAATAATTGAATTGTTGATTGCATAGCTTTGATTACTTTTTCAATCAATTCATGATCACGTCGAAGTGATGTAGTGGACATAACTATAAAAAATAAAATCCGATATCTATACCTTATTAATAAAAATAATTAAAAGATAGAAATTAGTTAACGAGTGTTCGTTAACAATGGATTTAACGATTAGATAGGCTATTTGATTTAATAAATATCCAGATTTTTTTGGTCATCTCACTAGGAGCGATTGGTTTCTTTCCAAATACTTGTTCTACAGTTTCTTGACGACCCACAAAATTAATGGCGTATCCTCCAAATGCGGGTTTCTTTGCTTTTGATTTACTTGTAGCCTTCTTTTTAGGTGCAACTTTCTTTTTTGTTGTAGCCTTCTTTTTTGTTGTAGTTTTCTTTTTTATTGCCAATTTCTTGTAATTTTATTTTAGATAAAGTATAAGAACTTACACTTTGATGTAATTAAGTACAAGATAATTTTTAAGCCTTTTAGTTGATTTTAATTTCAAAGTAGGGGAATTTGATATTTTTGTAAAACCTTTTCCTCCAACAAAAGAGATAGAATCATTTCCTCCAATTAGAAAAGGAGACAAAGTAACAATTAATTCATTAAAAAGATCATTTTTAATAAATTCCCAATTTACAGTTCCACCACCTTCAACTAAAATGGTTTTAATTTTTTTACTAGAAAGTTTTTTCATTAATAATTTTAGATTAACAGAATTTTCTCCTGCAATAATTATTTCAATAGGTAATTTTTTTAATTTTAATAAATTTATTTTACTAATTTTTTTTGAAACAGCTATTATAGTTGGAATCTTATTACTTGTTTTAATGATTCTAGAATTAGCAGATATTGTACCTTTAGAATCTAAAATTATTCTTATTGGGTTTTTTCCTTTAGTATAACGTACAGTTAGTAAAGGATCATCTTGCAAAAGAGTATTTTTCCCTATAAGAATTGCATCTACTTTTGATCGTAACTTGTGTAATCTAATATTATCTTCTTTAGAAGATAATTTAGAATCACCTACTCTTGTAGAAATTTTTCCATCTATTGATATTGCTGCACTTAAAATTACATATGGATTAGATTTTACCATGTACAATTTTCCCTCCAATCATTACTGCTTTAATTGATGATTCAGATGCTCTATGTACAATAGATGCATGTGGATTATGCATTGGTTCTAAATCTAATGCATGTTTATCTAGAAATATGCAATCAGCAATTTTTTTTGTTTGGATAAGTCCAATATCTTTTTTTAATATTTTTCCCCCATTTACTGTAGCCATTTTAAGAATATTCTTTGGATCAATTCTCTTTTTCTTAATTCCCATTGTGACCTTCCAAAGAAAATCCATTTCACGAAACATATCTGGAGAATTTATCATTACATTATCTGTACCTAATGCTAATAGACATCCAGCATTTTGCATTTTTTCAATATCAGGAATACCTTCAGCCAAAGATGAATTTGCTCTCGGACAAATTACAATACCTCTAGTTTTCTTAGCTGTTATCTGAAGATCACTTTTTGAAGCATGAGTCATGTGGATTAAAAAATCAGGTTTTACAAATAATGCTCGAAGTGTTTCAGATTTACCAGTAATTTGTTTAGATTTACGGATGCTTTCTTGAGTTTCAGAAGAATGAATTGCTCGAATTTTTTTTGTTTTGGAATACGAAGTCAATACAGATGCACTATGTTCATTTGCACCACTAATACCAATTCCATCACATGTTTTAACTAAAGAAGGAAGATCTCGAATTTTTTCTTTAGAAAAGGGGGTATTTTTTTTAATTTCAGAAGAATTTTGATGAAAATCAAGTCGTCCTAAGATAATTGAGCGAATTGGAATATCAGTAGATATTTTTTTGAGTAAAAGGGCACCATCTAAACCACCTTCTCTAAAATCAACAAACGTAGTAATACCTTTACGAATCATTGAGTGGCAAGTATTTTTCATAAAAGTGGATAGGTTTTCTTCTGAAGTGTTTTTTAGTATTTTAGATTTAATTCCAAACATTGGATGAATTTTTTGATTGACTGTATTGTTTAATGTGATATCCTTCCCAATTGAATCAGCAATATGGGTATGGCAGTTAATGAATCCTGGAATTAATAACAAACCCTCACAATCAATTATATCTTTTTTTAAATTAGATTTAATATTAGAATGAATTTTTTGAAACTTTTCATTTTTAATTTGAATATCTACATTTGAAACAAAATCTAATTCTTCACCCAATAAAGCACTGATATTTTTTAATAACATTATAATTCATATACATCAGGTTTTTGTTTTCCTGAATCTCTAATCTCACGTATAGTATCAAGAGATTTTGTGGCTAATTTTACTGCGTCTCTACTCGTTTGTGCATTTCCAATTCCACAATTCAATGTAATCTTATCAGTCTTTTTAATCATATCAATAAAATTTTGGATCGAATTTTTTGCATCATTACTTGCAACTATCATATAATTATCACCACCAATAAAAAAAGTAAGAGAATTTTTTTCAATAAAATATTTTGCAATTTTTGAATAAAGCTCAAAAATTTTTAATGAAATTTCATATGGAGAGTTATATTTTCTTTTTGATTTTAAATCATCAACATCTAAATGCATAATTGAGACATTAAATTCTAATGTACTATCAATGAATCCAAAAATATTATATTCTTGATTTAAAATTATATTATTTTGTTTACCATCATATGCTTTTAGATTAGCTTCAAATGGTGTGTTTCCAAAACCGATTGAAATAGTTAAAGTGACTTTAAATAATTCTTTAAGTGATTTTTGAATTTCTATATGATCATCTAAAGTAAGACCATTTGAAACTACAAAAAATTCATCAGATTTATTTAAAAATACTAAACAATTTTTTGCAGAAAATAATTGTTGTACTTGTTTGTAAAGTGATGCTTGAAGCATCTGTAATTCATGTTCTCTATCACTCCCTAATGTCAAAGTCCAAGGCCCATATTCAGTAATTTTTAAGATACTGAGTTGAATCAATTTTGAATTTTTTCCAATTCTTTAGAAATTTTAACAAGTGCCTCAATAGCCCGCTCTGCAACAGGTCTTATTCTAGCATATGCATGTCTTTCTTGCATTCCAGGACCAGATATTCCTAAAGAGACAGGTTTTTGATATTTTAAGGATAAATTAGTAAGAGATTGAGCAGTTGTATGAGATATCACTTCATCATGTTTGGTTTGCCCTTTAATTATAGCACCCAAAGTAGCAACTCCATCAATATTTTGATTTTGTAGTAATCTATCTACAACTATAGGCATATCATAGGCTCCAGGAACCATGCATACATGTGAAATTGTTAATTGCATAAAATTAGCCTTTTCTTTTGCAACCTCCAACATACGGGATGTTATCTCCTCATTGAATTCTGAAACTACAATAGCTATATTCAAAATTAATTCACCTTGGCATATTCCAAAAGTTCTTTTCCATCAATTAATGGAATTCCGTTTTGTTTCCCAAATTTTTCTGCTTTATCAACAGATAATGCAGAATATGTTTCAGCATCCATCATTTCACAGATAGCTGTTACAGGAGTTAAACCTGCAACTTGAGTTAAGTAAACAGACATTTCAGTATGTCCTTGACGTGACGCCAATAATCCTTCTGATGCAATCAATAGAGGTACATGTCCAGGAGTTTTAAATGAAGATGCAAATTTTTTTTGTTTATTTTCAATTTTAAAGATATTTGCCATTTCCATAATTGTTAATGCTCTGTCCTTATCAGTAATTCCTGTATAAGTTTGATAATGATTTACAGATAATGAAAATGTTGGATAATCACCGTAGGGGGCTAGTCCCATTATCATTTCTTTATTTGAAATTGATGAACTAGAAAGAATTTCATGCATGTATTCTAATTCAAGAGATTTTGCAAAATTATTTTCTAATGCAATACAAAGTAATCCACCAGCATTTTGACGCATTCGTGCAACATGTTCAGGAGTAATAAATTCTGCTGCTACAACCATATCAATTTCGTTTTCACGTCCTGCTGAATCAAATAATAATACAAATTCACCACGTTTAAGAGATTCAAGTCCAGTTTCAAGTGACATATACAAAAATTATTTCAATCTAGGTATATAGTTTACTAAAAAATGGGTAATTACCACTATAGTAGTAAATAATTAGCCTTGTTTTAAAATATACTTACCAAGAATGTCAGTTTCAATATTAACCTTATCGCCTACTTGCTTAGTATGAAAATTTGTAATTTCAATGGTATGAGGAATTAATGAAACAGATGCTAATGTTTTTTTTATGTCAACAACAGTTAAACTAATTCCATCAATAGCAATTGATCCTTTCCTTACAACATATTTTGCTAAATTTTTAGGAACTTCAAAATAAACTTGAACCTCTTTAGGTTTTTTTAAAATTTTTTTTATTATTCCTACTCCATCCACATGACCTAAAACAAAATGACCCTCTAATCTATCGCCTGCCTTTAAACTTCTTTCAATGTTCACTACTCCTCCAACTTTGAGATTACCAAGATCAGTTTTTTTTGTAGTTTCTTCAATCATTTCAAAAATACATTTTGATTTAGATAATTTAGTTGCAGTAAGACATACACCATTGAGTGCAACACTTTGACCAATTTTTAATCCCTTGACTTGTTTACCTAAATCAATAGTCATTTCAATTGCACTACGATTTTTTGTAATTTTAGAAATTTTATTAACAGTTCCAATTCCTTCAACAATACCTGTAAACATCAAAAGAAAGTACAGAGTCTTTATATAAAATGATTTAGGTAATTATTAAAAATAAAATTATTTTGAATTAGAATTTTCAAATTCATCATCACAAAATTGATGAAAAACAGAACATTTATTTTCTTTAGCATCAGATTTAATTTTCTCCATATCTTTATTCAGTACTCCTTGTGCAGCTAAAAATGCTTCATCAGCCATATTTAATTTTTCAAATAATTTTGATTTTGCAGGTGATATTTCTCTTAAGCTAGAATCTATTCGTTGAGCTAAATCATAATATTGAATCGCATCTTGATAATTTCCAAGATGGCTAAGTGAAATAGCTTTATTCATTAATGCAGTTACATCATTGGGATCAATTACAAGTGTGGTATCATAATATTGAATCGCATCTTTATGGCGATCTAATTCATTAAGAGATATTCCCATACTGTTTAGAGCCCAAGTATCTTTAAGATCAATTAATAGAAGTTTTTTACATAATTTTAAAACTTCATCATATTTCTTCAAACTTTCAAAAGCAAAAATTTTATTTTTTAATGCATATGTATCAGATGGTTTTATTTCAAGAACTTTATCACAGTAAACAAGTGTTTCTTCATAATTTTTTAGATATATCAGCGATAATGAAATATTTTGTAGAGCAAGCATATCCGTTGGATCTTTTTTGAGTAAATCTTTGCAATAATTGTACAACTGATCATATTTTTCAGCATTAAACATGCGAGTAATTACATTTGTTGGATCAAGGAGGTCAATCATTTTATTATTTTACAATATCAAGAAGTGCTTTTGCTTGTTTGTAATGTACTTCATCTATCATTTTTCCATCAACTGTTGTAGCACCCTTACCTTTTTTTGTGGATTCTACGTATACCTTACAAACTTTTTTTGCCCATGAAATTTCAGTTTTATTGGGATGAAACGATTTGTGAACCGTAGGAATTTGATCTGGATGTATAACACTTTTTCCAGCATATCCTAAACTTTTTCCAAAATTACAATCCTTTTGTAATCCCCTCAAATCTTTTAGATCTTGCCAAATACCATCAATAGCAGATATTCCTGCAGCTGCTGCATCAACAGGAATTTTATATCTAGAGTATTTTACACCTGGTGAGTCTTTGGCATATTCAACACCAAGATCATTTAGTAAATCAAAAATTCCAAAAACAATAGCATTAACACGTTTTCCAAAAGATGCAATCCAGTATGAATTAACAATACCTTCCGCTGATTCAATAGATGGAATAATTTGAATTGGTTTTAATTTTTTAGATTTTTCTAAACTGGAAAGAATTTTTTGTATTTTTTTTAATTCTGTAACATTATTTACTTTAGGAATAACTATTCCATCAATTCCTTTTTGGACAACTTCTTTTAGATCGGATGGAATTTTTCCAGATAATGGAGAATTAATTCGAACAAAAATAGAAGAAGAGTATTCTGAACGAGATTTTAGTGCATTTTTAATTAATTTTCTAGCACTAATTTTTTCTTCATTTGGAACAGAATCCTCTAAATCAAAACAAACAACATCAGCCTGGATCTTCTTTGCCTTTTCAAGAAATCTGGAATTGTTTCCAGGTACAAAAATAAGACTACGGAAGAGCTGAGTCATTAAATGACTAAGCGCCTTCAGGCTTCATTAAGATTTTGCCGAAGAGTCCTTTTCCGGTCAACATCTTTGTGTGTGCCTCTGCTGCTTGTTCAAAGGTGTATGTTGAATCAATTGCAGCTTTAATTTTGCCTTGACCCATCCAATAGAGACCTTGATCAAGTTCGGCTTTAGTTCCTTGTGTTGAACCTAAGATGTTAGTTCCTTTGAAGAACACATGTCTAAGATCAGTTTGTGCATTGTAACCAGTGGTTGCTCCACATGAAACAAGTGTTGCACCATACTTTAACAATTGTAATTGTTTGTTCCAGTGTGTTTCACCGATATGATCAAATGATAA
>CAJQSE010000030.1 GCA_905612485.1 uncultured Candidatus Nitrosopumilus sp.
GAAATTTTATTAAAACAAAATAATGAAAAAATTCAATATAATGTTAATGAACTTGCATATTTAGTATACACTTCAGGTACAACATCAGAACCTAAAGGAGTTACAGTATCCCATTCAATGATTGAATTTACTACAAAAAATATTGTTAAAGTACTGGGTTATTCAAATTCAGATATAGATCTCTTACCATTACCATTAAATCATTCTTTTGGATTAGGTTGTTTACATACATCATTATATGTAGGATCCACGCTTGTTTTATTAAAAAATCCAAGTAATTTGGAACAAATTCTTGAATCATTAAAAAAATATAAAATTACAACTCTAGCTGCTATTCCTGCTACCTTAACAAAAATACTAAATTTTAAAAATAGAAATTTAGAAAATTATTTTTCAGAAATAAGATTAATTATTACAAATAGTACAGCGATTCCAAAAAAAACAGTAATTGAATTTAAAGGAATTTTAAAAAAGGGGAATTTAGCAACCTACTATGGTTTAACTGAAGCTTCACGTTCAACATTTATGATATTTGATGAAAATAATCAAAGAGAAGAATCTGTTGGTAAGTGTTCACCAAATGTAGAAATAAAAATTGTAAATGAGGAGAAAAATAATTTGAAAATTGGAGATATTTTGATTAAAGGTGATAATGTGATAAAAAAATATTGGAATAATGTTAAAGCTGATAAAAATATTTCGGATAACTGGTTAAGAACGGGAGATAAAGGGTATTTTGATAATGAAGGTTATCTTTTCCTAAAGGGGCGTAGTGATGAAATAATTAATGTTGGGGGGGAAAAAGTAATGCCAATGGAAATCGAACAAACTATTAAAAATATTTTAGGTGTGGAAGATGTAGTAGCATTTGGTATAGAACATGAAATTTTTGGACAAACTATTAAAGTAAATATAATAAAATCAAAAAACTCAGATATGGATAAAGCTCAGATTTTGAGTCATTGTATTAAAAATCTTGAAAAATTTAAAATTCCATCTAAAATTGATTTTGTTGAAAAAATCCCTAAAACAGATTACGGAAAAGTTAAACGTTTTATGCTGAAATAAAAAGAAAGATTATGACAAAACAAGACAACTTTAAAAATAATTTACAGGAATTGATGGATTATTATGGGTATACAGGCGTTACTGGAAAAATAAAAATTCAATTTAAATTTTTTAAGAGTTGGATATTTCATTCCTTAGCTTATTCATCACCACTATCATCATGGTCAATAAAATATCAAAGATTAAGAGGTGTAAAAATAGGAGAAAATTGTCATATTTCACCATATGTCTTAATTGATTTATTGCATCCAGAATTGATAACTATTGAAAATAATGTAACAATTAGTTCTAATTCAATGATTTTTGCTCATGTGAATCCATCAGCAAATGAATTTTTAAAAAAACATGGATATCCTAGAACAATTAAACCTGTGACCATCAAAAAAGGTGCTGTAATTAGTGTCGGATGTATTATTGTAGCAGGAGTAACAATTGGAGAAAATTCAATTGTAGGTGCAGGTAGTGTAGTAGGACAAGATGTACCAGATCATTGTATTGTTTTAGGAAATCCTGCTAGAGTAGTAAAGAAAATAGATCATGAGGAATAATTAGAGTAAATGACTAATAATAAAACACATTTATCATATTTTATTTTTTAAAAGATATGAATTCCATTTTCAAAAAATTAGCTATTTCTGAAGTAATATTAATCGAACCAAAAAAATTTTCGGATAAAAGAGGTTTTTTCTTTGAAAATTTTAAAGAAGAAAATTTCTTGTTAAATGGAATAACAAAAATGATTCAAGATAATATTTCACATTCTACATTTGGAGTAATTAGAGGTTTACACTATCAAAAAAATCCAAAAGCACAAGCAAAATTAGTAACTGCAATTACCGGAAAAATTTTTGATGTTGCAGTAGATATTAGGAAAAATTCTCCAACATATGGTAAATGGGTTGGAGAGATTCTTTCAAACGAAAATCATAGATCCTTATATATTCCAGAAGGGTTTGCACATGGTTTTTCTGTTTTAAGTGAAAAAGCAGATGTAATTTATAAAGTTAGTAGTGAATATTCACAAGAAAACGAAGGAGGAATAATATGGAATGATCCTACAATAAACATTCCTTGGTCAGTAAAACAACCGATAATTTCTGAAAAAGATAATTTACTACCACTATTAGAAAATATAGACACTAATTTTATTTATGATTAATCATACACTAGAGTTAAATAATTAATTTCAAACTTGAAATCATGAAAATTTTAGTTTGTGGAGGAGCAGGATTTATTGGAAGCGCTTTTATCAAAAATTATCTAAATAATAATCCTAAAAATAAAATAATTAATTTGGACTTACTTACAATTGGTTCAAATTTAAAAAATCTTAAAGAAATAGAACAAAATAAAAATTATCAATTCATTAATGATGATATTAAAAATCAGAAACTTGTAGATAATTTAGCAAAAGATGTAGATGTAATAATTAATTTTGCTGCAGAATCTCATGTAGATAGAAGTATTGCAAATCCAAAACCATTCATTGAAACAAATATTCTCGGAACCTATTCCTTACTTGAAGCTACAAAGAAACATGATAATTTGTTCATTCATGTATCAACAGATGAAGTATATGGAGATGCAGAAAATGAAGATTCATTCACAGAAAAATCATTAATTAATCCTAGCAATCCATATTCAGCAACAAAAGCAGCAGCAGATCATTTAGTTTCTACATATCATAGAACATATGGAATAAAATGTATTACAACTAGATGTACAAATAATTTTGGACCACATCAATTTCCAGAAAAACTTATTCCTAAAACTATTATTAGAGCAAAAAAGGATCTAAAAATTCCATTATATGGAAATGGTGAACAAATTAGAAGTTGGATTTATGTTTATGATCATGTTCAAGCAATAGAAAATCTGATCTCAAATGGAATATCAGGCCAAGTTTACAATATTACAGCATGGAATGAAATAAAAAATAAAACAATCGTAGAAAATATTTTAGAATTATTGAATAAATCTAAAGATTTAATTGAATATGTAAATGATAGACCAGGTCATGATAAAAGATATTCAATAGATGCCTCAAAAATTCAAAAAGAAATTAATTGGAAACCAAAATATGATTTTAAAGAATCATTAAAAGATACAGTTGAATGGTATGATGAAAATTATTCCTGGTGGGAACCCCTAATAGATGAAAAGGCTTTACATCCTCAACCATGGACTTTAAAATGGAAATAACAAAAATTTTAGTTACTGGATCTGCAGGACTAATGGGAATACAAGTTGTAAAAGATCTTTTGGATAATCATAAACAAGTATATTCATGTTATAATAAAACTAAACCTAAATTAGGAATTATTACACATTTAGATTTAACAAAAAAAGATGATATAGTCAATACAATGAATAGAATTAAGCCAGATGTAGTAATCCATTTAGGTGCTATGACAGATGTTGAATTATGTGAAACAGAAACAGAATTAGCAAAAAAAATCAACACAGATGCTACTGAAATTTTAGCTTTGGAATCAGAAAAACATAATACATTTTTTGTGTATATGTCAACTGATTATGTTTTTGATGGGAAAGTAGGTATGAAGAAAGAAAATGATGAACCAAATCCAATAAATTTTTATGGAAAATCAAAATTAGATGGAGAAAGAGTATTTAAAAAAATAACTACACCAAATATTATTGTTAGAACAAGTACACCGTTTGGTATACATTCAAAAAAAATAAGTTTCCCAATTTGGGTTAAAAAAAATTTAGAATTGGAAAAAGAGATTTCAGTTATAGTAGATCAATATACATCACCTAGTTATGTTCCAAATATTTCAAAAATGATAATAGAAATAATTGAAAGAAAAATTACTGGAATTATTCATTTAGCAGGTGCTACAAAAATATCAAGGTATGATTTTGCAGTACAAATATCTAAAATTATAAATGCCAATAAACAATTTTTAAAACTAACAAAAATGGATCAAATGGATTGGAAAGCACAAAGGCCTGCAGATTCATCATTAAGTGTTAGTAAAGCAAATAAAATTTTAAAAAATAAGCCAGAAAAAATTGAAGATAGTCTAAAATCATTATTTAATCAATAAAATATTAATAAAAATTATTTATTATTTTTAATTAAAGTTGAAATTGAAAAAAGAATTGTGCCAGATATTAATAAAATAGTACCTAAAATTATACCACATATTCCAATTAACGCAACATTAGTCATAAACACTTGTTGTTCAGAATAAATTTGTAAAGCCCACATTCCAAAAATTAATCCAATTCCTAAAAAGAACAAACCAGAAATACCATAATACAAAAGAGGTTTTTCAATTACAACATGTTTTATTGTACTAATTACTACAGAGGTTCCATGAGAAATTGGTTCTTTGGAATGAGTGTTATTTTCATAACTAATTGTAATAGGAATTTCAGTAATTCTCATTTTTTTCTTTATTGCTTTAATTAAAATTTCAGTGGATATTCCCATTCCAGATTCAGTAGGAGAGATTTCTTGTAGAACTTTTTGAGAATAAGCTCTAAAACCACTCTGTGAATCAGAAATATTTGAACCAGTCATAATATTTGTTAATCCTGTAATAGTTTTAATTCCAAATTTTCTATAGTTTGGTAAATTTTTAGTTTTACCAAGAAATCTAGAACCTATTACAATATCGGCAATATTTTCCATAATGGGTTTTAAAATATCATCAATTTCAGAAATTTGATGTTGGCCATCAGCATCAAAAGTGACTAAAATATCACAATCGATTTTTTTTGCTTCATTAAAGATTGTTTTTATTGCAGATCCATATCCTAGATTTTTTGAATGTTTTACTACATTTGCACCCATTTCTGAAGCAATAACTGCAGTTGAATCTGAAGAACCATCATCACAAACAAGTACATGGTCATATTTTTTTTTAAGATTTATTATTATTGGACCAATATTATTTTCTTCATTAAATGCAGGTATACCAATTATTATTTTCAAATCATGATAAATACAGATAATTGGTTATTTAAGGAATGTTAATCCAAGATACTAGAAAATCTAATTTCAAATACTATAAGAAGTTAATTTTTTAATATACTAATTTATTAAAAATATGAATATGAAATTATTATTTTGGATGAATGTTTTTATGTTACATTTTGGAATAGCGTATTACTTAAAAGATAAAATAAATGCAGAATTTACTGCTATAATTGATACTCCCAACAAACCTAAACAAATGTTTCTTAATCAAAAAATAGTTAATTTTAAAAAAACATGGTATTTTCATGATCATATAAAAAAAATAACTGCAACTCCAGATCTAGAATATTTAGCAAATTTTGAAAAAAAATATAATATTGATTTATGGAAATTAGCAATTAATGAAAGACATTTTTATAAATTCAATAAATTTTATAAATTTTCTACAAATGAAATATTAAAATTTTTAGAACAAGAATGTAAATTATTTGAACGAATTTTAGAAGAAGCTAAACCAGATTATTTTTTAACATATGATCCTCCATTCCATCATCAAAAATTATTAATGGATTTATGTAAAGCTAAAGGTATCAAAGTTCTATGTATTTTTATATCAAGATATAAAGATAAAAGTATAATTGCTCAAGAAGGCACTACTTTTGATTTACCTCAAAATTTAGAATCAATAAAATTAAATGAATTAGAAACAAATAGAATTAATGAAATAATTAATAAATCTAGTTATAATGTTCTAACAAAAAAATGGACTAATGAAAGAAACACTTCAACGTCAAACAAAATTAAAGCTTTAATAGATTATCTTTTATTTTCAGATTCTAAAAATACACAATCAAATTTTACTTATTATGGAAGAAATAAACGAAAAGTTATTCAAGATACTGTAATGTTTTACATAAAGCGAGAGTGGAGAAGTAATTATTTAGAAAAAAATCTTAAAAAAAATATTGATTTGAACGTCCCATTTGTTTATTTTCCTCTCAATATTGATGCAGAATTAACCATTCTTCATTATGCTCCATTATTTACTAATCAAACAGAAATAATAAAACATATAGCAAAATCACTTCCTATCGATTATGTTTTATATGTAAAAGAGCATATTCATGCAGTCTTTAGAGGATGGCGAGAAACAAACCAGTATAAACAATTAATAGAAATTCCAAATGTTGTTTTAATTCACCCATCTTATTCATCAAATGAATTAATTAAAAATAGTAAATTAGTCACAACTATAAGAGGAACTGCATCTATTGATGCAGCATATCAAAATAAACCTTCAATAATTTTTGGCGATATGGCACATGATATGTTACCATCAGTTTACAAAATTAAAAATCTTGATGATTTGCCTAAATTAATTAAAACTGCATTGAGCACTCCAATCAATCCAATACATATTAAAAAATATCTAAAATTAATGAAAGATAGATCAATTGAATTCAATTGGTGGGATTATGAAAATAAGAGAAATAACCAATTTTATTCAGGAAATATTCTTTCTGATGTTGAATATCAAGAAAATAAAGTAAAAGATTTTTTTGACAATAATAAAGAAATATTTGAGACGTTAGCAAATGCGCATATAGAAAAAATGAATTTTGATTAATGAATTAATCATAAATAGGTTAAGTAATGATTTTTTTATTTCTCTAAAACAAAAAGAAGATAAGGACTTTTTTCAAATTTGTATGTTTCAGGACTGTAAAGTAGTGGTTTAAATAATTTATAGAATATATCAACCCAATGTTTTTTAATTTCTAAATATTTTTCTGAAGATAATGCATCACTCATTTGTATTAAAAGATGTGCAATAGGTCTTAGTCCTACATTCCATAAATCTAAAATGAATTCATTTGGATATGAATTTCTTATTTCTTTAATTTTAAATCCAGATTTAGTAAAAAGTTCAACCCATTCTTCATACTTTTTTAAACTCATGTAAGATTTTCGTCTATTTCTATCAAGAATATCAATAGCCTCTTTTGAAAATAATTTATCGAGTTTATCCAAAGTTTCAATATGATATGGAGTCATAATTTGTAAGAAAATTTGACCATCAGGATGTAAAGTACGGTGTAATTCAGATAATATAAGATCTATATTATCAACCCAATATACAGAATTACTATAAACTGTTTTAAAAAAATTATCTGAAAAAGGTAATTTGTCATTATTATCATGAAGAATTAATTTATCATGAATATTCAACTTTGATGCTTTATCAAGTAAATTTTGTTTCCAATCAGTACCATAATCAATTTTTACTTTTGGGTGAGAAATTATTTCAGGAGAATAATCAGGATCAAAAGAATCATAAATGTCAATAGTAGAATCATGAGAAAATTTGTCTGCACTGGTAGATTTAAAATAATCAAATTGATCTGAGAATGTTCCTCCTAAATGAGTGAACATAAACATTCCATCACCACAACTTAAATCTAAAGAGGGGGATTCAAATTTCATAGTTTCAATATTTTCACTTTTAAAAGCCATCAAAAGTCCATTCTCTGGTCTTAGCCAATAAAGATTCAAAAATTTCATCAATTTATCTTCTAATGAACTAATCATTCTTTAAATAAATTAAATCATAAATTTAATCATTTACATTTGATGATTTGTATAATAAGTATAGAAAAACAATAAGAATTAATTTAAATGATAACTGTATTTAGTAGAGAAATTGCAAATTACTAATTCAAAAACAAAAATCATAACTCCATTTTTAATCATTTTTTTTATCAGTATTGGGATTAGATTTTATTATTTTCCATATAATTTACCTCTAATAATTGATGGATTTGATAATTTTACATATGCAACTGCAATAAATTTTTATGGGTATTTACCAGTAGAATGGACTCCAATTAATAATGGATGGCCAATATTTCTTTCATTTTGGTTTTCCATAATTAATTTAGAAAATACTTTAGAATATATGCAATTACAAAGAATAATTTCAATTATATTATCATCTTTGATTATGATCCCAGTATATTTTTTATGTAAAAAATATTTTGATGAAAAAGTAGCACTAGTTGGTGCTGCATTAATTGCATTTGATCCAAGAATGGTTTTAAATTCACTATTAGGAATTACAGATCCATTGTTTATTTTATTAGGAATTACATCCCTAGTACTTTTTCTAAAATATGAAAGAAAGGTAATGTTAATATCTTTTATTTTAGCTTCATGTGCCACCATTGTACGTGCAGAAGGGTTATTCCTATTCTTTACATTAACAATATTATTTTTTATAAAATATAAAATATCTAAAGAAATTTTGAAGACCTATATTCCTTGTTTAGTTATTTTTATGCTAATATTAATTCCAATTATGGATTATAGGATAGATGTTGCAGGATATGATGGAATTTTTCAAAGAGGAGCAATAGGAACAAGTCAAATTATTTCAATGGTAAATGAAAATCAGAATGGAAATTCAGAAATTGTTGATGGATTATCACTTTTTATAAAATATTTAGGATGGATTTTAATACCAAATTTTTTAATATTTTTACCATTTGGAGTTATTTTATTTTTTAAAAATAGAAAAAAAGAAACTAATTTTATTATAATTTTTGTAATCGTTTGTAGTATCCCAATTTTATACGCATATCTTCGCCAGGCACAAGATACAAGATATTTGTATCCTCTGTTTCCAATTTTTTCATTAATATCATTATATGCAGTTAAAAGTTATCTAACTAAATTTACAAGAAAAGATTTAATTTTATTTTTAATGATTGCTGGAATTCTAATTAGTTCAATTAGTTTTTATGAATATAAAAAAATAGATTATGAAAAAGAAAGAGAATTAAATGAAATTGCTAAAAATATACCAATAACAGTAGGAG
>CAJQSE010000031.1 GCA_905612485.1 uncultured Candidatus Nitrosopumilus sp.
TTGTATTAAAAAAATTATTAGAAAAGGGATTACTAAATGAAAATTGTATGACGGTAACTGGAAAAACAATTAAAGAAAATCTCAATTCCATTAAACTACCTGATAAAGAACAACATGTTGTAAGATCAATTGAAAATCCATTACATGAAGTTGGCACAGCTGTAATTCTAAAAGGAACTCTTGCACCAGAAGGGGCAGTGATTAAAACAGCAGGGGTAGAAATGACAAAATTTACTGGTAATGCTAAAGTTTACGATAGAGAAGAATATGCATTTGATGCAGTATCCAAAGGGGAAATTGATGAAGGCGACGTAGTTGTTATCAGATATGAGGGACCAAAAGGGGGACCTGGAATGAGAGAAATGTTGGCAACAACTGCAGCATTAGTAGGTCAAGGATTAGGAAAAAAAGTAGCAATGGTAACAGACGGTAGATTTTCTGGAGGAACAAGGGGGTTTATGGTTGGACATGTTGCACCAGAAGCATATGTAGGTGGACCAATTGCATTAGTCAAAAATGGGGATAAGATTACAATTGATACTGAAACAAATATTCTGGATATTCATGTATCTGAAGATGAATTAGGAAATAGAAGTAAACAATGGAAAAAACCTGAACCAAATTATAAGTCAGGAGCTCTTGCAAAATATGCAACACTTGTAGGGTCTGCAGCAAATGGAGCAATCACATATGCAAATCCATAAAAATAATCAACATATCTACAAGCTTTATAGATCATGATCAATTTCTAGAGATAACATGGGAAAAATCTTCATGACTTGTATAGACATTCAACAAAATTAATAAAATAATTTGAAAATTAGAATTATTCTATATTTCATCCATACCTAAAACATCATAGTATGCTTTAGGTATCATTTGTTGACCCTTGAAAAAGACATTATTTACTGCAGTGTCCAAAACATAAGTTTTAGCCCAATCATCATCACTTCGAATTGAACGTCCAAACCCTTGTAATAATTTAGTTAAAGTTTGGGAAGTATACCATAAAGGGAATTTATTCATTTTAGCCTTTGTTCGTTTTTCAGTATAATTTGGATATGGTACTTTTGCAATAATCTGAAATCGAGATAAATCATCCTTCAAATCCACACCTTCCCACAGGGAAGAAGATAGCAACACACCAGTAGGATCAGCAGAATGTTCAGAAATTACCTCATCTTGAGTTTTATCACCTTTGTTTCTACTATGACATAGTCGAATTCTTCTAGTATTTTTAGGAGATAGGTATCGAATAATTTTATGACATCTAGGAATTGACGAAGTTAAGATTAATCCACGTTCATCAGAATGTTCATCTAAAATTCTATCAATTGTTTTTATTATTTCTAATTCATCTTCTTCAGTGGATCCATAGCTTAATCTACGAATATTCAAAAGATCAATTTGTCGATGTTCTATGGGGAATGGAGATTTAGCAGTGTCAACAAATGCAACATCATCTTTTTGAAGCCCCATATTTTCACAAAAACTAGAGTGATCAATTGTTGCAGACATGAATATTTGGTATTCTGTATCAAAAAATTCATGGGCAAATTTCGAAACATCAATAGGTTTTACAGAGATAGTTCTAAAATTACCATTGATGTCTTTTACAGGTTCATTAACAATGAAATTATCCTTATCTGAAATAATGTCAATTTTAGCCTGTGCAGCTTTATCATAACGTCTTTCCAATCCCGTAATTAATTCAAAATCAGGATTATTTTGAAATACAGGACTTTCCTTGATATCCTTAATTTTTTTAGCATAAGAAAATGCCATATCATCAGTTAGTTGTATCATTGAATCTAAATCAGTAAAATTATACTTGTCATGATTCAAATTACATTCATCTACCTGCCCAGCAAAGATATCAAATCCAACAAATTGTATTATTTGATCTTCAATTTTATGCGCTTCATCAAACACAGTAACTTTTCTATCAAGATAATCAGCAAATAATTTTTTGTTGTACTTCATTATTGTAAAAAATGCATGGTAATTCCACAAAGAATGCTTTGAAATTAGTGCATCATATTTTTGAAGATAATAATGACACGATAAGGAATCCTGAGTGTTATCTTCAACTTGTTTAATTGTAGGCTTAAAATCACAA
>CAJQSE010000032.1 GCA_905612485.1 uncultured Candidatus Nitrosopumilus sp.
CATTTCCACCATTTTTAATTGAATTAATTGATAATTGTAATAGTAACTGAGTTTTTCCAGTTCCATTTCCTCCAAAAATATCTACAATTATGCCATTAGGAATTCCTCCAGACAAAAAATTATCTAATTTTAGTAAACCAGTTGAAATCATTTATACACTTTATAGAAATATAAGAAAAAATTTAAAGAATTTCAATTTTTACAAGCGTGATAAGGCTTTTATGCTGGCAAATAAGTTTCCAAATTAAGTGAATATTTAGTGTCGCAACCAAACAGTGCAAAAAGACCATTAACAGTTCTTCAAAAAAGCACAAAGAAGAAAGTTATAGTTAGATTAAAGAATGAAGTTGAATACAGAGGTAAAATGGATAATGTCGATTCTTATATGAATTTGATAATGACTGATGCAGAAGAAATCCAGGATGGCAAAACCATTGCAAACTATGGTAGAGTAATCGTGAGAGGAAATAATGTATTATTTATCAAATTAGAAAATGAACTTTAATTAAAGTAAGAGTAGTTTAATGACCAATACTTTTCTATTTACGTCAGAATCAGTAACAGAAGGTCATCCAGACAAAATATGTGATAATATATCAGATGCATTTTTAGATGAATATCTAAAACAAGATCCAAATTCAAGAGTAGCAATTGAAACAATGGTAACTACAGATTTTGTTGTAGTATCTGGTGAAGTTACATCTAAAGCAGTTTTTGATAAAAAATCCCAAGAAGAGTTAGTTAGAAAAACGATTAGGGATATTGGATATAACGATAAAGAATTAATGTTTGATGGTGATACTTGTAAAGTTGATTTAAGATTACATTCACAAAGTCCTGACATCAGTCAAGGAGTAACAGCAACTGAAGAAAAAGAACAAGGTGCAGGAGATCAAGGATTAATGTTTGGTTATGCAACAAATGAGACGGAAGAATTAATGCCTATGCCAATCTTATTGGCTCACAAACTTATTCAAAAATTATCTGAAGTTAGACGAAATAAAACACTAGCATGGGTAAGACCAGATGGTAAATCACAAGTTTCAGTAAAATATGAAGATGATAAACCAACAAAAATTGAAACAGTTGTAATATCAACACAACATGCACCTGAAATTTCTCAAGAAGAAATTTCAAATGAAATTATTGATAAAGTAATCAAACCTGTGTTAGGGCATCTTTGGAATGATGAAATTAAAATTCACATTAATCCTACAGGAAAATTTGTAATTGGAGGACCTCATGGTGATGCAGGTTTAACTGGAAGAAAAATAATTGTTGATACCTATGGTGGATTTGGAAGACATGGTGGTGGAGCTTTTTCAGGAAAAGATCCATCCAAAGTAGATAGATCAGCATGTTACATGTGTAGATATATTGCAAAAAACCTTGTTGCAGCCAAATTTGCGGATAGATGTGAAGTTCAATTAGCATATGCAATAGGTGTAGCCGAACCAGTATCACTTTATGTTAATACTTTTGGAACAAATAAAATTCCAGAAAATCAAATAGAGGAATTAGTTAGGAAGAATTTTGATATGAAACCATCAAGTATCATTTCAGAATTAGATTTGAAAAGACCAATTTATAAAAAAACAGCAGCATATGGTCATTTTGGAAGAAATGAACCAGAATTTACTTGGGAAAGAACAGATAAAGTAGAAACATTAAAGCAATCTGCCGGACTTCAATAGTTCTATAACAGATTCAAATTTCATTTGAGTTATTTTTTGTAATTTATTATAATTTCCTTTAAAATCACCAATTAGAATATTTAGATCATCTACTCCAAAATTAGATTTTGAATTAGTTATAGCATCATAATATGCATTTTCTAAATTAATTTTTTTTATTTTTGTTTTAGTTTCTTTAGAAAAAAGTTTCACATATTGTTCAAATGTAAGATAATCAGGACCAACAAGATCAATTATTTTATTTTTAAATTTAATTTGATCAAGTGATTGAAGGAAAATTTTTACTACATCATTAATAGAAATTGGTTGAATAGAATAATTTCCAGAACCTGGAATTTCAATTGTTTTGATTTTAATCTGTTTTCTTAAAAATTTTGTAAATAAATCATCTTTTCCAACAATATATGAAGGTCTAAAAATAGTGTAGTGTAAACCAGAATTCCTAATAATTTTTTCTGCTTTATATTTAGAGATAAAATATCCTACTGAAGTTTTACTTGAAACTCCAAGACCACTATTATAGATAATTTTTTTGATTTTTGCTTTTT
>CAJQSE010000033.1 GCA_905612485.1 uncultured Candidatus Nitrosopumilus sp.
TTTTCTTATGGCTAAAAAATCTACAATTTTAGGTCATAATACTACTTTTTGTGGAATAATTGGAACTAGTAAAAATCCTCAGGAAAAATTGAAATTATTTGAACAAAATGAGGCTATTCTTGTTTTAGACTCAATTAATTTACTACCAAAGGTATTAAATTTAGAATAAATCATATCATGTAACCCGTGAAAAATATGGTTCAAAGAAAAGCAACAATTAATCGAAGTACTAAGGAAACTACTGTTTCTGTATCTGTTAATCTTGATGGTACAGGTAATACTAGTATTAAGACTGGAATTAATTTTATTGATCACTTGATCACATCTTTTGGTAAACACGGAATGATGGATCTTAAAGTTAATGCAAAATCTAATGATGGAATTGAACATCACTTAATTGAAGATACTGCAATTACAATTGGTCAAGCAATTGATAAAGCATTAAGCTCTAGACGTGGAATTACAAGATTTAGCTATGCTTCAGTTCCAATGGATGAATCTCTAGCTGAAGCATCTATTGATTTAGTTAAACGTCCATTTTGGAAATTAACTTTATCAATAAAAAGAAGTAAAATCGAAAATGTTCCTAAAGAAGATCTAGAACATTTTTTCCAATCATTACTTCAAAATCTGAATAGTTGCATCCACCTTACTGTAAAGTATGGCGATAATGATCACCACAAAGTTGAATCTGCAATTAAATCACTTGCAGTTGCATTTAGATCTGCATCATCATATGATAAAAAACAAAAAGGAATTCCAAGTACTAAAGGTTCAATGTAATGGTTAGTGTGGCAATTTTTGATTACGGTGCTGGAAATATTTTTAGCCTCAAAAATTCTCTTGAACAAGCAGGTGCTTCAGTAGATGTTATCACATCTTTTGATAAACCCAATATTTATTCTGGATTACTGTTACCTGGTGTAGGTAATTTTGATCCTGCAATAAAAAGTATTAATGAAAATTCTAAAACTAAATTTCAAGATTTTGTTGAAGAAGATACCCCTGTTTTAGGTATATGTCTTGGAATGGAAATGTTTTTTGAAAAAAGTGAAGAAGGAATTGAAAAGGGATTTAATGTAATTGATGGTGAAATAGTAGTTCTTCCATCTACTATGAAAGTACCTCATATGGGCTGGAATAATTTAGAAATTAAAAAACCTGGAACTATTCTTGAAGGTGTTGATGATGGGTCTTGGGTTTATTTTATTCACTCTTATCGTGCAAAACCAAAATTTGATGATGTAATTACTGCTGAATCTGATTATGGTGTTAAAGTTCCTGCAGTTGTTGAAAAAAATAATTTCTTTGGAACACAATTTCATCCTGAAAAATCTGGAGATATTGGAAAAATCATGATACAAAATTTTCTAAATGTGTGTAAAAAATGAAAGTAATTCCTGCAATTGATCTTATGAATGGCCAAGTAGTTAGACTCTACAAAGGTGATCCTAATCAAAAAACCATATACAGTGATGATCCAATTAGTATTGCAAAAAAATGGGAAGATGCTGGAGCTGATATGATTCATCTTGTAGATTTAGATGCTACATTGGGATTGGGTTCTAATCTTGAATTAATTAAAAAAATTGTCTCTTCAGTATCAATTCCTATTGAAATTGCAGGCGGATTACGTTCTGAATCATTGATACTTGAAGCCCTAGACATTGCTGATAGAGTTGTAATTGGAACTTTTGCCTTTAAAGAACCTGAATTATTACAAAATTTACTTACTAAACTAGGACCTGAAAAAATCGTCATCTCCGTTGATCATAAGGATGGCCGCATTGTAACACATGGTTGGCAAAGTACTACTGATATTTCATTAATTGATTCTATGAATAAATTTTTACATGTTGGATTTACAGAATTTCTTTTAACTAATGTTAATCGTGATGGTACTTTAGAAGGCCCTGATCTAGAATTTCTCAAACAGGCATGTGATTTAGAAAAAGCAAATGTAATTGCTAGTGGTGGAATTTCTAACATTGATGATATTCCTAAAGTAAAGCAAAGAAATGCATGGGGTGTTATTTTGGGAAAAGCACTTTATGAGAATAAAATTACAATTCAGGAGACAAAGAAATTATTATGACCTTAACTAAAAGAATTATTCCCTGTTTGGATGTAAAAAATGGTAGAGTAGTTAAAGGATTGAATTTTGAATCCATTAAAGACGCTGGAGATCCAGTGGAGTTAGCTGCCAAATATAGTAATGAAGGTGCTGATGAACTTGTATTTCTTGATATTACAGCTTCTGATGAACAACGAGCGACAATTAAGGAATTAGTTCGTAAAGTTGCATCTGTAATTAATATTCCATTTACTGTTGGTGGTGGAGTTAAATCAATTGATGATGCTAGAAATATTTTACTTAATGGAGCTGATAAAGTCGGGGTTAATACTGCAGCAATAAAAAATCCTCCAATAATTACTGAATTAATGACACTATTTGGTAGACAATGTATTGTAGTTGCAATTGATGCTAAAAGAAATTATGATCTTAAAGAAAATGTAAATATTTTTTCAGAAAATGAAAAAAAGTTTTGGTTTGAAGTTTTTATTTTTGGTGGAAAACAAGGAACTGGAATTGATGCCATTTTTTGGGCAAAAGAAGCTGAAAAATTAGGTGCTGGAGAAATTTTACTTACTAGTATTGATGCTGATGGTACAAAAAATGGATATGATGTTTTACTTACAAAATCTATAGTTGATAATGCTTGTATTCCTGTTATTGCATCTGGTGGATGTGGTAAGCCTGATGATATGGTCGAGATATTTGAAAAATCTAACGTAGATGCTGCACTTGCTGCCTCTATCTTTCATTATGAAACTCATGGTGTAAAAGGTGTGAAATCTTTTCTTAAAGAGAAAAAAATACCTGTAAGGTTATAATGTATAATTTGTAGATTAAAAATATGAACAAGTCTATTGATGAAATTGATTTTGAAAAAAGTGGTGGACTAGTACCTGTAATTGTTCAAGATGCCAATACAAAGGATGTCCTTACGCTTGCTTATACAAATAAAGAATCTTTAGAGTTGGCAAAAAAAACTGGTAATTCTTGGTTTTGGAGTCGCTCTAGAAATAAGCTTTGGATGAAGGGTGAAGAATCTGGTAATACTCAAAAAATTAGAGATATACTAGTTGATTGTGATTTTGATGCAATTATTTATCTTGTTGAACCATCAGGTCCTGCATGTCATACTGGTGAAAAAGTTTGTTTTCATCATGAATTAAAATAATTTAACACTTACCCCTGTCTACTATTGTTTGATATCTATTTTCATAACCTGGAATAATTTCTGCAGTCACTTTAAATTTTAAATCTGGATAATCAGTTCCTTGAAATACAACTGCCCATTCTCCAATTAATTCATCCACACTACAAATTCCTCTTAATTCTGAAAGATCTGGTGTGAAATAATAATTATTTTGTTGACCTGTTCCATCAAATTGCATCGTATGGTAAATTACATTATGTGTACTATTCACAGGTCTAAAAACTAAAATTTTTCCTTTTTCATTATTACTTGCTTCATCTATGTTAACAAAAACTTTTTCACCTAACCGATATTCACTTCGATCAATTTTGAATGGTCCTGATGTAATCCATTCTCTCTCATTTGGACTATATGGGTTATTTGAATTATCATCTCTTATTTTATCTTCTTTTATTTGTTGTAACATGGAACCAATTTTACCAGTTTTTTCAAATTGTGAAGGTGTTTCTTTTTCAATTGTTTCAATTTGTGTTAAACTAAAAACTACTATTACGATTGTAATTATTACCGATATTGAAATT
>CAJQSE010000034.1 GCA_905612485.1 uncultured Candidatus Nitrosopumilus sp.
CGTTATGTGTACTTCAACTCGGGTTAATTTTGGAGCCTCACAATCATAACAATCTGAAGATGTCTTGACTTCTCCACATGTTCCTGTAAGTTGCCATGGACAGGATAAACTATACTGATGTATGTCTGGATTTGCATCGTTTGCTAAACCAGTAATTCCAGTGATGAACATCTTTGTTCCGTCATTACTAAATGCAAGACCCCTTGCTCGAACTTCTTCATTTAAAACTGAAAAACTTGACGTTGTACCAGTCTGTGAAATAATTTTTGATGCTGTTTGTATATCAAAACCAACGGACAGCTCAAATTCATGCACCATTGCAATGTTACCAGGTATACTTCCACTGTCAATAACAAACATCTTTGTTCCATCTGGATTAAATTTAATTTCTCGGGCAGTTGTATCAAAATCAAGATCAAATTCAACGGAACCATTTCCATCATATTGTCCAACTAAAAATCCTGTATTGAAACCATACTGGTATACTTTTGTCCCATCAGCACTACCTGTAACAAACAACTTTGTCCCATCAGCACTCCATGTAATTCCCCAGTCATTTATTTCGGGACTAGGATCAAATGTTGTTCCAGAATGACTTGCTGTAGAAACATCAAATGGGGTCCATGCTCCACCACTCTGTAGTGTGTATTAATATATTTTGTCTCTTTGTACACCAGCTAAAATCATTCTTTTTCCGTTATCTTGAAATGCTATACTTCGTGGTTGATTATCTACACCGCTAGTAGATTTATGGGAATTAGAATTTACTGCAGTGCCAATATCAAAAGGAGTAGAAAGATGGTATTCGTATATTTTGTCTCGGGTACCGCCAACAAAATACATCTTTGTTCCATCATCATTAAATGTCAGTCCTCTTGGAGTAGCTTCTCGTGGAGACGCATCTACTGTAAGACTTTTTTCCAGTGTTACAGTTGCAGTAGTAATTGCACCAAAAGCATCAGAAGGTACTAGAAAGGCTAAAGATAAGAGAATCAAAAAAGATAAGATTCTTTTCATTTGCATGAGATCTGATGAGCATAAAAGACCAAGTTAAAACTTACCAATAGTGATCAATTTTTAATTAAAAATATTTTTTACTGTTTACTTGATTGATTGAGCAAATTCTTCAAGTTTTTGTTTCTTTTCTTCAGGTGATGCTGTTAGTAGTCCTTTCCATTTATCTTTCATTTCTGCTTTCTTTTCATCTTTTTGTTCCTCAGACATTATGTCCCATTGTAATTTCATTTGCATAAAGTGCATAATCATTGCAGCCTTGTCTGGAATTGATAATGACTTCCAGGCCTCTCCCATTTCTTTAAACTGTTTTTTC
The DNA here is from genome assembly GCA_905612485.1 of uncultured Candidatus Nitrosopumilus sp. Taxonomy (GTDB): domain Archaea; phylum Thermoproteota; class Nitrososphaeria; order Nitrososphaerales; family Nitrosopumilaceae; genus Nitrosopumilus. The sequence goes on from CAJQSE010000034.1 coordinate 1,331, forward strand.
TTTTCAGTAATTTGCTCTGGAGTCATGTCTTTGTAATAGTCTCTCATTTTTTTATCATGTTTGTTATCATGTCTGTTATCATGTCTGTTATCACTGTGTTTTTTCTTCTTGTTGGAATCAAAAGATTTTGCATCTGTAACATAAAGTACGTCCCCAGTACCTGCATCAACTAGAACTTTACTGTACTCGTGATCATCATTTGTCATAACTACTTTGTAAACTAGATATCCGTTAATTGGAGAAAGTTTTGCATACATACTTTTACTATCCGTTACCTTATTTTCAGCAATAGTCATTGCATCTACTAATGTAATTTGAGTTAAATTTGAATAATCTTCATTACTTTCAACTGGAATTGTTCCTTCAATACTTGGATATTTTGTTTTATCCCAATCTGCAAATGCCGGTGAAATTCCTAGTGTAGTAGCTAATGTTACAATTGCCAATATTGCAATGATATTTTTTGAAACCAATTTGATCAATTTCAATTTTAGTAATATAAAAGATAATCGTATAAATTATTCTAGTTTATGAAAATAATTATCTGATTTATTTAGTAATTGATTTCACTAATGTGATTTTTACCACTAGTTTACTTTTTTACAGTTTTCAAAAAATTTAATTCTGCTTTTTTAATAATGCTTCTTCAGGTCTTTTTTCTTTATTTGATTCCCAATGCCAACTATGATGTTTTTTCCAATGCTTTTCTAATTCTTCTGTTGTTGGTTCTTTTCCTAATGGACTTCCACATATTTTACATTGTTTCAATTTTTACTTCCTTTGATTTTTTCTTCTTAAATTTAATGATTGGATGACATTGTGCTGGAAAATTTTCCTCATCCATAATTTTCATTATATTTTTTATATTTAATTTAATCGTGTGCATTAATTGTATCTGGATCATTATTTTCTGGTAGATACCTGTCACCAAGTTTATCCTTCATTTTTTCATTAAATTCTTCTTGTAATCTAGTAAGATACATCTCTGCTTCAGTTTCATCCTTTGGGATTCCTGTATCTGTATCATAATTGAAACCAGTTGCTAGATGATAAAATTCCTCAAAGAATTCTTTACAATCAATGACATCTGCGTTTCTGTCTATGGATATGACTAGACAGTCTTTATTGAGTCTAAGATTGAGACAAACTTCTTCCTCAATCATAGTATCTACAATTAATGCCATTAGATACGGTACATGTTTTTCATCTAATGCCTTAGTTCCTTTACTTGATACCCATAATTCATCACCATCAAGTAAATTATCAAATGTTCTGATTGCCACATCTCTCACATCCGAATCTAAGTGTGATGATTTTGATTTCCATAAATTTTCATCGTATTTACCTGGTTCAACATAAATCATATCAAACGTTAAATTTTCATTAATCTGTTCAAATTCCCATACTTGTTTATTTGTCCACATTGGTGAAAAATCATTAATTATTTTCTTCGTTGATTGATTCAATATTTTATCTCTTGTCATCCAATGTTTAATCTTATCTTTATTTGTTAATTCCTGATTTTAAAAATTCTAATGTACATTCTGCTAACCCTTTGTCTGTATGTCCTTTAATTTCATGTTTACAATTTGGACATACTCCTTTATTTTCATCTATTAATTCTTCATTAACTTGTTTCATACAACATTCCATTAATTCTGATGTCGAGTGTGATTCCATTGATAATTTACATGTTGGACATTCTGTCATTTTACTAATTTTAATTATATTATACCCATAAATAATATTAGTTTAAAAAATAATAATGTTAGATACTACAAAATTTCAGAAAAAACTTACCTGTATTTGTAAAAATATTGTCGTCTTTGAAGTAATTCCTGAAATTGAATGTGATTGGGGTAATCATCCTGTTATACAATGTCCTAAATGCGAAGAATTATTTTCCATTGATAAAAAATGCCCT
>CAJQSE010000035.1 GCA_905612485.1 uncultured Candidatus Nitrosopumilus sp.
ACTGTTTCCTCTACAACTTCTTCAACAACTGTTTCTTCAGAATGAGTTTTCTCTCCTGCTTCTTGTACTATGATTGTTCCTTGCATCCAAGGATGAATCATATCAAAATAAGGAAATTCACCTGCTTCAGTTGGAGTCCATGTTGCTGACTCTCCTGGATTCATTATTGCTGTATTGAATCCGTTTTCGTCAGCTACTGTTCCAACTACATCATCATTTGGTCCTCCAGATGCAAAGTTGTGTATTGTAGTATCGGTATTTGAAAATATTATAACACTACCGACATAAACTGTTACAGTATTTGGACTGAAACATCCTTCTTCTGTCTTTTCACAACTTGAATCTAAACCAGAACCTGATATTGGAGTAATTGTAATTTCATGATGATCTGCAAAAGCAGCTGGTACAATTGAAATCATAGATATTGATATAGTAAATAATAGAAAGATTGAGCTTATTGCTTTAGTCTTCATTAAACAAATTACTTGAATGGATACATAAAAACTTCTCTAGCATTCTAACCTAGTATGATTATTACTTTCGAATTTGGTACAACCTTAGAATTCCAAATGCTGGAAGTCCGATGTACATTCCCAAGTTTAGTGCAATAACTGACAATCCAAGTCCTAGAACTTCAGATTCAGAATTAGCATTTTCCATGATTGCCAATGATGATAACATTGGTGTCAAACCAAGTTTGACTACTTCTTTAAACATTGGACTTTCACGCTCCATGTCAGCAATTGTTGGTGAGAATGTATAGTACAATTCGTTAAATCCTGACATAAATGCTGAACCAGATTCTGTATTCATTAATTGGTTATCACGAATTTCTCGAAGTAATTGAACTTGTGGTGCCATCTCAGAACCATATGCTGCAGTTGCAATTAGACAACCGCCGCCTTCTTCAGTAGATTTATCTTCAGAGGATTCATCTACAGGAGTTAAAACTTTAGATCCAGGTACAACAACTAAAGCAAATTCAGTTTCTTGTCCAGTATTTCTAATATTTTCAAATTTAATTGTTGTAGGTCCAGTTTGATCTGCTGCAAATGTAAATTTTTCAAAATCTCCACCAACTGCTGCATTTCCAGAAACACGATGAATTTCTTCATTATTTTGAATAATTACAAATGTATAATCAGAAAGTCTCATAGGTGAATCAGTATAACTATCTCGAATAGTAAAAACAAAATTTGTTGGAACTCCAGATTCAATATCTTCAGGATCCCATGCAAGATTTAGTTTGAATTCTTCACTTGCAGTATAAGCAATTAATGGGAATTTAGCTTCTTCACTTGCAGATAATTTAAACACAATATTATCTGGTAGTGGTTCTTCTGATGCTCTCATTTCATTTTTTAAATATCTTAAATGATCTTGCAACAAAACAAAATGAACAGTACGCTTATCATCATAAGTGTAATCATCAACGGTTACTGAAGATTTGAATAATTTGATTCCATTTACAGAACCAAGATAGCTAGGGCTCAAAAATTCAACAAAGTCCTTTGGAAAATGTGTCTCAACATGTACAACAGATACGTGAGACATTTGACTTTCACTCCAATCAAATGGCATCTCAAATGTTACTTCTTTAGCCTCAGAATTATAGTAGAAATTAGATACTGAATCAAAATAGGATTTTGTACTAAATTCTACATCTTCATTATTTTGATCTTTTTGTGGATGTGATACAGTATCAACTATGGTTAAATCAGCATTGTACACACCAGAATTTTCTATGATATTTGTAGGCTCATCAATCGTTCGTACCTCAATTTCAAAAGTATACAGTCCTCCTGAATTAAACAAAGGGCCTGTAATTTCTACAAGATTTGAATCAGTTCCATACCAAGCTCCAAGTAAAGAATCTTGTTCGCCATAAATTATAATTTCTTCACTATCTATTGGTGTGACCATAATTGGTAAAACTCCATCTTCAGCAAAAAAGTAATTTCGTAAAATCATTTCGTTATTGTGAAATATACCAATGAGAAATGTAACATTCTTGGCAGTTTCATCAGTTTCAGTATCTGTTGCAGTGATTGTAATTTGTTCTTGATCATTTTCAAAATACATTGGCATTTTTACTGAAATGGATATTTGTTTTTCTTGAATACTAATTGAAGAAATTGTATCAATTCCTAAACCATGTCCATAAACACTACTTGCTGGAAAAAGCAAGCAAAAAATTATTGAAAAAATTAAAAGTTTCTTTAAAGACAATGTTATTCTCAATATACATGTCTATTATACTGTCAGTAATTCCTTAGTTTTTTCAATTAAATCGTCAATTGTGGGTGCCTCTAAAAGTGGTTGAAGTTCATTTGGATCTTTTGCACCAAGTGCAGCAAGGGAGTAAATATAATCAATTGTTGGTGTGTCACTGTTAAGATAGTATTGCTCTAAAACATGATCAAGTGCATGTGATTCAACAACTTGTGGTAATGCTTGATGAATAATTTTCTTCTTCCACAATTTAATTAATCCCGTCCATTTTATCAAAGAAATATTTTCATCAATTTCAGGAATCATTTCTACTTCAGCTTGTATGTACATTTTTTCTTGAGTGCCAATTTCCTCATGTATCTTAGAAACTTCGTGATGACCTTCAACTGAAAGTGGATCATAGTTTGTAGGTTGAGAAATAACAGGTGGAATAATTTTTTTTATTTTAAATGAATTTCTGCCCATTGTTTCAATGTGGAGTTGTAATCCATCAAGTTCAACATCTTCACATTTACTAATTTTAGCAATAGTTCCTACAAGTTTTGGTGAATTCCAACCATTTACAGAACTCTGCCCATCTATCAAACAAACACCAAATTGACCATCTCCAAGCATGCAATCATCAACTAGTTGTTTGTAACGAGGTTCAAAAATTCGAAGTGGAAGTTCTTGCCTTGGAAATAAAACTAAATCTAAAGGAAAAATTGGAATAATTTTTGTTTCTGTCATTTAATCATCTGTTATCGTTTCTAAATATATGGAATACGGAAATTATTAAAATCCATTTTCGTTTAGTATCAAACCCAATAAAGCTGCACGAGTAAATTTTCCGTATTCAGCCTGTTGAAAAAGATATTGAAGATATACTAGATAAAATTGATATGTGGGAATATCAAAAGATAGTTGAAATTCATGATAGATTTGAAATACCAAAATGGTTCCAAGAAAAAGATAGTGATAGCAATTGGTGGAAATGCAATTTTACAAAAGGATCAAATTGGTACATATGAAGAACAGCAAGAAAATATTAGAAAAACGGCAAAAAATATAGCTTCTGTTGTTCTAGGCAAACACAGGTACAAGGTTTCAGCTATAACTCACGGTAATGGACCACAGGTAGGAAATTTACTCCTGCAACAGGAATTTGCAAAGAATATGCCTAATCTGCCGATGCACACAGTTATAGCTATGACGCAAGGCCAAATTGGATATATGCTACAACAAGCACTTCAAAACGAGTTTTTAAAATTAAAAAAAAATAAAAGGGTTGTAAGTTTGATTACTCAAACACTCGTATCTAAAAATGATCCAAAATTTGGTAAAACTTCTGCAAGTAAGCCTATAGGTCCTTTCTTAACAGAGATTGAAGCAAAAAAATTAAGGGATAAGACAGACTATATTATTAAAAAGGTAAAACCTACTGGGAAAAAAACGTGGAGAAGAGTAGTTGCGTCTCCAAAGCCACTAGAAATTGTTGAATTAGATATATTGAAAGAATTAATTGAGGATGATTCCTGTTTGCCGATTGCTGGTGGTGGCGGTGGAATACCTGTAATCAAGAATGGTTCTAGTTTTAAGGGAATAGACTGTGTGGTTGACAAGGATCATGTTGGAGCTTTGATTGCAAAATCTATTGGAGCTTCGGTACTTTTGATTCTAACAGACGTAGACAAAGTAAAATTGAATTATGGTAAGCCGAATGAGAGTGACTTGGATACTATTACTGTAAAAACTGCAAAAAAACTCCTAAAGGAAGGACAATTTTTGGAAGGAAGCATGAAACCAAAGATACTGGCAATGATAGATTTCTTAGAATCTGGAGGAGATATGGGTATTATCACATCTTTAGACAATGCTCTAGCAGCATTAAATGGCAAAACTGGTACAATTATTTCAAAAAATTAAGTATTGCTAATATTAAATTTGGTTTATTGTCTAAAAATAAAGTATGATGATTATCCCGTAATTTCTTATTGCAAAAGTAGGCTCAAAATCGCTGCACGTGTAAATTTTCCGTATTCAGCTTGCTGAAAATATCTTGCTTGTTTTGTAAAATCAACATCAGTAGAAATTTCATCTAGTCTTGGAAGGGGGTGAAGTAATATTGCATCTTTTTTCATTTTATTTACAACATCCTGACCTATTATGTAACTGCCCTTAACTTTGAGATATTCCTCTTCATCAGGAAATCTTTCTTTTTGAATTCTTGTTACGTATAAGACATCTAAATCTTCTATGTATTCATCCAAATCTTCAGATTCCGTATACGATAAATTCCCTTTGAGATTATATGTAAAATCAGTTCTAATTTTCAAAGATTCTGGAGATATTAGATGAACGTTAACATCATAGTTGCTTAATCCGTACAACAAAGAATAAACTGTTCGTCCATACTTTAGATCACCAACAATTCCAATATTTTTTCCATCAATTTTACCTAATTCTTTTTTTATTGTATACAAATCTAGAATTGCTTGTGTTGGATGTTCTGTTGTTCCACTACCTGCATTGATAACAGGTTTTGTAGATATTTCTGCTGCAAATTTACTGGCACCATCTAGAGAATGACGTAAAACAATCACATCAGCATATCCAGACATGATTTTTACAGTGTCAGCTAAACTTTCACCTTTCTGAATAGATGATGATGTCGCATCTGCAATTCCAAATGATGTACCTCCAATCAAAGCCATTGCAGATTGGAAGCTAAGTGTTGTTCTAGTACTTGGTTCAAAGAAAAGATATCCCAAAGTTTTTCCTCTGGCCATCTCCTGTCTTTGTTCTGCCTTCATTTCCATGATTTCGTTTGTTTTAGAGTATATTTTTTCCAGATCATCCTTAGATAAATCACGTATGGAGATGATGCCATTTTGAGAAAAATTATTCATTCTTTGATTGATATATAGTGGGAGTTATACAAACTATTCTATGGAACAATCTGATTTGATAGTCAGACGTATCAAAGATGGCACAGTAATTGATCATATTAACGAGGGAAAAGGTCTCAAAGTACTAGAAGCACTAGATATTGATGGTAGCTGTGGAAGTGTTATAACAATTGCATTGAATATGCCCAGTGGAAAATTAAAGAAAAAAGACATGATAAAGGTAGAAGGTAGATTTTTGGAAGATGATGATACAAACAAACTTGCAGTTATTGCTCCATCATCTACTGTGAATATTATCAAGGATTACAAATTAGTTGAAAAACGTCATCTTTCACTTCCAAATGAAATAGATAGAATATTTCGTTGTTCAAACCCTGATTGTATTACAAACAGTACAGAGCATATTGAATCAATAATGGATTTAATTGATAAAGAAGCAATGATACTCAAGTGTAGATATTGTGCAAGAATTTTAGATGTAAACGAAATAAGATATAATTAAAAAATAAAATTAAAAATTTGAAAATTTTGTAGTAAAGGACTATTGTCCTAAGATGATAAACATCATAACTATACCGTAGATTGCAATTGATTCAACCATACCTACGAAGATGAATACCTTAGACTGTAAAGCAGGATTCTCACTAATTACTGCAAGACCTGCAGCGCCTACTTGACCTAAACCTACACCAGCACCACCAGCTGCAACGCCAAATGCAATGCCAGCACCAATTAATTTAGAACCATCACTCATACCACTAGCAGCTCCTTCTTCTGCAGCATATGCTACATCAGTAAGACCTGCAGCAACAAAAGTAAATGCCGCTACTAATAACAATAAAACAACAGGTTTCATTATTTTGATTCCTTAAAGTTCCTTATTTAAATCATGATGATATTGTTAAACTAAATTTGATCAAGTGTCTTCTTTTTAAATAATATCAAATCATTTTGAATTGATTTTATAAAATTATCAAGATCATTGTCTATTACGATTTTAGAATTTTCAACTAATTTTTTTATTTCTTCTTTTGCCATTATTTTCTACTTTCCATCTTTGCCTTCACTTTTTTTAACTTTGCGAATTCTTCTCTTTCTCTTTCTTCAAGAGTAGAAAGAATAAATCTAATTTTTTGTTTATATTGAGGAATAATTACATTTTCTAGGGCATTTAGCAGTTTTTGTGTCTTTTCTAGTGCTTTTGCAAGACTAAAAATAGAATTCTCATATTCTGCTGCTTTACAAATTTTAGGCATTAATTCTTTGATTTGTTTGGCTGCTCTATCAATTGAAGAATTTGTGTCTGCAAATCCATAAGGCATTGATTTTGTATCTTTTTCAGTTACTGAAAGTGCAGGAATTTTAACATCTACTACTCTTCTAACATGTACATCTACTTCCATAACTGGAGGTGTGGATTCAGCAACAGAATCAACAGTGTTAGTTCCTAATGCCAAGTATGACTCATTAACTGATTTGTAAATATCTTGTAAAGGATCCCAAATTCCACCTCTTGCTTTTGAAGCCTCTTCAATCATCTCTTCAATATTTTTTAACAGAACTTTACGTTTATCATCTAAAATTCCTTGTACCATTGTAGCAACTTGACTTGATTTTTTATATTTGAAAAGTTCAATTTTTGTAGCAGCTACATTTTGTCCAAATGACATTCTGCTATTTTCCCTGATAATATTGGTCTACGTACTTATCTTTAATTTTAGTAATTTCATTCTTTGGTAATTTTGAGACAATCTTCCATAAGATAGCAAGTGTTTCTTCAATTGTTCTATTCTCATCAGTTGCTTGTGTAAGGAATTCTTTTTCAAAGACTTCACCAACATCCATGTATTTCAAATCAATTTCAGTTAATCCTGCTTTACCTACAATACCTGCTAATGCTCTTACTTCTTGTGCTCTAGAATATGCATCATAAACTTGGTTAGCAACTTCAGCATGATCTTCTCTAGTACTTCCTTCACCAATTCCGTCTTTCATCAATCTACTAAGACTCATCAAAATATTGATTGGTGGATAAACTCCTTGTCTGAACAAATCTCTACCAACTACTATTTGACCTTCTGTAATGTAACCAGTAAGGTCAGGAATTGGGTGAGTAATATCATCAGATGGCATTGATAAGATTGGAATTTGTGTAACACTTCCTTTTCTTCCATTAAGTTTGCCTGCTCTTTCATAGATTGTTGAAAGGTCAGTGTAAAGATAACCAGGATATCCCTTTCTTCCAGGAACTTCTTCTCTTGCTGCACTAATTTCTCTTAATGCTTCAGCATAGTTTGTCATATCAGTAAGAATAACTAAAACGTGCATTCCTAATTCAAATGCCAAATATTCAGCTACAGTTAATGCTACACGTGGAGTGATAATTCTTTCAATTGCAGGATCATCTGCTGTATTCAAAAATAGAACACTTCTTTTTAATGCACCAGATTCTTCTAGACTTCTTCTGAAATATTCTGCTTCACTGTATTGCACACCAATTGCTGCAAAGACTACAGCAAAATCATCATTAGTACCAACTACTGATGCTTGTCTTGCAATTTGTGCTGCAAGTAAGTTGTGAGACATACCAGAACCTGAAAAGATTGGAAGTTTTTGTCCTCTTACAAGAGTAATCAATCCATCAATTACAGATACACCAGTTTGAATGAAATCTTTTGGATATTCACGTTGTTCTGGATTCATTGGTTCACCGTTAATATCAATAAATTTATCAGCAATTGGATCAGGTAATCCATCTTTTGGTCTTCCTAATCCATCAAATACTCTACCTAGTACTTCTTTAGATACTGGCATTTCCATAACTTTACCAACAAATTTAGCGCTAGTTCCAGAGATAGACAATCCAGTAGTTCCTTCAAATACTTGAACAATTGCTTTACCGTTACCTACTTCGAGAACTTTACCTAATCTTCTTTCACCCTCGGTAGTTTCAATTTCTACAAGTTCATCAAATGCTGCATTCTCAACATCATCAACAACAACTAGAGGTCCTTTAATTTCAGCAATCTTGCTGTATTGAACTCCGCCTTTAGTAGTCAATTTGTTACCTTCACTCCTGAAATATTTTTAAATTGTTCTTTCATATCGTTTTCTAATTTATCAAGTTTAGGCATCTCATCATCTTTGATATTCATTCTTGCTTTTAGTATTAATGTTACAACAGGTAATTCACGAATTGCAGATAGTGGTGTACCTTCTTTAAGTGATTGTTGACCTAGTTTATAGAAATCTACAACTAATTTCAATAATTTGAATTGTTTCTCTGGACTACAGTATGTATCAACATCATCAAATGAGTTTTGTTGAAGTAGACCAATCTTTATCATTCTTGCAATTTCTAAGATGAGTTTTTCTTCATCAGGTAATGCATCAGGACCTAAGAGTTTTACAATTTCTTTTAGAGTATCTTCTCTTTGTAAAATTCCATAAGCTTCATTTCTAATACTAAACCAATCTTCACTAATATTTTCACCCCACCATTTTGCAATATCACCAAGATAACCAGAATAACTATTCATCCAGTTAATTGATGGGTAGTGTCTAGAATATGCAAGTTTTGCATCTAATGCCCAGAAAGTTTTGATAAATCTCATTGTGTGAGTTGTTACAGGTTCTGTAAAGTCACCACCTGATGGAGATACTGCGCCAATCAAAGTGACTGAACCATCACGGTCTGGACTTCCAGCAGCTCTAACACGACCTGCTCTTTCATAAAATTCTGCTAATCTTGATGCAAGATATGATGGATACCCTTCTTCTGCTGGCATCTCTTCTAATCTACCACTCATTTCTCTGAGTGCTTCAGCCCATCTACTTGTAGAATCTGCTACAAGAACAACGTCTTTACCCATATCTCTATAATATTCTGCAATTGTTACTCCAGTGTAGATACTTGCCTCTCTTGCTGCTACTGGCATGTTACTTGTATTTGCAACAAGTACAGTTCTATCCATAAGTGGTTTTCCACTACGTGGATCTTTAAGATGTGGAAATTCAACTAATACTTCAGTCATTTCATTTCCTCTTTCACCACAACCAATGTAAACAACAACTTGTGAATCAGCCCATTTTGCAATTTGGTGTAATGTAACAGTTTTGCCTGTTCCAAATGCTCCAGGAATTGAACCAGTTCCACCTTTAGCAATTGGGAAAAATGTATCAATCACACGTTGTCCAGTAAGTAATGGAACTGTTGCATCATATCTCTTAAGATATGGACGTGGTTTTCTTACAGGCCATTTATGATACATTTTGAGTGGAACGTTTTGTCCAGCTTTCTCAACTGTTGCTAATTCAGTTTCTAAATTATAATCTCCTTCTGAAACAAGGTTTGAAATTTTTCCACCTGGATGATTTGGCGGAACCATAATAGAGTGTTCAATAAGATCTGTTTCTTGTACAGTTCCAATTACATTACCTGGTAAAACTTCATCACCATTACTGGCAACTGGAACAAAGTGGTATGTCTTAACCATGTCAACTGGAGTAGTTGTAATACCTTTACCGATAAAGGAACCAGATGCTTTTGATAATTCTTTTAGTGGTCTTTGAATTCCGTCATAAAGTTGTCCAATAATTCCTGGACCTAACAATACACTAAGTGGGTTTCCAGTTCCAACTACAGGTTCACCGGGTTTTAATCCACTTGTAGACTCATAAACTTGAATAAATGCAACATCTCCTGTTAATCTAATTACTTCACCTACTAATTTTGAATCACCAACAGTCACAGTTTCATACATTTTTGCATCAGACATACCGTCTGCTCGAACTGCTGGACCGCTTACCCATACAATTCTGCCTTGTGCTGTCATCTTATTCTTTTACTCCGAATTTTGATGCAATTTCCTTCCTAATTAAAGGCTTTAAACGCTCAATTTTAGCATCAATAGTATTATCGAATTTCATAGCTCCATCTTTTGATTCAATTTTAACACCGCCAATACAATCAATAATTTCAGAAGATAGTTTAGATCCAGAAAAACTAGATAGAGATGATTGAACTACATTCTTGTCTTTAGCATTTGTATATACTTTAACTTCAGTCGTTCCCAAAATTTTAGTTGATTCTTGTAAAAGGGAATTAATGAGATTTGAATAGTCACTGTTGCGATCAGTATTTGTAATTTGTTCTAATGCTGTTGTGAATACACGATCAACTGCTGCTTCTAAAGCTAAAAGTTGTTTATTTCTAGCTTCAATATCAGAACCACCAACGATCTGTTTTTCAATTTTATCTGCTTCTTTTTTACCATCTGAGAGAATTTTATCATACTCAGATTCTAATTTAGTAATAGAATCATCAAGATTTTGTTTAAAGTTTAAACCTGCATCATTTAGATCAGATACCACCTGTTTCTCAGATTTTTTGATAATTTTATCAATAGTTTGCTCCATTGCTGAATTTGATCCCAAGATATGATGAACCCAATAGAATGTAGATTTTAATGTTTGGAAAAAATATGATTAATTCTAAAAAAATAAAAAAATAATTAAAACTTAGAAAGATATTATAATGTAATAATTGGCGTCTAAATTGTGGCTGTCGCAGATCTTTTAATGGGGAGTGTCATACTTCCAAGAACGGAATCACCAAGGCTCATATCACGTCTTACTGAGTTTGAATGGTTTCATAAAATGGAGATGAATAATGAAACAGTAACTCCTGAAATTGACGATCTGCTTTTACGTGCACAAAAATCATTTCAGTTTATTGAAGATGTCATAAAGGGACTGAATATTCCTCTCCGAGTTGGAATTATGGAGATACTTTTCAAAGGTACTGTGATTAAAAAGAAAAAACACAATGTTGATGAAATTGAAAATATAATTAGTGAACTGGAACAAGTTCCAGAATTTCTTACTAATGCAGCAAAGTCATTAGAAGAGAATGTAAAAATTAATCATTCTTTAGAAGAATTTAAAGCATTAAAAGAAACATTAGAAGTTGCAAATAATCTTAAAATTAATTTAACTGGTTTTGGTTCTACAAAATATTTCTATTCAAATCTATTTATCATTAATTCTTCTGATTATGGTGAAATTGAAAGAACATTAGAAGGAATACCAATTTTCAAATATGATTTAGAATCTAAAGAAAAATCAGCTATCATAATAATTTCTGACAATGATGATTCTGATAAAGTTCTTAAAACTATGAGAGCTCTTAATTCTAATCCATTTATGATACCTAAAGAATTTCCTCAAATTCCAAATGAAGCTTATTCTTTAGCAGAATCAAAGATAAAAGAACTAACAGAAAAACAAAAAACAGTTTCAAAAGAATTATCTTCTATTACAAAAAAAATTCGTGGCGATATTTTAACAATGCATGAAAATGCATTAGTAGCAAAAGAAGTTCTCGAAACATTACGTAAACCAGGTGGAACCAAAAATTTTGCAGTTATTCAAGGATATATCCCAAAAAAAATGGAGAAAAAATTCAAAGAAGTAACAAGTCAATGGACATCAATAACTGAAGAAGTAGAAGATGAAGATACACTTGCAGAACTTCCAGTTTATTTGGATAATCCAAGGTGGGTTAAAACTTTTGAAGTAATAACTAATAGTCAGGGAATTCCCAAAAAAGGAGAATTTGATCCAACTTGGATGGTAGCACTCATGTGGCCAATATTTTATGGATTAATGTTTGCAGACGTAGGTCATGGATTATTATTAATGGGATTAGGATTATTGTTCAAATTCAAAGGACAAGGAAATTTATCAAGATGGGGAATGTTACTTGCAATATCTGGTGGAGCAGGTGCGCTTGCTGGAGTATTCCAAGGAGAAGTATTTGGTTTTCATTTAGAACATTTTGTAGGCTTTGAAATGTTGTTACATGAAGGTGGTCCACTTCATTCAATTTCATGGTTGATAGGATCTATCAGTGTAGCAGAATTAACATTTGATCAAGTAATTATGATTCTAAAAGTTTCATTATTCATAGGAGTTATTCATCTAGGATGGGCTTTCCTTTTGCGAATTCGTAACTTTGCAAAAAAGAAAGATAAAGATGGTCTAATCTTTGAAGCTATTCCAAATATGCTCATGTGGTTAGGAGTTTTCGGAGTAATGATGGGAGCAATAGGTTCTGGATATGATGTAATGAATATGTATTCCAAAATTCACGCAGAAGCTGTTCCTTGGGTTTCAGTTCTTGTTGGAGAATGGGCAGTTGTATGGATAGTTGTTAGAGTTTCAGTAATTCTCATACTTGCATGTGTTGTATTGATGATTATAGGCGGAATAAAACATAACAAAAAACATCCAGAAGATGGTGGAGATATGGTAAGTGTAATTATGGAAGTTTTACTTGGAAAAACCATTGAATGTCTAGCGCATTCAATTAGTTATGCCCGAATAGGAATTATGCTTTTAGTACATGCAGCCTTATTGCTTACAGTTAACCAGGCCTTTGAATCATTGGGAGGACTTAGTTCACCAATGGCCATGGTACTCATTATTGGGGGACAGATAGGAATTATGATGATTGAAGGTTTGATTGTTTACATACAGTCTCTAAGGCTTCACCTTTACGAATTCTTTACAAAATGGTATGATGGAGGTTCTCAACCATTCAAACAATTAGTTCCTGAAACAGTTTACAACTCTTATTCTTGGAAGAGTAAGAGAAAATAGAGGTATGAGGTAGATAGAACATGTCAAAAGAAGCCATAATCACAACAATTCCTGCAGTCATTATGCTTGGCTTTGCTATTTTTGGAATATCTGTACTTAGTCCATAAGTTAGATTTTTTAATTCAAAATAATTAGTTTCAAAAAATAATTTTTTTGAAAAATGTGTAAGATCATTCTATAGGAAGATGAATATCATTTCCCCATTCACCCCAAGACCCCAAATAGACCTTAACATTTTTGAATCCTAATTTTTTCAAAACCAAAAAGGAATTAGCTGCTCTATATGCCCCTTGACAATAAGTAATAATTTCAGAGTCTTTTGGGATATTATACATTTCAGATAATTCTTCATCACTTTTGAAAGTACCATCATCAGAGATATTTTGATTCCAATCAATATTGATAGAAGTTGGAATATGACCAGTTTGAGCTGCACGAACTATAGTGCCATTATATTCACCAATAGAACGAGCATCGATGATTTTTAAATTATCTAGATTATCTCTAATATATTCAAATCCAGATATTATTTCAGGATTAACTTTTCCCAAAAATTCTGATGGTTTGAAATTATTTGCTTTTGTTTCAAGTGAGAGGTTTTCTTTTTTCCATTTTATAATTCCACCATCTAACATGAAGACATTCTGATGTGAAAAATACATCAACATCCAAACACCTCTTGCTGCAAGCATCCCAGATACGGAGTCATAAAAGATAACTTTTTTTTCAGATGTGACACCAAGAAATGAAAGTAGTTTTCTTGCTTGATTGTTAAAATTTTCAATTCCTTGTTTTGTTGTATCAATCCAATGAAATGCAAATAGGTCTAAATGAACAGAACCTGGAATATGTCCTTCAGAATATTCTTTGAAAGAACGAGTATCAGCTATAATGACATCAGGATCATCAAGAATTGAATTTAATTTAGATGTAGAAATTAACATGAATTTAATAAAAAGTTCAAAGGTAAATTCATTTTGTTTTGATAATTTTATGAAAATCCATTACACACAGTGTAAGGGGTAATAAAATAAAAAGAGAAAAAAGGGTTGTTTTTTCTATTCGTTTACGTATGCTCTTTCGCCATGCTGTGCCAAATCGAGACCAATCTCCTCTTCTTTTGGAGTGACTCTGATTCCGCCCGGCCAAACGGCATCCATTACTTTTAGGATTACAATAGTAACACCAAAGGCATAGCCTACTGATATTGCAGCACCGATGATGCTGATTGCTTGCTGTTCCATTCCTTCTGCAGTGCCAGTCCATGCTCCGATACCGTCTCCAGTATCCCAAACGTGTGGGCTAGCTAATGTACCAGTCAAAATTGCACCTGTAAGACCACCTATTCCGTGTACTCCCCATACATCTAAGGCGTCGTCCCATTTTCGTGCATTCTTGAATGCTACTGCTGCATAACAAAGTGTACCAGCTGCAATACCGATTATAATCGCAGCCATTGGACCTACCCAACCTGAGGCTGGTGTGATTGCTACCAATCCTGCTACTGCTCCTGATGCAGCTCCTACAATACTTGGTTTTCCTGTATGTGCCCAAGACATGAGCACCCAAGTGATTGCGGCCATACCAGTTGCTGTATTTGTAACAGTCCATGCGCTGACGGTAATGCCGTCTACCATAACTTCACTACCTGCGTTGAAACCAAACCATCCAAACCAGAGTATTCCTGCTCCCAGGACTACCATTGGGATATTGTGTGGTTCCATTGGCACTTTGCCATATCCAAGACGTCTGCCAAGGACTAAGGCTCCGGCCAATGCCGCAAATCCTGAAGAAATGTGTACTACAGTACCACCTGCAAAGTCTAATGCGTATGATGGCGATAGATCTGGATCGAGGTCTATTGAACCTCCTCCTATGTAACCGCCTCCCCATACCCAATGTGCTATTGGGTCATAAACGAAGGTTCCCCATAAGAGTACGAATATCATCAATGCACTGAATTTGATTCTGTCAATCAAACCACCAATAATTAGAACTGGTGTAATGATTGCGAAGGTTGCTTGGAACATTGCAAATAGTTGGTGAGGTACTGTACCTGGCCAACCTTGACTACAATAGTCTCCGTCCTTCATTTGATTCATTTGGTAAGCATTTGACCATGTATCTGCACAAGGACCAACCTCACCTAGAGGGGCCCATGCTGATACCATGTTGAAACCAACATAGTCAAGATTACCCATGAACATATTTGCATCAGAATCAATTCCACCAAATGCTAGTGAGTATCCCCATAGAACCCATTGTACTGACATAAGACCCATTACAATTAGGGTCATACCAAGTACGTTGACGATGTTCTTTGATCTGGCTAATCCGCCATAAAAGAAACCGACTCCGGGTGACATGAGTAGTACCATTGATGTAGCTGTGAGCATCCATGCTGTATCACCTGTGTCTATAAGACAAGGTAAATCTGGGACTCCATCTTCATCACTATCGTACCAACATTCAGAAGGATTTCCAGTGTAAATACCACTGGTTCCTGCGACGTATCCGTCCATACCGTCATCAACACTTTGTGCAAATGCTTGTGACATTGCACCAGTTGCTGTGATAGATACTGCGGCTACAAGTAATAGAGCATACTTGTAGTTTCTAGAATTCATTAAATTTTATCGAAATTAAATATTATTAAAGGGTTGAAGACCATAAAATCCTTCAAAAAGTAAGTTATTATATTATAATATATTATGATACTAACATAGATTATGAAAATTATGTTAAAGGTGAGTAAATGAAGAATAAATCAAAAGGGAAATTAGCAATTTTTGATACATTCAAGACTAAAAATAATAATCTTACAGGTGAAGCAAAAAGACAACGAGCAATAATCACAATTCTAGGAAGTAATGTTAATCCAGCTGGACGAACAAGAACTGGAATTTCTCAAAAAATAGCAAAAAAGCAAGAAATTACATGGAAAAATATCTATTCAGGAATTTTTAGAGATCTAGATGAGATCTTACTTCCAATGGGAATAGCAGAAGAAAATGGTAGATTACCATTGAAAAGAGGACCAAAAGCATTACAAGAAAAAGGAATTCCATATTATCATTTAACAAAAAAAGGAATTCTAGTAGGATTAGCGATCAATGGGATCGAAAATATGGTACCACAATCAAAAAAATTTTTTGAAAAATCTAAACCCGAAGAAGAAAAATTTGAGAAAATTTTAACCAAATTTATGATTACCAGTCCAATTTTTACATATTCAATTTTCCAAAAATATGTCAAGGCATTTTGTGAAGATAAAATTAATGAATTACTTCCTTTTGATCTTTCAAAATTACAAAATATTTCAGATGAAAATTTAATTATTCAAAAGGAAATTGTTTTAGCCTTTGGAAAATTGTCAAATAAAGAAAAAAAGGAAGCAGTTGTATTTTTAGAAGAAATTACTTAAAAATTGACTCTAATTGAGAACGCCAAACATTAAAATCAGTAAATCATCGAGATTGATCAAAATGAGTGCTTCAAAAAATGTCTATGCGTCTGTTAAATCATATAGTAAAAGAGGAAAATTATTAAAAAAAGAGGATTTTCAAACTTTGGCAGAATCAAGAGATCTTGATGAATTAATGATTCGCATTAAAAATACTGTTTATGCAGATGCAGTGGCTGAAGTAGAAAAACCATATACATCTCAAAACATTGAATCTGCCTTAAGGAGTCATTTAGCTGATATTCATTATGGAATATCAAAAACTGCTGGAGGAGGTATCTTAGATGCTTATTATTTGAAATTTATCATATCCAATCTAAAACAAATTCTAAAAGGAAAAGTTTTAGGAAAATCACAAGAAGAAATTGAAACTCACATTAATCTTCATGCGGAAGAATTAATCAAGCAAAGAGATATTGTTATCAAAGCACTTGTTGCAAAAGACCTAGAAGAAACAGTTGCAAACTTGAATCAAACAGAATTTGGAGAAGATATTGCAAAAGCAGCAGCATTATATGCAGATAAAAAAAGTCTCCAAATATTCGATACATATTTTGATAAAATTTTGATGTCGCGTCTTGTTAAGGCACTAAAATCTGGAGATATTGATGCCAGTAAATTAGTTAGTATGGATATTGATTTTTATAATATTTTAAGTGTCATTAGAGGAAAATTTTGGGGACTTGATGAACAACAAATTCAAGATTTGATAATTATTCAATCTCCAGCTGCAAAAGAATTACTTCTAAGAATGATGTCAGCTGGTACAATTAGAGATGCATTTAATGAACTTTCTAATACAAAATATAGAGATTTAATTCCTCAATCTGAAAACGAATTAGATGCAATAGCTGAATTTGAGAGATCTTTTGAATTAACAATTTATCAATCATCATTGAATTCCTTTACCAAAATGTTTAGTTTAGCAACAACAGTAGGAATTACCAAATTAACTGCATTTGAAGTAAGAAATCTTGCAGCAATTGCATATGCAGTTGAACAAAAAATACCAACTGAAACTACAATGTCAAAATTAATCCTAGAAAAAGAATAGGAATTTTGAAATGTTTAATTTTGGAAAGAAGAAAAATAACGTTTCTACTGAAGTTTTAATTAAATTAATCTGGGTAAGTTCATTTTTAGCAATGATTCTGACTTTACCCTCTTTAGGGTTATTTTTAGGAATTTATTATTTTACAGGAGAATTAATAGTTGGAGCAATTATTGGATGTGTAGTACATTTTATTACTTTAGCATTCATAAGTAGAATCTCTAAATTTTTAACTAAAATAATGAGCTAAACTATAAGAAGGTAAAATCAGAGATAATTTATCATGATGGGAGATAGAGATTTCAGAGCAACTATTCAAAGTGCATTAAGTTCGATAGGAAAAGAATTACAATTAGACATAGATCCAAAAAATATTCAGACTATTCATTTACAAGAGGTAGTTCAGTGCCTAAGACGCTCATATTTTGATAGAATTGATCCTGTAGAAATTGAAAGAAGAGGATTCAATGAACTTCTTTCAGGATTATTAAGAAAATTAGAGTATGGAAGTGAACCAAAAGAATTTGAAATTGACGATATTAAATTACAAGGACAGACAGATATGATAGTAGATGATGCCATCATGTTATTTAGATCAACACAAACTGAATTAGAAAATCCACTTGCTAATGATGTTCTATATCTTAATGCTTGTTTATGGATATACGATAAAACAGAAGGAATTGTTGTTTACATTACTGGAGATAGAAAGGAAACAACATTTTCGTTAACACGAAATAAAAAAATGTTTGAAGAAGTAATACGAAGAGTTAGAGTACTTAATAATCTCCTCAAAGAAGAAAAAGCTCCAATTCTAGAGCCTTCAACAGAATGTTCTGAATGTCAATATTATGAAAGATGCTTTATCAAAAGGAAAAATAGTAAACATGTAGACATTGGGGAAATGTTAGGCTTAGGTAAATTCGGTCACCAAGATTAGAAAAAGAAATTAAAAATATTGCAAAGGAAAATTCCTTTGATGGGTTAATCTAGTGGTTCTGGGTGACCTTTACCACGAAGTGCAAAAGTTACTACTGCTAATGCAATCATAATTCCTGCTGCTGCGCCAAATGCGGCTATTCCTGCTTCTGCCATTTGATAAAAAATATCAATACGGGCTTTTATAAGATATGTCAATAATTTCTCTCTAAAAACAAAGTATCATAATTTTAATTTTTTGTGATACTATTCAGATTTTATCTAAAGAATTCAAAAGGAACAGTATTTTCTTGTCCACTTGTCATTGAACTTAGATTAAAGTATACAGTACCAGTAACCCACCAACTTGCACTACCTGATTCACCATTATCATATTCAGATTCTAATGCATCCCATAGTTCTCCAGAAGTAGCAGTATTTGCTAGAGTTATTTTCTTTTTTAGAAGAATTGAATTTTCACCCAATAATGTGTAGTAATTTGAACCAAATTCCACCATTCCTTCAGGTCTACTTCCAATAGTTCCACCAGCAAGCTGTTCATAACTAGAAAAACCAGTTTCAAATAAATTGAAATCCATAGTTTGTATAATTACAGCACGTGGATTTGGATTAAATATTTCAAATGCAATTTCAATTGTTGCTGAACGTTCTGATATTTTTAAAACAGAAATATCTGCTAATTCAACTGTAACTAATTTGATAGCTGAATCATTTTCAACAATATTATTATTTCCTTGATTTGGAGCCACCATATCAGGACCAAGCATAACAATTGTACCTAATATTCCAACAATTACTAAAACTGCAGTAAAAACAAAAATTTTAGGATTCAAACTTACTTAACCTCAATTATATCAAATATTAGTTAGTTATTATACCATTCCAGAAGGAAAAAACTATGCAATATTTTCAAGCTGTTCAACAAGGAAAACAAAGAGCAAGTAAATCACAAATGAAAATGTTTGAAATAGCTGGATTTGGAATGTTAACTTTAACAACTAAGAAAATTAATGGTAAATTCTTTCCAGTTGGAGAAGAAGAATTTACAGCTGTAATTAATTCTGAAGAGGGCCATATAGCAGTGATTGTAGATAAAGATGGATATACTAAAGCCCAATCAAAATCAGTAGAAAAAGAAGAAGCAATTTCAATATTTAAGAAACTTAGAGATACAGGGATTTCTGAATATCCAAAAAATGAGATTCAAATTTGGTCTCAAAGTAGACTGACAATTCAAAACGAAATTTAATTATTTTTTAGAAGGTAGAATTATTTCGGTTCCCACATTAATACCCTTTATTGCTTTTTCAATTATTTTTGGATCTGCCTTTAAAATTCTAGTTTTAATTTTAGATCGTTCTATAATTTTTAGAGCAACAATATCCATTAAATCATAACCTCCAGCAACAGAATCCTCATGAACTAAAATATTCTTTAGATCTTTGAGTTGAATAGTTTTGAATTTTTTTGCTTTTTTGAATTTATTTGGATCCATATCATAAACACCATCAACATCAGTTGCATTAAGAAATTGTTCAGCTTTAATTTTTTCAGCAATTAATGCAGCTGTTCCATTTGTACTTTGACCTGGATGTAGACCACCAGCAACAACAATCAAGCCATCATCAACTGCATGTTTAACTTGTTGTAAAGTAGTTGGTGGATGTGAGTATGCTTTATTTTTTAAAGCATAAATCAATAATTTTGCATTAAGCCTTGAAATTTCAATTCCTAATTCATCTAAAGTTGATTCATCAGCATCAAAATTTCTAGCATGGGAAATGTAATGTCTAGCAATTACTCCACCTCCAGCAATAACAACTGGCTGACAAATCTTACTAATTTTTATTAAAAAATCAGCATAATTTTGTATAATTTTGGCATTATCCATGCCAAAAACTTTTCCAGATAATTTAATTACAATTTTTTTCCTCATTTCAAGTCACCTAGTATCGATTTTGCGGCAATTTCAACTTTTTTTCTATATTTCTCATGAGTATAGATTCTAAGTATGTTCATAAATCCTGAAATTGCTGAAACCAAGGGCATTTGGGAAATTGGCATCTCTTTTGCAGATAATTTTCCATCTTCATTAGAAATCAATAATATCGATTTTGATTCATTTTTTGATGGTGCTAGTGGAATGGATGGAGTAACTGAACTATCTACAAATATTTCATTTTCATCAATTTTAGATTTTTTAGAAATCTCAAGTCTAAGTTCATCAGTTCGAGTTTTTTTTAAATTTGTTTGACTAGTAAGTATACTCTCAAATACACATTTGAGTAATTTTCTATTTTGATAATCTTCAGCTAATTGCTTAGCTTGTTTTAATTTTGGAGATTTTGAAGAAATAATAGATGACAGAACAAATTCATCTGTTAGTTTTACATATTCATTTAGATTAAAAGATGTAAAACCAAATTCATCATCAGATAATCTTAATGCTTGAATAATCATTACTTCTGCAGCACGTACAGTTTTATGAAAATATACAGCTTTAAACATTTGGTATCTAGAATGCATCATTGATTCAAAAGAATATAATGCAGAACGTTCCAATGCAATTTTTTTCTTATGAATACTAAGTGATTGTGTTATTCTTTTATGATCAACTTTTGCATGTTCCGCACCTGTAAAATAACCATCTCTAAGTAAATAATCCATCATATCTGCACTCAAAGCACCAGAAACAATTTCGTTTAGATATTGAAATTTTGATTCTCCAAATGCAATTTGTGCAATTAATTTTTTATCAAATCCAGTTTTTGATAAAATATCACCAATTTCAGAATTTAAGATGATTTTTTTTCCATAATCCTCATGTGAGATTTTTTTTTCTTGTATTACTTCTTCAAATAAATGAGAGAAAGGTCCATGACCAATATCATGTAGCAAAGCTGCAAGACGTAAAATCTGAATATCATCAGAATTTAGAAATCCTTTTTCATTCAAAGAAAAGCCAGCCTCAGTAGCAATATGCATAACTCCAAGTGAATGTTCAAATCTACTATGTTGAGCTGAAGGATAAGTCAAATGTGCACCAGAAAGTTGTTTGATACGCCTTAATCTTTGAAAAAGTGGACTATCAATTATTGGAAGTTCATAATCATATACACGAATAAAATCATGTATTGGATCTATTATATCTAAATAATTTTTTTTCATATCCCTAATTTTTTTGAAAATATTTTTAGAATTTCTTCATGAACCTCTAGTTTAGATTTTGATGCATCAATGATTTTCCAATGTTTTTTCTTTGCAGTAGTGTGATAGAGTTTAGATATTTTTCTTGAGAATTCTTCATTTTTCTCAAACTTGTCTCTTTTCATAATTTTTCCTTTTTCATTTCTTGGAGATCTTAAAAAAGATTCTTTATGTGTAACATCAAGTAGTATAACAAGATCAGCTTTTGGTAAACCATCATCAAGATTCTCAAGCCATTTTTGCTTCAAACCATTAGCTAATCCATAAACTAAATTAGAATGATAATATCTATTCATAATTAAAACAGAATTTTTTTCTTTAGCTACTAAAATTTCATTTAGTTTTTCCCATCTATTGGCTGCTAGAAGACAATGAATAACTTGAGGAGCAAATTTTCGTTTTCCATCTAAATATTTTCTAATTTCTTTACCTATTGGCGTATCATAATTAGGAAAATGAAATAATTTAGTTTTGATTTTTTGTTTTTTCAAGGATTTCTCTAATAGAATTGATTGTGTTAGTTTTCCTGCTTGATCTCCTCCTTCAATTACAATAATCATAAGTTATCCAAACAAAGAAGTTAATTGATTAAAAATCTATCAAGAATCTTCATCATCATATTAGACTCAGAGGCACAAATTTCAAACGGATAAAATTATTTTCTAAACATTAACCAAATTCTTGTTCCTACAGTAAGACCTACACTTGCAATAATTATAGCAGGTATTATGATTTCCATTTGTTCCATACTATTTGTTATGACTAAAAATTTGAATTTAAGATTTAATACGCATGTTCAAAAATTGTATTCATGGTCTGTACTCATACCTTCAAAGGGGAAGGAGGTCATATGAAATGTTCAAAATGTGGGCATGTACGAGAATTTCAAAAAACATCGATCAAACCAAAGATACTCGTAATTGGATTAATCATATCTGTGATGGTAGTGGGAGCAGTATTGACTTTTTCATATTTTCCTAAAATTTAGTTTTATTTTGTAATCAGTTAAGGTTTATATGAAAAAATCAAGAACGTAACACAAAATGGGACTAATGAAAGAGGTAATCAAAGAAATGGGAAACAAATCAAGAGAATTCTATGAATTTGTTTTACCAGCAATAGACATGCATCTAACTGATAAAAATCTTAAAGTCATTATCGACATTCCAGGATTTTCTAAAAAAGATATTGAATTGAGTCTATCTGGAGATATACTTTCAATTAAAGCTGAAAAAATTATGGATGAAAAAGATTCAAAAACATTAATTTCAAATCAAAGACCCAATAAAATAAATAAAAAAATTAGATTACCAATTGAAATTAAAGAAGGTGAAGAAAAAATTGGATCTGCAAAATATAAAGATGGAGTTCTTGTATTAGTTATTCCCGTAACAAAAAAATCAAAAAATATTTCAATTGAATAATCTAATACTTTCTTAGTAATGTTGAAATTCCCATAATAATTCCGGAGCTAATCATTCCAAGTAATCCAAAAGATTCATTTGATTGAAATAAAAATACAGAACCAATAAAAATAGCAGAAGAAAATATACTTCCACTAATCAAAACTAGTGGTTTACGTTTTTTCATATAAAGCTGAACTTCATTCATTAATTTTTCCATATCAGAACCAACTCTTAAAGTAGAATTAAGTGATTTTAGAAAAGTATCAAAAGAAATTTTTAATTCCTCAATATATGCACCTGTGATTAAATTTTCTTGTTGAAGAATATTTTTTAGAACTTTTAAAAATTTGAAATCAACATCATGTGTTTTGTAAATTCCTTCAATTATTGAAGCCATTCTCAAGTATAATGCCAAATTTTTTGGTAAAATAAATGGAAATTTACTCATAGTTTTATTTGCTAATTCCATTAAACTTTGAACTTCCATTTCATCAGGTTTATCCCCATGCATAGAACGAATCGATAATTCTATTCCTTTTTCAATTATTGATCTATTATATCCAGGAGTTAGCATTTTGAGATCGTCCATAGCAGAAACAACTCTTGGAGGATTTTTTTCTACAAGTGCAAGATATAGTCGAATTAAATTAATTCTTGTTTTATTATTAATTCGTCCAACCATGCCATAATCATATAAAATTAATTTCCCATCATCAGTTACAGAAATATTTCCTGGATGTGGGTCTGCATGAAAAATTGAATGTTTGAGTAACATTGTAAAAAAGACCTGGTGAACATCAATGACTAATTGTTCACGATCTATGTTTTTTTCTTCTAAAGCATCTATGTTTGTGACCTTAATTCCAGGCAAATATTCCATTGTAAGGACATTTTTTGAAGAAAAATCATCAAAAACTGAAGGTACAATCACTTTGGGATTTTCTGCCATATCATTTTTGATTTCTTTAAGATTTTTAGATTCATTGGTATAGTCCATTTCTTCATGAATAGTTTCAATAAATTGTGAAAGCATAGTTTTTGCTGAATATCTTAGATTTGAATCAACAAATCTTAATGCCAATGGTAAAATTTTTTTTAAGATTTTTAGATCTTTTTCAACCACTTTTTCAATTCCAGGTCTTTTTACTTTAATTACAATTTGTTGACCAGAAATAGAACCTCGATAAACCTGTCCTAATGAGGCCCCAGAAATAGAAATAGGATCAATACTATCAAATTTTTCATTAATTAATCCAATATCTTTTTCAATTATTGGTTTAACTTGATCAAATGGAGCAGCAGGTACACTATCTTGAAGTTTTGATAATTCTTCTAGATATGGTTGCGGTAGAATATCAGCTCTAGAAGAAAGCCATTGTCCTAGTTTAATGTAAACTGGTCCTAATGAAATAAAAGTTTCAAGAACTTTACTAGCATTTTTTTTAAATTGATTTGAATCAATTTTATTTTTATTTTGATTGATCCATGTTTTTCTATCTTTACGTAATGCCAAAATAGATGGCAAAAGTTTAATCAAAATTTGTACAGTTCTTATTGTATACATCAAATCACTCTAGATGTTTTTTAATTTTTTTAGTTGTTGTATATGCTAAATATCCAGACATTATAGAAGAAGCTAAAATACTAGCTAAGGAAATTTTTTTAGAATTATTCTTAGAAAACTTTTTTGCAGTATTTACACCTGTAAATATTCCACATGCAATACCAATTAAAACTTCAGGAGCATCATATACTAAATGACCAAGTGGATTAATTCTGGGATCAATTTTGTCAGTATGAACTAAAAATTTGTCATCATATTCTCTAATATGCAAATTACCATAACGGTATTGTTTTAGTGCTCCATTTTTTTGACCGAGATTAGTTTCTTCTGCTTCTTCAAACATAAATTCACGTAATTCCTTTGGAACTTCAATTTCATCGCCAGGCATAATATCAATATCTAATAATCGCTTATAATCCTAGATCTAAATTGAATTTAAGCCTAATTCAAATTTGATAGTAAATCAATTACGAGTAAATTAATTTTTTATATTATCCTTAGTGAATATTAGAAAACTAGCAGCAAATGAAATCAACATTATGACTCCAGAAATATATGCATAATTAAATCCCTCATTAGGATGATTTTGTT
>CAJQSE010000036.1 GCA_905612485.1 uncultured Candidatus Nitrosopumilus sp.
AATTCAGGAGATAATTGATCTTGACTAGAACTTCACTTCAATGTAGAGAATGTAAAAAAGAGTATGAAACTGCTTTCAAGTATGTTTGTGATGACTGTTTTGGTCCTCTTGATGTAAAATATAATTTTCCAACTTTAACCAAAGACACGTTTTCTAATCGTGAACAGACATACTGGAGATATTTTGAATTACTTCCAATAGAGAACAAATCCAATATTGTAAGTATTGGAGCAGGAATGACTCCTCTTATCAAAGCTGAAAATCTTGGAAAAAAATTTGGTCTAAATAATTTATACATAAAAAATGATTCTGTAAATCCAACTTTTTCATTTAAAGATAGACCAGCTGGTGTTGCAATTTCAAAAGCAAAAGAATTTGGATTAACTGCAGTAGGTTGTGCATCAACTGGTAATTTATCTTCTGCAACTGCAGCACATGCAGCAAAAGCTGGACTACTATGTCACGTATTTGCACCAAGTAATATTGAGATGGCAAAAATTACACAAGCATTATCGTATGGGGCAAACTACATTGCAGTAGATGGAACTTATGATGATGCAAATCGAATTGCAGCTCAAATTGGTGATAGTAAAGGAATTGGTGTTGTTAATATTAATCTGCGTTCATATTATGTTGAAGGCTCTAAAACATTTTCATTTGAAGTTGCAGAACAACTTGATTGGACAGTACCTGATCAATTAATAGTTCCTGTTGGGAGTGGTGCAATGCTTAATGCAATTTGTAAAGGATTTGAAGAATTACAAACTGTTTCATTACTTGATGATGTTTCTAATATGCACATGATTGCAGCACAACCACATGGATGTGCCCCAATTGTTGATGCATTTAAGAATCATTCTAAAGAAGTTATTCCAGTTGAAACTCCTGATACTGTAGCTAAGAGTTTAGCAATAGGTGATCCTGGGGATGGAAGATATGTTTTGAAAAGATTACAACAGTATAATGGATTTGCAGAAGAATGTAATGATCAGGAAATTTTAGATGCAATACTTCTTTTGGCTCAAACTGAGGGAATATTTACAGAACCAGCAGGTGGTGTATCTATATCCATATTACAAAAAATGGTTGAGCAAGGAAAAATTGATAGAAATGATAAAGTTGTATGTTATGTTACTGGTAACGGTCTAAAAGCAACTGAATCAATTATGCAAGTATTATCAAAGCCAACTGTTTACAAGCCAAACATTAATGAAATCTCAGCGGTAGTTCAATAATATGGCAAATATCACATTTACAATTCCATCTGTGCTAAATGCAGGTGGTGGTGAGAAAAAAGCTAAAATCTCAGCAGATTCTCTACAAGATTCATTTCTAAAAATATCTGAACTTTTAGGCGATGATTTTAAGCGTAGAGTATTAGAGGCTGATAATACGCCTCGTTCTTTGATTAATATTTACATTAATGGCAAAAATGCAAAATTTTCTAGCGGTATGGATACTGCTTTACAAGATGGTGATGATGTATACATTTTACCTGCAGTTGCTGGTGGTTCAGAAGATTTGTCCTCAAAAGAACTAGACAGATATTCACGTCAAGTAATGCTTGAGGAAATTGGTTACAATGGACAATTAAAATTAAAAAATTCTAAAGTTTGTGTTGTTGGAACTGGCGGGTTAGGACATCCAATTATTACAAGATTAACTGCAATGGGTGTTGGCACATTACGTATTGTTGATAGAGATGTAATTGAATTATCTAATTTGCATAGACAAACATTATTTGATGAATCTGATGTTGGACAAGTTAAAGTTGAAGTAGCAGCAAAAAAATTAAAAAAATTAAATTCTGATTGTAACATTGAAGCACTAACTGTTTCTGTAAATGATTACACTGCACTTGAAGTTGTAGAAGGATGCGATGTTGTAATCGATGCACTTGATTCAGTTAATGCAAGATATGCATTAAACAAAGCTTGCGTTAAATTTGGAATTCCATTTGTAACTGGAGCTGCAGTTGGAACTTCTGGACAAGCATTTACAATTTTACCAAAAGAAAGTGCATGTTACTATTGCATGTTTCCAGCTCTTGATGAAGATACAATGCCAACATGTAGTATTGAAGGAGTGCATCCATCAATACTTTCTATCATGGGTGGTATTGAAGTTGCAGAAGCTGTAAAAATAATTACTGGAAAAAAACCAAACCTTTCAAATAGAATTTTACACATTGATTTAGAAAATTTAGATTTTAACAGTACTAAAACATTTAGAGCTGATGAATGTCCAATTTGCGGATCTGGAAAATTAGAAGTTGTTGAAAAACAAGAATTAATTTTAGAAGAGTTGTGTGGACGTAACAGAGGTAAGAGAACTTATTCTATTACTCCAACTGAAACCTTTGATTTAGATTCTGCAAGTGTTTCTGTAATTGCAAAAGAAAAAGGATTTCTAGTTGAGAACTTGGGCGACTTGGGATTATCCATGAGAACAAATGAATTATCTGTTAATTTTATGAAACGTGGATCTGCTGTAGTTGTTGGTTCTAAAGATGAGTCTGATGCGATCTCTTTGTACAAATCCCTATTATCTAAAAATTAGGCTGTAGATATTTCATAAATCAATAGTAAATGTTATAAAATATACAGTATTGATCTAATTAATGTGATAAATTATATATAATATGCCTAAATTATATAAAAATAATAAAAATTAGGGAAAATACGTGAAAAAATCACAAGAAATGCTCTATTTGTGGACAAATCGTCCATTAATCTTAAATACAAATTTTTGTGAAAAATATCAATAACATGAATAACGAAATAGGACGTAAATTAACTAGTCTTACGCTAATGACAATAATGTTAGCCGGTGGAATGACAATTGCTGCACCATCTATGATGGTACCAGAAGCTGCCGCCACAGGCTCATTATATGTCTCCGCAGAAAACGAAACATTCGGAAACACATTCGGAGGAGCACAAATAGTAGAAGTTGTAGTTCTCGGAGATGACGCAGGTTCTGGCGATCTTAAATTTGCCAGTGAGCCAACGGTCAGAGTTGATAATAATCAACTTAGACTGGCTCAAGCCGTAGATGGAAATTGGTATGGTTACTTTGGTGACTCTACCGCTGTACCATCAGCTGATGAAACCGATAACAACTTGGACTTTGGAATGGATGTAGATTTAAGCCAAATCACAATCGCATCAATGGGAGCAACTAATGTTTACATTAATGCAACACATGGTGTAATCACAAATCCACCAACTCTAACAAACTGGAACAATACAGTCAATGAACAATCAACTGGTAATACAGCAGCAGCTGTTTACAGTATTGGTCTACTTAATGTTCAAGACAAGTATGATGATCTAGATGGGGTCCAAAAAGAATGGCCTTTCATCCAATTGTACGACTTTACTATAGGTACCTTTGATGTTGTGTACGAAAAAGCTGGCGGCAATGAAGTAGTCACATTAGACTACAGTTCTGGCGATTTAGATGATTTTGCTGGTATGACATTAGATAGAAACAGTGCTTCACAAAACTCTCAAGTACATCTAACCATTACTGACAATCAACTAAATATCGATCCAACCGCTGAAGATATTGTTATATTCTATATAGAAACTGGTTCAGAAGGAGTATCATTTACAAATGCTACTGCTGTTAGCCGAACTAGTGACCCAACAGGAGGTATGAATTACTTCACTGCTAACTATAAAGCATATAGCAATAGCTTTGACTCAAACGGAAAACTAATTATCAACAACAATACCAACAGTGCAGCATTAGCTGTATTGAACTCAACTTCAAACCTCGATGATGTAGAAGCAGATAACCACATGGTTTTCTGGGAATCATCCGAGAACAGTGGAGTATTTGGTAACACTGATGATAATGGTGATTCCAGCTTGTATGTACATCCAATGGCCTCACGAGGTACAACTGCAACATTAGATTATAACGACTCCGCACAATCATTCTTGGTTGCTCACGAGTTCGCTACAATTGATATGGATGCATCCTCTGTAGGTGACGAATGGAATTCTGGCGAAGCTTTGACAGTTACACTTATTGATCGAGATCTTAACAAGAACACAGCTTCTAACGAAGATCTACTCTTAGTGAATACAACAAACACACACTTAGTCCCATCATTACAAATTGGTAGCCCATTATCCGTGCTATCTGCTGCAGCTAACGTTACAGATGTAACAAGTTTCAGTAAAATAGCATATTATACAGAAACAGCTTCTGATGTTATGGTTGGTAATACACTAAACATAACAATGGCAACTGGATATACTGGAGCTGATTTGAATGGTATGAATAGTAGTAATACTTACTTCAACTTTGACTTCTCCTCGTTTGCAAACACCAGCAACCCTGTTGCTGCAGTTTGTCTACACGCTGAAGGAATCGGTGCATCACACTTCGTGTGTAACACTGGTGAAAACAAGGGAATAACCAAGGTTATTTCCGATATTGGAATTGGTGCTATTACTATTGAACTACAGATGACACAAGACTACGGCTTAGGTGCATCCGGAACTGGAACACAAACCATTCTGGACCTACCATTTGTCGCTGACATCTTTAGTTTTAGTGATAGCGGTGTGAATAACGCAATCTACAGACTCCAATTAGAGGAGACTGGTGATAACACTTCTGAATTTGCAGGAACAGTCGAGTACACAATGTTAAATCAAATTAACAAGAACCTCGATGCAACCTACACAGACCTTGCAACAGTCGATGTCGACATCGTAATGATTGTCGAACAAGATATGACTGACGAGGACTCTCCAAGAATCAATTACGTTGATCTAGGAGCAGATGGTGTTAGTACACAAATTGCAGACCAATTAGAAGCTCCAACACACAGTGGTGTAGTTTCATTTGATTCTGACAATTACAAGATTGCAGATACTGTTGTTGTAACACTAATCGATCAAGACATGAACACAGATTCTTCACTAATCGATGTATATACCACAAACTCTAACAACAGAGTCGGTCCTGCATCTGCCACAACCCTGGCAACTGGATTAGTGTTAGATATTACTTTTGATGACACAAACTGGAACCAGTATTCTGACGACACAACAGATTGTACTGCATTAGCTTCTAACGAAGGTGATGATGGCCTTAAAGCAACTGGCTTTACATTAGTAGAGACAGACACTGCTTCTGGTACCTTTACTGGTAGCTTCCAAGTCCCAACCAAATTCTGCTATACTGACGGCAACGGTGGAAACACCGACGTTACTAAAACAGTAACTGGTACGGACATTGAAGTTAACTACCAAGATTTCAGAAACGCCTCAGGTGAATCTATTGAAGTAGGAGATGGTGCAAGCATTAATGCAAACACCGGATCTGTCGCTTTTGATAGAACAGTCTACCCAGTACCTTACGGTGCAGTTTCAGGAGGATCAATCTTCCTTACACACGCAACCGATGCAGGTACTACTGGACTAGCCGCAGGTAATGTCACCGTACACGTTAGAGTAACCGATGCTGACTACAATGTATCAGCAATGGGTGAAGACACAATCACAGACGCTAACGTTACAGTTAATATCGAAAGAGGATCTGTATCACAATTCTTAACCACATACGGTAACACAAGTGCATTCGCACCTAATAAAATCGTAGAAGTATCACCAGACTCTGGTGTATTTGAAGCAGACATCCAAGTAGGATTTGATGCTGGACCAACAACAAATTGTCCAACAACATTTACTGCTGGCTGTGTTTTGCAAGGTGATATACTCACTGTAGAATACACAGATAACTTTGATGCTTCTGGTAAGACACAAACTGTAACTGACTCTGCTACTTTCGACCTTAGAAACGGTGTATTACAAGCCGATAAATCAGTCTACTTAATTGGTTCAGATATGATCTTAACCTTAATTGAGCCAGACTTTGATCTAGATAATGATGGTGCACAATCCTTAACACTCGATTTGATCGAGTGGGACAGTGATGCAAAAACCACCACTATCAAAGATCAACTCTCTACCTTTGACCCTGAACCATCTGACCTCAGAGAAACTGGTGACTCTACTGGAATTTTCCAAGTAGTCATTGAAATCCCTGCTGCCATTGATTCAACGAACTTAGATAGAGGAGAGAAAATCGACTTAGAATATACTGACTGGGGTCCAGCCGGAGCTGACTTTGTTGGACAAGAGGATGAAGATATTGGCTTAACTGTCTATACTTCTAACTTTGGTGCAACTATAGAACTCGATCAAAAAGTATACACATGGACTGACAAAGTCTACATCACAGTTGTCGCCCCTGACCATAACATGGACAGTGGTTTAGTTGACTCAATCGGTGAAACTACTTCTGACCCTGTAAAGGTCTCAAGTAGAGGTAACGATTTAGCCAATTACAAACTTGTTGAATCAGGTGCTGATACCGGTATATTTATCGGTGAAGTAACTCTCGCAGGTTTCGAACATGATGCAGATGGAGATGGTACAAATGATATTTCAGGAACTGCAAAAACATTAACTTCAGACCAATCTATTACAAACCAGAAAGGACCAACTGAAGGTAAACTCGCAGTATCTGACAATGACGGACTAACTGTCTCCTTTGAATTCTCAGAGGATGAAACAGTTGTAGGTTCTGCATTAGTTAGATGGAATATCGGTGAGGTACAATGGCTCGAGGCCAGCTATCCAGCAAGCGGAACAGGTGTTGTAAGAATAATTGACGCAGATATGAACTTAAATCCAGAGGCAATCGACAACTTTTCAGTTGACGCTTGGTCTGACTCCGACGCCGGAGGTATTGACCTTACTGTAACTGAAACTAATGAGGCAACCGGAATTTTCGAGGGAACTGTATTCTTTACAGTTGTTAACGATTCTTCAGGTCACAGACTCAGAGTTTCAGAAGGTGACACAGTCACCGCAGAATACGAGGACAATACATTACCTGATCCATATACTACTGCAGATG
This sequence comes from uncultured Candidatus Nitrosopumilus sp., assembly GCA_905612485.1. GTDB lineage: Archaea > Thermoproteota > Nitrososphaeria > Nitrososphaerales > Nitrosopumilaceae > Nitrosopumilus. The sequence continues at coordinate 6,946 of CAJQSE010000036.1, forward strand.
AACTTGATATCACAGCCACATCACTAATCGGTACTGTTGTACCACCTCTCGAGAGAGCACCAGCTGCTAACTTGAGAACCGTTGATGCATTCGGTAACAGCTTAAACGCTGTTAGCGTTGATCAGCAAGTACAACTAACTGCTGACTTAGCAAATGGTCAAGATAGAGAGCAATCATTCGCATACTTAGTACAAGTTCAGGATGGTGACGGTGTAACAGTCTCACTCGCATGGATTACAGGTTCACTATCTAGTGGTCAATCATTCAGCCCTGCATTATCATGGATTCCAACCGAAAGTGGTAGCTACACAGCAACTGCATTCGTATGGGAATCAGTAGATAATCCAACGGCATTATCACCACCAGTTAGTACAACAATAAGTGTACAGTAAGAATAACTAGTTCTAATTTTTCTTTTTTTCTTTTTTTGAATACCTCTTAACGAAAGTTATGCACAATTTTTTCAAAAGTAATATCTAGGAGAAGATTAAAAATAAATTAAATTGAAATCATTACTTTTCCTTTCTGCTCTTTTTGTATTATTATTAATTCCAATTCAAGATTCTTTTTCAGAACTAGAAGTTTCTACAAATAGTAAAGTCTATTCTTCTGAGCATACATTACAAGTTTTTGGAACTGGTTTACCTGAAGAAAGTCTTATTTTAAGATTATTTGCCCCTGATGAATCTATTACAAAATTTGAACAAATTCAAACAAATTCTGATGGAACTTTTAATCATCAATTATTAACTTGGCCTAATCCTTCATCTAGTGTTCCATATGGAACTTATGTTGTTGAAGTGTTAAGTACTGAACAAAACGGTCTATCAAAAAAAATTGATATAAAATTTTCATCAACAACTGAATTAATTTCTGTTGCAGTAGAAAGACAAATTGATACTGTTGTTTTTGCACCTGACACTGGTGCAATAAATCAATCATTTCGAGTATTTATTCAAACAACTCGTGATGGTTTAAACATTGGAAATGATCCTTCTGAACTTCTTAGAAATTCACAGATTCATTTACCTGATGGCTCTTCATTATCTTTGACAAACTCTTTTAAGACATTATATGCCGGAGTTTATTATTTTGATTTTACACCTAGACAAGAAGGAACGCATGTTTTTCAAGTTGCTGTTTTTAATGAAGGGATTGCATCAAAAGGTTTTGCCGCAACACATGTTTTAAGTCAAAATCTTGGTGGAATCAATAAACAAATAAGTAAACTCAATTCTGTATTAGGGGAAACTTCTAATGAATTAACTACTTTGAAATATCAAATTGAAGGATTTGATAACACTTTGTCAACAGCTAGTAATAATATCGATAAAAGTACCGTAGGTATTTCATCCTCTGTTAAATCTATTGAAGAAGCATCCTCTCAGCTTAATTCTTTATTATTTCCAATTATTGCTTCGATAGGAATTATTGTTGCATTACAAATTACAATCATTGCTAGAAGAAGATAGATCTTAAGCATTTTTGAAATGCATTACATCGTATTACATATTCTTAAATTCTAGAATTATGATACCATTTGAAAATTACAATCAAGATTGATCGATGTTGTCTTCTAAGTTGGATTCAAAAATTTTATTTTTTCTTGTACTTGGAATACCTCTATTTGTAGAATTGTTATTGGAGTTGCGATCGGAATATCTTTGTTATTCATTTTTAGGCAAAAAAATACCTAAAAATCGAACAAGGTTTATAACCAATTTATCGAGTATTCCATCTTGAATGTCACAGGTCGGGACAAAAAAATCTGATGGGTTATCTCGCAGAGATTTTCTAAGATTAATGGGTGCCGCAGGCACAGGTTTAGCATTTGCTCCGTTTATCCCATTTGGTGACTTTATGCCTAACCCTAATCAAGCTTCATTAGAAAAAGTTCCAGTAATTTTACCTGACGGAAGTCAAGCAAATATCAATACATATGAAATTAATTCTGCACAAGTTATAACATATCCTTCAACTGGAGATCCAGCACTTGATGCAGAAGCATTTCGTAAATGGCAATTCATTAGACTTCCTGAAGAATTAGGTGGTGGAAAAACTGACACCACTGGTATTCGTGCATATAGTATGATTTGTCTTCACCTTTGGTGTTTATGGAAATATTGGCCTGAGGATGGAAGAAAAAGAGGCGAATGTCCTTGTCATGGAAGTATGTATGATCCAACAACTGGAACAGCTTTTGTTGGACCAGCATCAGTACAAGCTGCACCATCAAATACATTACCTGAATTAACTTTAGAAATTGATTCAGATGGATTTGTTTTTATTTTACCACCTAAATTTGACGCAAACAATAATGGAGTAATTGGATATGGCCGTTTCGCTTGATAGAAGAACGGGTATAGTAGCCCTACTGTATTGGATTTGGGATGGTGTAGATAGAACTATCTTTACTGCAATTAAATTTTCTTTCCCTGCAAGATTTGTAAGTCCATTTGGATTTTTGGGAATGTTAACATTTTCTACTTTTATTATTCTTGGAGTTTCGGGAGCTCTGCTAATGTTTTACTATCAACCAATTTTAGATAGAGCATGGGATAGTGTTCAATTCATTAACGATGATGTGCCATTTGGTTTTCATATAAGAAATATTCACTATCACGGTTCTAATGCAATGGTTCTACTAGCTGTTCTTCATATGTATTATCAATTCTTTAGTGGAAGATACAAAATTAGAAATGAAGTTTTATGGATGTCTGGTGTAATTCTTGGTGTTGTTACAATCCTTGAAGCCTTTACTGGTTACGATGTAATATTTAGTGAAAGAGCGGAACTTGCGATTAGTATTGCAGCGTCACTGACAACATCAATTCCTATTGTTGGACCAACAATTCGAGATGCGGCACTGGGTAGTGGATTCTCAGATTTTGTTTTAAGATTTTATGCACAACATGTATTCTTGTTACCTATTGTAATGCTTGGATTGATGGCAGTACACTTCCCAAGATTCCTAGTATTTGATGTTCCAATGGTTATGGCAATTGGTGGTGCAATTTTGATCACTGGTGGTGTTTTCCCAATTGATATGGGATTCAAGTTTGAACCTACGGTGCCTCCAGGTGTAACTGTACCCGAATGGTATCTTACTGGAATTTACGCTTTTATGAGAACTCAATATGACAAGTTCGTTACAGGATTATTATGGCCACTAGTGTTTATCATATCTCTTGTATTGATTCCATTCCTTGACAGATACAAGAAATTCTCATGGAGGGATAGACCAATGGTTACTGCATTTGGTATTACTAGTCTTGCACAAATTATGGTTACGACTTATTGGGGATTCTATATTTCTCCAGATGTATCAATCCCATTAGTAGAACGTTTGGTAATTGATCCAATATTCTTCTATGGGGTGATGATTCTACTTGTTCCATTAGGATTTGGATTTACATACATGATGATTAAACTTGCAAATGAAGCTGAGAGAAAATCAAAACTTGCAAAAAATACTGGTCCACAAAAAGTGGCAACTATCAATCTTTCAGATAAATGGATTAATTGGTTACTTGTTGCACTATTAGCATTCCAAGTTTTCCTTAACATTGCAGCATATAATGCAGCTTTAACTGGAATGAAGAATATTTCGTTATTCTTGATTGGAATTATCTTATTGGTATTTGCAGCATTCTTCCATATCTACAGATATGCATTAAGTCAACAAAAGAATGCCCCGCCACCAGCACCTGTAAGAATAGTGGAAGATTTTCCAGAATTATCTGAATCCGAAGTAATTCCAGAAGTTACTGGAGATTCAACTAGCGAAGTATCTACACTTCCAGATGCTAATACTTCTGAAGGAAAACCAAAAGAGTTAGTATCTACAGTTCCAGCACCAACAACTAAAGCTGATTTGGATATTGGAAATAATAATAATTCTAATTTAGGTTCTCAAGATCTTACAAAACCTTGATACAAAAAATTCTAAAGAAGCTTTATAAGAACTTGGAAGATTTACAAAAATTATGAGTACGATTACATCAAGTCATGCATATGGTATTGGTGTAATTGCATTAATTATTGGAATGGGAGCTTCAATTCTATTTTATACTTCATTTTATCTTCCTGAATCTTTAGAAAAACCATCTGTAGATATACATATTTTGGAACCAACTGAAAATTTTATGATTAGTATTGCTGAAGGTGCAGCAACTGAAGGAAACCCTAGTTATCTTCCAAATAATCCAAAGATAACTCTAACAATAGATAATCACGTTATTTGGATGAATGATGATATGACTCCACATACTGTAACTGCAGATCATAGACATATGGATTCATACAGTGGTGAATTTGGTTCTAATGGAGTTGTAATGCCTGGTGAATCTTATGAATTCGTATTCACTGAACCTCAAGAACTACACTATCACTGTGATCCACATCCATGGATGACCGGTTCACTAATTGTTGAGAAGAGTAGATTTTAGTTAGAATATTTTGCAAAAATTATTTTACTTTCAATTTCTTTGTGCTGTTCAATTATTGACACTCTAAATTTCACTTCGTATTCTTGATTTGGTTCAAATTCAATTACAGCTGTAAATTTTGCTTTGTTTTCAGGCATTGTATCTTTATTGATAAATAATCTTGAAACATGCTGTGAGATCTTTTTTTGATTGTATGATTTGTAGATAATATGTTCATTTGAATCTAAAATCGTTGTATTTACTACTACTCCATCATATCTTCCTGGATATGATACAGAAATGGTTCCAATAATTTCAGAATTTTGATGAATGTCTGTTGAATTTAATTTAAATTCTAAATCTCCCATATGGAACTTCTTGTTGTTATGAATAAATAATTTGTTAAGTGGGCCCAAAGGGCTTCGATCCCTTGACTTTTGGATTAGAAGTCCAACACGCTATCCATGCTGCGCCATAGGCCCAGAAACCTACCAATTAATTGACATTTTAAGGGTTTACAGCCATTTTTTATCATAATTTTCTCTTTCCATTTTGAACAAAAATTGTTGTGCATATCCACAATATGGACCAAAATAAATTACAATTTTTTCATGAAGTAATTCATATTGTTTTTGTGTAATTGTTTTTGTTTCTATTTTAAATTCTTTTGAATAATATTTTTCTAAAATTTTAATCATCCATGTATCTAATGGAAATGCATCCAATTTATTTAATGAAAATAACATGATACAATCTGCTACTTTATTTCCAATACCTGGAACTAAACAAATATTTTTTTTTGCTTCATGATAATTACATTTTTCTAAATATTTAAAATCAATTTTTTTTAATACAACCATTTTTGCAGCTTGCTTTATGAATGGAGCCCTATATCCCACCCCACATGTTTTAATTTCATCTATTGATGCATTTGCAATTTTTTCTGGTTTAGGAAATAAAAAAAATTCTTTATTTTGTATTTTAACTTGTGTTCCAAATTTTTCAGTAATTTTTTCTAGACTATTCTTAATTTTTTGAATGTTAGAATTTGATGAAATAATAAAAGAAATCATACATTGAAATGGATCTTGTCTGAAGATTTTTAATCCTTCATATTTTTTTATAGCTTTTTTTACTGTTTTATCCTTTGAAATTGACTCGATAATTTCTTGTATATTGTCATTTTTTCTAAAAAAATTTGTCTTTGAATTTAGAACTGATTTAACTATTCCATTTTTATTTATTTTTAGTATGTCTTGACCATTTATTCCATACCAGTCAGTCCCATCTTTTTCCCAAAGAAAAACCTGACCACTATTTATTGAATTATCTGTATCTATTGAAAATTTATTTTTCATCTTAAATGGTTATTTTATCATTAACCATTGGTGCATATGTTTCAAAACCAAATTGTTCATGAATTTCTTTAGCAAATATTTGACATGATTCTGAATCTCCGTGAACAGTCCATACTTTGGGATTTCCTTTGATTGTTTTCATCATTGCAAACAATTCTTTTTTATCTGCATGTCCTGAAAATTGGAATTGCTTAACTTCCGCTTTTACAGTAAGATCTTTGCCTCTAGTTTCTACCTTACCTGTGTCTAGTAATTTTTTACCTGGTGTACCTTCGCCTTGGTAAGAAACTAAAGCAATTCCATTTTTACTATCAAATGATAATTGTTGCAAGTAATACACTGCATTACCACCCACTAACATTCCAGCTGGAGATATTACAACACATGGTTCTCCCATTGCACGTTTTCTTTCTGCATGTTCTCTAATTGCTGTTGAACTTTTAATTGCCTCTGCAAATACTTTAGGATCTCTAAGGTATTCTGGATGCTTAAACATTATTTCATTAACTTTTAGTGCCATTCCGTCCATTATGATTTTATGTTTGAAATTTGCACTTCGTAAAATACATGCCATTTCTTGAGAACGTTCAACTGAAAATGATGGGATGAATAAAATTCCTTTTCTATCCATTACTTCGTTTGCAAATTCTATTAATTGATCTTCTGATGTTTTTCTAGGAATTTGTTCTGTTTTGGCATATGTACTTTCAGTGATTAACATATCAATTTCTCCAATATCTGTATCCATTTCTCGTAACATTCTTGATCCGTTTGTTTTAACGTCCCCTGTATAGAACAATTTTTTCTTTTCTGATTCTACTAATACAGTACTTCCACCAATCACATGTCCTGATTCTCTAAATTCAAAAGTTGCATTACCTTTAGTTACTTTTTGTTTAAAATCCATTTCTTTTGCATTCTTCATCATGTTGTTTAGTTCTGGTAATCCAAATGGCTGTTGATCTTTTCCAATTTTTATCATGTCATTAATTAATAATTTTGAAAGATCAAATGTTGGTGGAGTTGCATAAACATCTGTATTACCACTTACAAATAATGACGGAACATTTCCTGAATGGTCTAAATGAGCATGGGTAATTATCACTGCATCCAAATCTTTAGGCTTTACGTGTAGAGGGTATTGTGGTGGTGAGCCTCTTCTTCCAAACATTACACCATAATCTAATAATAATTTTGTACCATTACAATTAACTAAAAATCCTGATCGACCTACTTCATTTGCAGCCCCTAATACTTGAACTTCCAAGACTTTGTTGCCTTTTCAACGACCTTAAAACCTTTTTAGATAATACCCGATCATTATCCATAATATAGAATCGACAAAAGCTTTAATTAGTGACAGCTAAGAATGGATCCTCATGGGAAGAACCTATGATCAATGGATAGCTGAACAAGACAAAGCTGTCGTCAAAAAGACCCGTGCAGGCGATGAAGGAAATAAACCACTTCTAAACCAGATCAATTGGATTTGGGTTAACAATCTTATGAACAAGAAAGCAGACCTTAATCCATCAGCAGCAGAATTACTCGATTGGGTAACCTCTGGTCAAATTGATGCAATGAGAAAATAAACGTGTACACATTACGTTAACTTTTTGTTTTTTAATTTTTTAATTCTACACTTTGCACATCTTTTCTTCTTCGATCATTTTCATAACAGGGTTATGATATTCAATCATGGTTTAAATAGTGATATTGACATTTTATTAACATAATGCCAATAGCAATACTTCCAGACATTGATGAACAAAGATGTATCGGATGCGCACTATGTGTCGAAATCTGTACAACTCTTGGTCCTGATGTCCTTAGAGTAAAACCAGTCGAAGGCTGGAAGAGAGGTAAAGCATTCGTTTTCTACCCAGAAAGATGTATTTCTGATGGTGCATGCATAGGTGTATGTCCAACAAAATCAATCTTTTGGATGAGACCAATGAATTACACTGCTGGACAACCAGTACCTCTTCACAAAAACGGTGTCTTCATCAACGGTTGGGCAGAAGACGCAGCACTTTAAGTGTAAATCTTTTAGCACATTCTTTTTATTTTTATTAATTAAAGTAATTTTCTTACCCAAATGATTTTTTCTTGATTTCTTTTGGCAATGTTTTTACAAAATATTTTAAAAATTCATCTTTTTTGTCATAATATATTTCTAAAAATTTATTTTTCTTAAAGAAATCTTCCCAAGTTTTTTGAAATTCAGTAAATTCTTTTGGATCATAATTAATTCTAGACGTTTCATGATGTGCAGCAGGAAATATATCTGAAATTTCAATTGGAATTAATCCCATATATGGATTATATTGACATACTTGAAATATCTCAAATTCTTTTACTTTCTTTTTGAGAGATAAATACTGTTGAGATAAATATCCTGGTTTTGTAGTAGATTCTTTTGTTATCAGTAGTTTCTTTTTCTTTGTTTTGAATTTTCTAACTATTTTATGAAATGATTGAACTTCTGGACGATATTGATCTTCTTTACTGAATAGAAAAATTGCTCTTTCTTTGAATTTTGGTGTACCTAAACCTAAAAATTCATAATTTTCAGTCATCACTTCAATCATTTCAAATAATTTTGGATGTGCTCTTGCCTTTTTTATGACATATTCCCATAACCTTCCTTCATGAATTGCCTGTTTTACTTTGTCTACTTCTAGTTTAATTGCATACAAATTGTGAATTGCTAATTCATTAATTTTCAATGTATCTTCTAATTGACGAAATTCATCAGGAGTATATTTCGTACATATTTCACAATTACATGGGAATATTTCAATATCTGATAAATATCGTGTTCCATCATCTGTAATGTATCTTAATTTTTTAGCATACAGCATGTATGAAGCTGAATCAAATGTATCACATCCTAATGCTATTGCAAATGGTATTGTAAGTGGATGACCTGCTCCAAAAAGATGTAGTGGTACTGATTCTGGCATTTGTTTTTTTGCAGCTACAATCATTTGTGCTAATAATCTATATTCATAGGATTCCATAAATTCAACTGGACTTCCTAAGGCTAACATTTGGAAGCCCATATTGATTAATGCTTTTGTTGATTTTGCTACCAAATCAAAATGTTCTCCTCCTTGAATTGGACCAATCCAAATCTGTCCATTATCTTTACTATCATCAAGAGTTTGTTTACAAACTGTTAGTGTATGTTTAACATATGCTTCAGCTTTTTTAATTGGTAATCCATAACCTGTTGGTTTATCTAATGGAATTGCAAAATCTGTTAATATTCCTGTTTCAAAATTTGCCATATCTGATGGCAATACTTCTAGATCTCCATATTCTAATACTTGATATCCTCCAGAATCTGTCATGATTGATTTATCATAATCTATTATTTTGTGAATTCCTTTTTCTACTGCCTCATCACCATAATTATTTTTTGTAATGTATGCATTTGTAATAACAACATCAAAACCAATTTCTTTAATTTTTTTTGATGGTATTGTTTGTTTAACAGGATGAATAACAGGAACAAATGCAGGTGTCTCTATTTTACCATGATTTGTATACATGGTTCCTATTCTTCCTGCTAGATCTGTTTTAGAAATTTCAAACAAGTAATTAGAGAAAATTACAGGTGTTATTTAATCAATGAGTAAAAAATTTTTCTAAATCATTATTTTTTGTTACTAAACTTAACCAATCTACTTCTTCATTACCTTCTTTTTTGGAAATAATCTCTAATACTTTTTCAACCACTTGTTGAATTTTTTTTTTACTAACATCTATCTGAAATGCTTTTTCTTCAAATTTTTCAATTGTATCATGAGTAATAATCCCTAATATCTCACTACCTGTATTTTCTTTAATTTTAATTTCTGAATAATTCCTTTCTTTATAGACTGATTCTAAATCATATGGATTCCTTCTTAATATTATGATTATTTTTACTTGATTTTTTTCTAAAATATATGGTGCTAAATGACCTACAACTATCTTTTCATTTAATTTTCTTTCTCCAAGTATTTTTGCAAGTTTTTGAGTATCTACATCGTTTGTATTTTCATTTTTTTCAAATAATCCTAAATCCTTTGCAACAATATTGATATCAACTATTGGAAAATTCAGTATTTCTGAAATTTTTTTTGTAATTGTATGTTTACCAACGCCTGGATTTCCCGTGATCACTATTGACATAATGTTGAATTATTAGAACTAGATTAAACGATTTCTGCAATACTAATAAGTAGAATTAAATTTTTGTGGGTATTGCAAATTGGATTAATTGGAAAAGCTAATGTTGGAAAATCGACATTTTTTTCTGCTGCAACTGAAACAACTGTAGCTTCTGGTAACTTTCCATTTACAACAATTGAACCAAATGTTGGTGTTGCTTATGTACAATCTGATTGTGCTTGTAAACACTTTGATCTTAAACATGAAAATCCATTATGCATTAATGGTACTAGATTAATTCCAGTAAAATTAATTGATGTAGCTGGTTTAGTTCCAGGTGCACATGAAGGAAAAGGATTGGGAAATCAATTTCTTGATGATGCAAGACAAGCTGAAATTTTAATCCATGTTGTTGATATTGCAGGTACTACTGATATTCAGGGGCAACCAATACCTGTTGGAACACATGATCCTTTAGAAGATATTGCATTTGTACAAGATGAATTTGATCAATGGTTTGTTGATATTCTTAAAAGAGAATGGGATAAGATAACTCGTGAAATAGATCAGAAACGAGCAAAACTTACTGATGGAATTGCAAAAAGATTCAGTGGATTAGGAATTAAAGACTATGAAATACAAACAGTATTACAAAAACAAGGTCTCATTAGTAGAAATCCTAAGGAATGGAATGATTCTGATATAGAGAATTTTGTTAAAGAATTAAGACAAAATACCAAACCAATGATTATTGCTGCAAACAAAGCAGATCTTTGTCAAGACCTTAATATTCTTAAAAAAATTACAGATACAGTAGTTCCTTGTAGTGCTGAAACAGAATTATTATTACGAAAAGCTACAAAGGCTGGAATAATTAATTATACTTCTGGTGATAATGGATTTAAAATTAATGGGGAAAAAGAAATACTTGCTCCACAACAAAAAGCACTTGATCTAGTTAACAAAATTTTTTCTAAAATTCCATCAACTGGAATTCAAAAAATTCTAAACAGTGCAGTATTTGATTCCTTAAATCTAATTGCTGTTTATCCTGTGGAGGATGAATCTAAATTTACTAATAAGGAGGGTGTAGTTTTCCCTGATACAAAATTACTTCCACCAGACTCTACTGCTAAAGATTTGGCAAGTTTAATCCATGCTGATATTGCAAAAGGCTTTTTGCATGCAATAGACTGTAAAACTAAACAAAGAATCAGTGGTGATCAAAAATTAAAACATGGTGATGTGATCAAAATTGTATCCACATTAAGTAGGGGATAATATGCTTGGTTTGGGAATTGAAAGTACTGCTCATACTTTTTCTTGTGCCATAATTGAAAAAAAAAGTAAGAAGGGTAAAATCCTCTCTGATATCAGAAAAATTTATCGTCCTGAAGCTGGTGAAGGTATTCATCCCCGTGAAGCATCTCGTCATCATATTGAAAATAGCCCCTCTGTATTATCTGAGTGTCTTAAAGAGGCAGATATATCAATTCAAGATTTAGATATAATTTCATATGCTGCTGGACCTGGATTAGGTCCTTGTCTCCGTGTTGGTGCTGTAGTTGCAAGATCTTTATCTTCATTTTATAAAATTCCAATTTATCCTGTAAATCATGCAATTGGTCATATTGAATTAGGAAAATTACTAACTGATGCACGTGATCCTTTAGTTCTTTTAGTTTCTGGAGGTCATACAATGCTTTTGTCCTTTCTTGATAAACAGTGGAGAGTTTTTGGTGAAACATTAGATATTACATTAGGTCAATTACTTGATCAATTTGGTAGATCAATTGGATTTGCATCCCCTTGTGGAAAAAATATTGAAGAATTAGCATCTACTTCTTCAAATTATATTCCATTACCATACTCAGTTAAAGGAAACGATGTATCTTTCTCTGGATTATTATCTGCAACAAAATCCATTTCTGAAAAAAGTAAAATTGATGCATGTTATTCTCTTCAAGAAACTGCATTTGCAATGATTAGTGAAACTGTAGAACGTGCATTGTCATTTACATCTAAAAAAGAATTAATGATTGTGGGTGGTGTTGCAGCTAACAAAAGATTATCTGAAATGTTAAAAGATGTATGCAAAAGACATGGTTGTAAATTCTTTGTTGTACCATTACAGTATGCTGGTGATTGTGGTAGTCAAATATGTTGGACTGGACTTTTAGAATCACAAGTTAAGGAAGGTGTTTCATTAAAGGATACATTTGTCACTCAATCTTGGAGATTAGATTCAGTAGTAGTTGATTATTGAGAATCTTTTTGTTCTATTGTTTGCTCTATACTTTTTGCCCAACCTTTTGTATTAAAAACTCCAAATTTGTATGTCTGTTCACCATCATTTGTTTTTGCTGTAAAACATACTTTTTTTATAAATAACCCTTCTTTCCATGTTTTTACTACATTTTCTAATGGGACATCAAGTACAGTTTTACCTATACGTTTTGTAAAATCCATTATTCTTGATTTTGTTTTATCGAATGCTAACCTTTTATTTGTTAATGTTAAAATTCCTGGACCTAAATTATCCTCATTACAATCTTCTTGTTTTATTCTTTTTTCACCATCTTCCATGATTAACTTTTATTGAATTCTTTTGGATATAATGTTAGTGAAATTAATAAAAAAAGGTGCTGAGGCTGATATCTATACAGGTATATGGAATAATTCTAAATCTATTTTTAAAATTAGAAAAATTAAAAATTATAGAAATTCTTTACTTGATTCAAAAATACGTAAACAACGTACAATTAAAGAATCACAAATACTTTCCCAAGTAAAATCTTTTGGAATTCCTTCACCTCTTGTTTATTTTGTTAATATAGAAAAAAGTATGATTGTAATGCAAGAAATTCCTGGAAAGTCTGTACATGATTTATCTAAATTAAAAATTGTTGAAGTATCTAAAGAAATTGGTAAGTTAGTTGGACTTTTACATAAAAATGGAGTCATGCATGGAGATTTAACAACATCTAATTTCATTTTATTTAAAAATATTATTTACATGATTGATTTTGGACTTTCTCAAAATACAATAAAACCTGAAGATCATGCAGTTGATTTACGATTAATTAAAGAAATTCTAAACAGTGCACATGCAAAAATTATGGAATCTTCTTGGAAAAATTTTCTAATAGGTTACAAATCTATAGTTGGAATTACTTATCAGAGTAAAATAGTAAAATTAGTTTTAGATATTGAAAGTCGTGGCAGGTATGCACAAGTTGTCTAATCTATTCTTTGCATCTTCAAATATTCATAAATTTAAAGAGGCTAAAGAAATTTTAGATTTTTTTGGAATACCAATTCAATTTTTTCAATTAAATTTAGAAGAAATTCAATCAAATTCAATTAAAGAAATAGCAATCAAAAAAGCACAGGATGCATTTTCAAAATGTAAAAAACCTTTGATTATCGAAGATGATGGACTCCATATTGATTCTCTTGATGGATTTCCTGGTCCTTACTCATCTTATGCTCACAAAACTATTGGAAATAAAGGAATTCTTAATTTGTTGAAACAAAATAGAAATGCAAAATTTATTTCAACTATTACATATTGTGATAAAAATGATTTAGAATCTTTTGAAGCAAAATTGGATGGGACTATATCTAAATCCCAAAAAGGAAAAGGTTGGGGATTTGATCCAATTTTTATTCCAAAAAATACAAAGAAAACTTTTGCTCAATTAAATGATAAAAATATTATTTCACATAGATATAAAGCACTAAAAAAATTTTCTAATTGGTATTTGCATAAGTAGTAATCCAACGATCAATAAATCGTTTCTTATTTTGTAGAATTGATATTCTTGAAACAAGACTTTCATCCATAATTGAAAATATTTTACTCTGTTTAGCTATTTGTTCACTGAATTTTTTTACTTCATACATCTCTAACATATTTTCATGTTCCAGCCTATTAGTTGAACGTCCAATATGCATGTATGATTTAATTTCAATAAAATGTGGACTTGCTTTTCTAAACATATCTGCAAATGCCGGTATCATTTCTTTTTGATCATTATAATCTCTAATCAATGTAATTCTTAGAACCGTTCTTGTATCCAAATGCTTTAACATGTCTAGCGTTCTATTCCATCTTTCCCATGAATCATCATATTTTGGTTTGTTTATTTTTATAAATGATTCATAATCTGCAGCGTTAGTTGATAAATACAATTGTGTTGGTAATGCATCTTCATCTTGCAATTTTTGAATCATATCTGGTTCTTGCCCATTTGTTACAAGGAAAATTGATTTTGTCGCTTCAAGTGATTTTAGATATTTAATTAATTCTGGTAATTTTGGATACATTGTAGGTTCACCTGAAAGTGAAATTGCATAATGACTTGGTAGTAATGATTCATCTAATCTTTGTTTATCGTTTCTTGAATCTCCGTAAAATCCATCGATTAATTTTTTTCTTTCAGCCATCAATTTTGTTAAAATTTGTTCAGGTTCTGCAACTTGTTCTGGTTCCATCTTCATTGAATCATAAAATTCCATTGGTCTCCAACAATATACACAACGATTTTCACAATGCATTCCAGCTGGTGAAAATTCCATGCATTGATGAGTTGAAATCCCATAAAATTTGTGCTTATAACAACTTCCTTCGTGTTTGAATGATTTTTTAGTCCAATGACACAATTCAACTGTTGAGTGATCTGCTACTCCATACTTTGCTTTTTTAAGTTGAGCAGCTACAGATGGTTTAATTTGAATAAGATTTTCATCGTCATTATCTACAATTTCTCCAGAACAACTCATACATTGAACTTTGATTTGATTTACTTAAATTCATTTAGATCCATTTATAGTAAAAAATAGTACATTTTTTGAACTTAAAGTGTAATTTAATAACTGGAATTACTGATAATAATCATAAATTGAAAGTCACACATGCTATAGTATTTTTGTTCTTACTTGGTTCCACACTAAGTATTTCTATTTCGCCTATTTTGGCTGCATCTGATATTGATATTGATATTGATAATGATGGAGTTTTAGATGATATTGATAGTTGTCCTCGTCTTCAAGAAGATTATTTTGGTGATATTGATGGATGCCCTTCTCAACATGCAAATTGGATTGATTCTGACTTAGATGCAATTCCTGATAATATTGATAGTTGTCCATTAATTCCTGAAACTTACAATAATTTTGAAGACACTGATGGCTGTCCTGATGATAATTCTACTGAATTAGTTTTTGATCAAGATTCTGATACTATTCCTGATTTAGAAGATCACTGTCCATTAGTTTCTGAAACTTTCAATAATTATCAAGATGAAGACGGTTGCCCTGATACGCTTGCAACTGATTCTGATTTTGACGGTGTTCAAGACTTTTTAGATTTATGTCCTGATACTCTTGAAACTTGGAATGGATTTGCAGATTATGATGGTTGTCCTGATGAAGTAGTAAATCCTGATTCTGATTATGATGGGATTTTAGATGTTGATGATCAATGTATTAACGAGCGTGAACGATACAACAACTTTGAAGATGAAGACGGTTGCCCTGATATGTCTCCTTATGTAGAATCACTCGATACTGATTCTGATGGTATTAGAGATACTATTGATCAATGTATTACTGCAAAAGAAACTTACAATAATTATCAAGATAAAGACGGTTGCCCTGATACGCCTTCTACTGATTTATTTAAAAATAATTTAATGTATGATTATGATTCTGATGGAATTTTAGATGCTTTTGATAGTTGTATAGCATTACCTGAAACTTACAACAACTTTGAAGATGAAGACGGTTGCCCTGAATTTTCTAAAATTTATGATTCAGACAATGATGGTATTTTAGATGATGTTGATAATTGTAAATTTGAACTAGAGACTTTCAATAATTATCAAGATGAAGACGGTTGCCCTGATACGCTTCCTTATGTAGAATCTACAATTTATGATTCTGATAATGATGGAATTCTTGATAATATTGATAGTTGTATAGCATTACCTGAAACTTACAATAACTTTGAAGATGAAGATGGATGTCCTGATTTTATTCCACAAACTGATTCTGATTATGATGGAGTTTTAGATGTTTTTGATAATTGTAAATATGCAGTAGAAACTTACAATAACTTTGAAGATGAAGACGGTTGCCCTGATTTACTTTATTCACAAACATACACCGCAGATTCTGATAATGATGGAATTGTAGATAACTTGGATCTGTGTCCTAATGTGCCTGAAAATTATAATCGCTTTTTAGATAATGACGGTTGCCCTGATGATCCATTTGTGAGTGATTCTGATCAAGATGGAATTTCTAATGCAGTAGATTCATGTCCTAATGTATCTGAAACTTACAATGGTTTCAAAGATACAGACGGTTGCCCTGATTCTGTTGATACTAATGTAGAACTATTCTCATATCAATTAGCTGATAATGACAATGACGGTGTTGATGACAGATGGGATCAATGTCTTAATGAATCTGAAAATTATAATGGATTTGCAGATACAGACGGTTGCCCTGATGTAATTGGAATTTCAACTCCTAGCATCAATCCATTTACTGACTCTGATGATGATACTATTCCTGATTCTATAGATCTGTGTCCTAATATGCCTGAAAGACATAATGGTTATTTTGATGAAGACGGTTGCCCTGATGTAATTCCTTATGATTCCTTATCTGACTCTGACTATGATGGTATAATTGATTCATTAGATGATTGTCAATTTGAGAGAGAAATTTACAATCACTTCCAAGATGAAGACGGTTGCCCTGATATAGTTTCTGATAATTATTCTAGTATTTCTTTAAACTATCAAATAGTGGATAATGACAATGACGGTGTTGATGACAGATGGGATCAATGTCTTAATGAATCTGAAAATTATAATGGATTTGCAGATACAGACGGTTGCCCTGACGTGATTGGTGCAGAATCTACTGTTGGTTGGAACACTCCTCCTGATTTTGATCTAGATGGATACCCAGATGATCTAGACGGCTGTCCATCTGAGCCTGAAACTTGGAATAAATATAATGATCTAGACGGTTGCCCAGATTCATTACCTTGATTATTTTTAATCTAATCTTATTCTAAAATAATTAATATCTATAAAATTTTCAATTATTACATGCTTCCAAAGTTTTCAAGTAGAGCATTTTTAGCTCCTATGGCTGGAGTAAGTGATCCTGCACTTCGATTACAATGTAAAAAAATGGGTGCAGGTCTTGTAGTTACAGAGTTCACAAACATTCATAGTATTGTTGCAAAAGAAAAACAACTCAAAGATCATATGAAAACAATTACAGAATTTATTGAATATTCTGATCAAGAACGTCCTCTTTCAATTCAATTATTTGGTTCTGATTTATCTGCTTTAGAACAAGCTGCAAAAATTGTTGAACCCTATTTTGATATAATTGATTACAACATGGGATGTCCTGCACCTCATATTACACAACAAATGGCCGGAGGTGCACTCTTACAACAGTCTAATCTTACTGAACAAATATTTAAAACTCTTGTAAATGCTGTAAAAAAACCTGTAACTTTAAAAATTCGTTCAGGTGTTACTGATGCAAGTCGTTTTTTGTTTAGAGATATTGCAGAAATTGCTGAAGATGAGGGTATTCAAATGATCACGTTCCATCCACGTACAGTTAATCAGGGATATTCTGGTAATGCTGATTGGAATTTAATTAAGGAACTTAAGGAAATTTCAAATATACCTATTGTTGGAAATGGTGATATCACTACTCCTGAGGATGCAAAAAAAATGATTGATGAAACTAATTGTGATTATGTTATGATTGGTCGAGGTGCTATGGGTAATCCATTTTTATTTGAACAAATTAATGACTATCTTAAAACTAATAGTTATCAGGAATACTCTTTTACAGATCGTTTAGATTCATTTTTTGAATATTTACATCTAACAAGTAAATATAAAATTAAATTTGCAAATCTTAAGGGTCAAGCAATGCGTTTTACTAAAGGTATGAAAGGGGGTTCAAAAATTCGTTCTAAGATTACTTTTGCTACAAATATTGAAGAATTGGAAAAAATTATGACAAATGCATATTTAATATCTTAAAATTTAAAATTCACGCTTATTTCTAATTGAAATTCTATTGTGTCTTTTTATACTTAAATTGTAATAACATATACCCTTCAAAAATATGTCCTCCAAAAGGATAACGATCTGAGAGGGTTTGTGACCTCTCAGCAGATTATTTCAAATTCATTAATTACGTATTTTATTGATTGGTTATCGTGTTATCCCCTTTTCTTTTTAATGTAGAAAAAAAGAATCATTATGAAAAGTGATGAAAAAAGATCTCATCGATTAAATTATCTATTAAAATGCTATTTGATCGATCCTCACGAAAATGAACTTTATCGTAGAGCAAAACAAATGGGTGTGACTGATTATACTGCTAAAGATTACATTAGAACTGTCATTATACAGGCCCAAAAAACACTTTCAAAGTAATTTTTAATTATATATTAAAAATTAATATGATCTCCTACGTTATGGAGAAATTATTCGAAATGTTAAACAAGCTATTCATAAATAATGAATATGTGAAAAAATTAGTATGACTGATTCATTACTAGATGATGTAACCTCCCTTTTACAAGGTGATTTTGGTGATGATCGAATTCTAAAGCAAATAGTAAGAGCATGTAAAAATAATGAAGTGATTAGTAACTATGAACGAAATTATGTTCAAAAATTAGCAGAACAATATTTGGGTAAAAAACCTGAAATTACTAACGTAACCATACCTAATGATTCAATGAATGATGATTCAATACCTAAAATTGAAACTTCAATTTCATCTCAAATACTTGAATTACAACCTTTTAGTAGTTCAAATTTTAATTTGAAAAATTCAAAATTATTTTTAGGATTTGGGGGCGTTGCTTTAATAATTATTATTGCTGCTGCAATTTTACTTTCTAATAATACTGATTCATTTTCATCTAATCCTGAATCTCCTCTTAAAGTAACATTATCTGTTAATACTGATTTAAACTCGTATACCCAAACAGATTTGATTTCCATTAATGGTGTTTCTAATAATACTAAAATTGTAAATTTGTCAATTATAAATCAAAACAATGAACTTGTATGGGCAGAACAAGTTTCTGTAAAAAATGATGGACAATATTCTACATTAGCTATAGCTGATGGTTCAGGTTGGGAAATTTCGGGTACTTATACTCTCAAAGTTGAGAATGGTTCTGAAATAAAATCTATTACTTTTTTATTTAATTCATAGTTTTTCAAATTTTTTCCAATGGGAATCTATCAATTCTCTAAGTTTTTCTACATTAATCTCTTCCATATATTCACGATAAACAATAAACTTATTTTGTTTATTTAATTTTTGATCGTAAATATCTGTAGTATTTTTTGGAATAATATTATTTAGCCATTGACTCATTTCAAAAATCCATATTGGTGAATCTGGATTTGAAAAATCAATATCATCACATCCTACAATATACAAATAACATTTTGTAACTAGATTTAATTTTTCATGTAATTTTTCATATGCTATCATTTGCCCTTGTGGAATATTGATTTTATCGTTGTGAAATCCTTTGAATTCTAAAATAATGAAACTTCCCTTATGTTCAATAAGCCAATCAATATCTGTACCGCCTGAGGCCATCATTCCATGTACAATAATTTCTCCTAATACTTCCCTTCCACGAGTAAATTCTGACTCGTCAAAAATTTGATATTTTGCTTTAGAACTCTTTCTTAAAATTTTTTTAGATGTATTTTGTACTTCTTGTTTTGAAGTCTTTTTTCCATAAATCATATTGATTAGATCTTGTGCTTCATCAACCATTATGTTCTAAATTTTTTAATTAATGATAAGATCTCTTGTAAATTTTAGTAAAGTTATTCATTTTTTCTTATTCAT
>CAJQSE010000037.1 GCA_905612485.1 uncultured Candidatus Nitrosopumilus sp.
TTATGGAGTATATGTTCAACATTTCAATCCTTATTTCAATATGATGGAAATAAGTAAAAATGGATTCCTAAAATTTTCTAAAAAAATGAAACATAAACCTACAAGAAGACAAGACGCACCAAAAGTTTTACAATTAAATGGTTTTTTTACATATAATGTAAAGAGATTTTTAAAATTTAAAAATCAATATCCTCCAAAGGGGTTACCATTAGAAATCCCAGCAGAAACAGGAATAATGATTGATACAGAATTAGAATTTAAAATAGTAGAAATGATGATGAAACAGAAATTTGTAATATAAAAAAATTATTTTAAAGATATTTTTTTACCTGTAATTGACGAATTTTTCATTGCAAAAGCTACTTTTTGTATTTCGTATGCCTCAACAACAGAATTCATACAATTTTTCTTCTTTTTTACACAATTTAAAAAATATTTTAATTCTTCAACATACATTTTATTTCTATCAAATTTTTTATCTATTAGTTTAGTTGAAAATTTTTTTGTAGAATTTTTAAAAATTTGTAAATAATTATTTTCATAATTCCAAATAATTTTACCCTTTTTACCCATAATTTTACATGTTCTTACAGCAGGTTTTTGATAATAATCTAAATGGAGTTCTGC
This sequence comes from uncultured Candidatus Nitrosopumilus sp., assembly GCA_905612485.1. GTDB lineage: Archaea > Thermoproteota > Nitrososphaeria > Nitrososphaerales > Nitrosopumilaceae > Nitrosopumilus. The sequence goes on from CAJQSE010000037.1 coordinate 628, forward strand.
AATAATATTATTTTTAAATTTTAAAATACTACTAGAAAAATCTTCAACATCTAATTGTAAATCACTCAATTTACCTGAAACTGATGATACATTAGACACTTTCCCAAAAAACCAACATAAATAATCAATTTCATGAATTTGTGTTAAAACTACTCCACCACCCAGTTTTTTATTAGATGCATAACTAATTTGATAATTTTCCCCTGGATGCCAATCAGGCATATATGATCCATTTTCTGCAATCACTGAAAAAATTTGTCCAAGTTCATTGTTATCAAGGAATTTTTTTATTGATTTGATTCCATCATGAAATCTCATATTACAGCCAACCATAGTAATTAATTTTTTTTGTTTTATAATTTTCAAAAGTTTATTCATATCATCTAACGAATGTGAAAGTGGTTTTTCTATGAATAAATGAGAATTTATTTTTGCCAATTTTATAGCTGTATCAATATGAAAACTTGTTTCATTACAAATAATAGAAACATCAGGTTTTTCTTTTAAAGCATCTTCAAAAGATGTAAAAATTTTAACTCCTTTTTTAATTAATTTGAAAGATTCCTTATTTTTACTACAAACAATTATTTCTAAATTATCAATATTGAGTAAATTATTGGTATGTCTTTTTCCTATAGAGCCATATCCTATAATTAATATTTTCAAGCACAAAAATTATCATATTATTGCTTATTAGGTTTTGTAAAATATAGATAGTTTAAAAATATTATTTTACTAAAAAATAATTAATGAAAAATAATAATGAAAATCATGATCTGTGATAGATGTGAAAATCAGGCTGCAAGCCAAATTTTATAGATATTATTATTGATAAAAGATTTTCAGATAAAGCAGTTAAAACTACAATGTGGGTAATTTACGCATTTACATTTATTCTATTTGGTCTCAATATTGCATTATCATATATGAAATCTGGTTGGTTTACAATCTAAAATAAAATAAAATAAAAATTGAAAAAATTTTTATGATTTATAATTAAGAAGAAAATTTAATCCAAGATCTAATCATTAATCTTTTCTTTTCTTCTTCATCAAAATCTTCAAAACTTGTTCTCCCGTGAATTACTCTATGATTATTAAAAAAAGTCATATCAAATTTCTTTAAATCATAACTAACTACAATACTTTTTTCTGATAAAATTTCATCCAATAATTTCAACGATCTATCTTGTTCCTCTGTTAATGGTTTATTCTGAATTTTATGTCCACTATCAACATAGTCTCTAAGATATCTAAACAATAATTTATTATTTTTAAATTGCATTATTGGTTCAAAAATAGTTGGTTCTTCATTTTCTTTTATTTCACCTCTTTTATCAAAATAAAATTTATTGTATAATATTTCTAATAATTGACTATCTTTTTGTAAAAATAGATTATGAACTGTATAAGCACTGATAAATTTACTTGTTCCACCTGTTTTTGCAGGATTAATACAACATAATCCAATTATGTCTGGAACATTTTTCCATTGAGGACTATCTGTATGATGCGAACCTCCTTCTTTTGTTTGGTGATATCTTCCACCTGTTTTCATTGATTTACCTTCATTTTTAATTAAAACTAATTTTTCTTTTTTGATGTTTTGAACATATAATTCACCTAAAAATTTGGCAAAAATTTGATAAATCATTTGAAATTTTGGAAGATGCAATTATTAATGAAAAATATGAAAACTTAGCATTAGGTTCACTCATGACTGGATTAGGATTTGGTAACTGTTCAACAACATTAGGTCATGCTCTATCATACGTTTTTTCTAATGAAGGTTATAGTCATGGACATGCATTAGCATTTACTACTACAGCAGCTCATTTTTTTAATAATTCAATTTTTTATTCAAGATTTAAAAAATTAGTTAAAAAATTAAATTTTGAACCAATATTTTTAAAACAAGATTTTGATACAGCAAGTGAAATTATACTTAAAGATAGAAAACATTTAGATAATAATCCAGTTTCTGTTGAAAAAAATAACATAATTGAACTTTTAAAAAAAATTAATCATGGCAAAATATTTGAAAATATTTAAAAATGAAAATTTATTTTAAAAATTACATTTGAGTCACTTCCTAGATATATTTTGTACCTTTTCAATTGTAATACGTGCCTAGGGGTTATTAGTCGATGTGTCAATATTCCTAAAGAATCATTAATGAAAAATAATTATTAAATTTATGACCTGCGATAGATGTAAAAATCAAGCAGCATATACAAGAAAATATTCTGGTGAAAAACTCTGTTCTCAATGTTTTTCAAAATCCATTGTAAAAAAAACTGCTAAAACTATTTCAAAATATAAAATGATTAAACATGATGAATTAGTTGCAGTTGCAGTATCAGGTGGAAAAGATTCTCTAGCATTGCTTAAAGTTATTCATGAAATGTCATTAACACATAGTTTTAGAATTAAAGTAATAACAATTGATGAAGGAATTCCAGGATATAGAAACGAGGCATTAGAAATTGTCAAAAAAGTTTGTGGTAAACTAAATGTAGAATATAAAATATATTCTTACAAAGATCTTTTTGATTTAACACTTGATGAAGCATTAGATTTACGAGAAAATGATAAAACATCATCATGCTCAATGTGTGGAACATTTAGAAGACGTGCAATGGATTATGCTGCAAAAGATATTGGAGCAGATGTAATTGCAACAGGTCATAATTTAGATGATACATTACAAACATTTGTGATAAATATGATTTCAGGTGATACAACTAAAGTAGGTTGGATGAATCCAGATACATCAGCAAATTCTTTAAGAAAAATAAAACCATTTTGTGAAATATACGAATCTGAAATTGTATTTTATGCATTTACAAATGATATGCCATTTCAATCAGAACCATGTCCACACATGAATGAAGGAATAAGAACAGATATTCGTGAATTTTTAAATTCATTAGAAAGTCAACGAAGTGGAATTAAAAATAATTTGTATCAATCAATTATCAAAGTTTCTGAAGTAATGAAAAACTCCAATTCAAATACTAAAGAAAAAACAAATTGTGAAAAATGTGGTAGTGAATGTACAGGCAATGTATGCTCAGTTTGTATCTTGGTCTCAAAATTAAAATCAAATCAAACCTAATGCAAATATAACATACCATCTTAGAAAAAATGGTAGTAGGTAGGATTGGGGTGCTAGCCGTGCCCTATTCTGAAACCGGCTATATGCAGAGATCAGTAACTGTTGGGTAAATCTCTAGATGGGTAATTCCCGCTTGGTGTGCGGAAATGAAATCACGCCGAGGCGGGTGGTTGCAGGACTAGAAATATTCGAAGGAATAACTTCTAAGACCGAACTATCGAAAGGGATGAGGTCCGGGAGGGAGCAATCCTAAGGTAGGACATCCACGCTTCCTCGTCTACGTGGCGGATCTTGTACGCCTTGAAATGGGGCTATTCGTCTAGACTGGAACCAACGGATCTACTACCTTTATAATTAAAATCAAATTTGCATGTTTATGGAAGGATTAATTTCATTTAGAAATAAAAGAAATTATGAAGATTTTAAAAAACAAATCCCACTAACGGTGTTGCCACTTTTTGATTCAATTAGAAAATTTTGTTTCACATTAGGAGAAAATGTATTAGAAGATGTTAGAATGCACAGAGTTGTTTTTTGTAAATCAATGACATTTAGATGGTTTATTGATGTAGAACCAGAAAGTGACGGTGTTATCATTAAAATTCAAAAAAGCAGAAAAGATCCAATACAAACTATTCAAATTAAAAAAGATCAAAAAATTTTAGAATTTACTGAATTATTCAAAACAGCATATGAAAATATCCATTAATACAAAACATCAAACTTTGTAAACTCATTATCAAATTTTTCATTATGAACTTCAACATTTTCAACTATTGCATTTGCAGGACCATCATGAGCCCATTTTACAAGTATAGAAATATTTTCCTCATTACCTTCTAAAAGACATTCAACACGACCATCTTGAAGATTTTTTACCCATCCAAAAACATCATTTTGAATAGATTTAGCTTTTAAACTCTGACGAAAAAAAACTCCTTGTACTCTACCAGTTACAAAAAGTCTTACACGTTGATGAGACATTGATAGAAAATTTAAGAAACTTATTAATCAATTTTAGCTTTAAAGAAAAACTACTTTCTTTCTTTAATTCTTGCTCTACCAGTCTTTCTAGCAGCAATACTTCCCACCTTTGCTCCAGGGGGTGCATCTCTAGAAACAGTAGAACTTTGTCCAACGTGTTGGTGTCTACCACCACCGTGTGGGTGAACATATGCTGCTTGTGCAACACCTCTAACAATTGGATATTTTTTTCCTTTAGCTTTAAAACTACGCCATTTGTTGCCGGCACTCATAAAGTGACGTTCAGTTGCTCCACCACCAGAAAGAGTACCAATCATAGCTCTATTTTTTGGATTAAGAGTTGCAAATTTACCAGAAGGAAGTTTAATTGTAACACCATCATCTCCATGTGAGAAAATAGTTGCATCAGTTCCTGCAGATTTTACTATAGCACCACCGTCTCCAAAATGTCTTTCAATATTACAAACAATAGTACCATCAGGGATATTTTGAACACTAATTACATTTCCTTTTTCAATTTTTGATTTTAAGCCAAATTCTAATGATTCTCCTACTTTAGTTCCAAGAACTGCTGGAATAAAGGAAACAGAACCGTCTTCAAATCTAACTTTAGATAGCGGTGCTTCTCTTCCACGCTCATGAACTAAATCTATAATTTCACCAGTATGATTTTCTGCTAGTGGAAAACGTGGATAAGTAGCAGTTTTTCCTACTTTACCAGTAGAAGTTGATCTAAATTGATTACCTCCCCGGCCTCGTCTACGTACTAATGGTCTTTTACCCAAGTTGATCGTTCCCAACTGAAAAGAGAATTTTAAGCTTTGGTATGAAGGAAAATATGAATGAATTACCACAAAGGTATAAAAATTAGATTATAGGGTCTTTGTATATGAGTCAAAATGCACTTTCCCTCAAAGTTCTTGAAGCATATACAAGAGATGTTGGAAGAGGAGTAGCAAGAATAGATTATGATTCAATGGATACTCTGAGTGCCTCAACTGGCGATGTTATTGAAATTAAAGGTAAGAGAAGAACAGTAGCAAAATGTCTTCCACTATATCCATCTGATGAAGGTAAAGGAATAATCAGAATTGATGGACTTGGTAGAAATAATTCAGGTATAGCAATTGGCGATACTATTTCAGTTAGAAAAATTAAAGCAGTTGCTGCTGAAAAAGTGGTGGTTGCACCGCTAGAAGCAATTCCACCAATAGATGAAAGATATCTTGCTGATGCTTTAGAAAGTGTTCCATTAATCAAAGGAGATAATGTAATGGTCCCATACTTCGGTGGACGTTTAACATTCCAAGTAATTGGTGTAACACCAGCAGCTGATGCAGTTTTGATTACACAAAAAACAGTTTTCCATATTGCAGAGAAGGGAGAAACATTACGTGGAGTTCCACAAGTTACCTATGAAGACATTGGTGGTATAACAAATGAAATTAAAAAGGTTAGAGAAATGATTGAACTTCCATTAAGACATCCAGAAATTTTTGAAAAATTAGGTATTGAAGCTCCAAAGGGTGTTTTACTATATGGTCCCCCAGGTACAGGAAAAACTTTACTTGCAAAAGCAGTAGCAAATGAAAGTCAAGCTCATTTCATTAGTATATCAGGTCCAGAAATAATGAGTAAATTTTATGGAGAAAGTGAAGCCAGACTAAGAGAAATTTTTAAAGAGGCAAGAGAAAAAGCTCCATCAATAATTTTCGTTGATGAAATTGATTCTATTGCTCCAAAAAGAGAAGAGGTTACAGGAGAAGTAGAACGTAGAGTAGTATCACAAATGTTATCATTAATGGATGGGTTAGAAGGAAGAGGAAAAGTAATTGTTATTGCAGCAACAAATAGACCAAATGCAATTGATCCTGCACTTAGAAGACCAGGAAGATTTGACAGAGAAATAGAGATTAAAGTTCCAGATAAAAAAGGAAGAAAAGATATTCTTGCAATTCACAGTCGAAATATGCCATTAGCAGATGATGTTGATATGTCAAAAATGGCAGCAGTTAGTCATGGATATGTTGGTGCAGATTTAGAATATCTTTGCAAAGAAGCTGCAATGAAATGTTTGAGAAGATTATTACCAGAACTTAACATGGAGGAAGAAAAACTTTCTACAGAAACTTTGGATAAATTAATTGTAAACCATGATGATTTTACAAAAGCATTGATTGAAGTTACTCCATCTGGAATGAGAGAAGTATTCATTGAAAATCCAGACATAAAATGGGAAGAAGTTGGAGGTTTGGAAGAGGTTAAACGAGAATTACAAGAAGCAGTAGAATGGCCAATGAAATATCCAGGATTATATGATAAACTAGGACATAAAATGCCAAGAGGCATTTTACTTCATGGTCCAAGCGGTACAGGAAAAACTCTACTTGCAAAAGCAGTTGCTACACAAAGTGAAGCAAATTTCATTTCAGTAAGAGGTCCTGAACTATTATCAAAATGGGTAGGTGAATCAGAAAGAGGCATTAGAGAAATTTTCAAAAGAGCTAGACAGTCAGCTCCTTGTGTAATATTCTTTGATGAAATTGATTCAATTGCACCAATTAGAGGAGCAGGTGGAGAAAATGCAGTTACTGAAAGAGTTGTCAGTCAATTACTTACAGAATTAGACGGTATGGAAAATATGCATGGAGTAATAGTTTTAGCTGCAACAAATAGAGCAGATATGATTGATCCTGCATTATTAAGACCAGGAAGATTTGATAAAATTATACAAATTCCACTTCCAGATAAAGAAAGTAGAAAGAGTATTTTAAAATTAAATGCAGAAAAAATACCAACAATTACTGAAGCAAGTGATCCAAAACATATTGACTTTGAAAAACTTTCAGAATTAACTGATGGACTTAGTGGTGCCGATACAGCAGCAATTGCAAATACAGCTGTATCATTAGTAATTCATGAATTTTTGGATTCACACCCAGACGAAAAAGATATCGAGAAAACCACTATTGATGCTAAAGTAACAATGAAGCATTTTGAGGAAGCAGTAAAGAAAGTTAGAGAGCAAAAAGACCTCAAATTGGGTGAAAAATTAGTTGCTTCCTATTACAGGTAGTTTTAATTAAATAACAAATCTAATTCTCATAAATGTCAGAATATACAGGATATAATGGAAATTCATTAGAATTTCTTAAAACAAATAAAATTTTAGTTGGAGATTCTGTAAAAATTTTGGCAGATATTACATATTCAGGAATAGTGATGCCAAGATATGAACACAATGATGACAAACATATTGTTTTAAAATTAAAAAGTGGATATAACATTGGTTTAGAAATTGAAAAAATAGAAAAAATAGAAAAAAATCCACCTATAGAAAAAAATATTCAACAAAATAAAGAAATTGAAAAAAATAGAAATTTACCAAATATTTTATTATTATCAACTGGAGGTACAATTGCAAGTAAAATTGATTATAGAACAGGTGCAGTTACACCAGTATTAACAGCTGAGGAATTAAATTCATCAGTTCCAGAACTTGGTAAAATTGCAAATATTGACACAAAAGTACTATTTTCAGAATATTCGGAAAATATTATGCCAGAACATTGGTTAAAAATTGCTGAGACAATAAAAGAATATAGTGAATCAGATTATTCAGGGATAATTATTGCTCATGGAACAGATACCATGCATTATACGTCATCATATCTATCTTTTTCACTAGCAGGTTTTCCAATACCTATAGTATTAGTTGGATCACAGAGATCATCAGATCGTGCATCATCAGATGCAGCATTAAATTTAATCGGAGCAGTAAAATTTCTCACTAAATCAAAAATAAATGGAATTTACATAGCAATGCATCAAGATGAAAATGATGAAACAATTGCATGTCATATTGGTACACGTGTAAGAAAAAATCACACTAGTAAAAGAGGAGCATTTCAAACAGTTGGTAATGATCCAGCATTTTTAATTGTAAATAATGAAATTCATAAAAATATTAAAACAGATTTTTTTACAATAAATCAATTTGAACCTAAAATAAAAATAAATGAAAAAGTTGCTCTAGTAAAATATCATCCAGGATATAATCCAGATTTGTTAAAAAATATAATAGATTCAGGATATAAGGCAATAATTTTTGAAGGTACAGGATTAGGACATATTGGAAAAAATATGTATCCAATAGTAAAAATAGCAAATGAAAAAGGAATTTTCATGGGAATGACTTCACAGTGTATAGACGGTAGAGTGAGAATGACAGTTTATGAGAGTGGTAGAGATCTATTAAATTTAGGAATAATACCTCTTGAAAATATGATTCCAGAAATTGCATTAGTTAAAGCAATGTGGGTAACAGGAAATACTGAAAAATATGATGAAATTAAAGAAAATATGCTTAAACAAATTGCATCAGAATTTTCAACATGATCAGGTAACAATATGGAAAAATTTTCAATAAAAGATGTAGGCGTAAAAGTAGGACTAGAAATTCATCAACAGCTTAAAACTAATAAAAAATTATTTTGTAATTGTAATCCTATTGAATCAAATGATTACTCTATTAAATTTCAAAGAAAATTACGAGCTTCTAAAAGTGAATTAGGTGAATTTGATCCTGCTGCATTATTTGAAAGTACAAAATCAAAAACAATCATGTATTATGCAAATGAAGAAAGTAGTTGTTTAGTTGAACAAGACGAAGAACCACCACACGAATTAGATGAGGATGCAAGAAAGATTGCATTAATTATTGCTGCTGCATTAAAATCAAATATTTTTAGTGAAATTTATCCTATGAGAAAAACTGTAATTGACGGTTCCAATACAACTGGATTTCAACGTACAATGCTAATTTCACAAGGTGGATGTTATAATGTAGGAGAAACAAAAATTGGAATTCAATCAATTTGTTTAGAAGAGGATGCAGCAAAAAATTTAGGAGAAGAGGGCAGTATTAGAAAATTTGGATTAGAACGTTTGGGTGTACCACTAGTTGAAATTGCAACAGATCCTTTTGAGGTAGATTCATCAGAAATTAAAAAAATCGCATTATCACTAGGAAGAATTTTGAGAAGTACAAAAAAAGTAAAAAGAGGATTAGGATCAATTCGACAAGATGTTAATGTATCAATTAGAGATGGAAAAGGAGTTGTAATTGAAGTTAAAGGGGTACAGCAATTAGATCAATTAGAAAAAGTTGTAAAATATGAAGCAAAAAGGCAACATGGACTATTAAAAATTTCAAAAAAAATACAAGAAAGTAATTGGTCATTTGATAATCAAAATAAAAAAGATATTACAAAATTATTTACAAAATGTAAATCAAAAATTATTCAAAATGCCATAAAGAAAAATCAGAAGATAGTATCTATTTCTTTTAAAAACATGGCTGGAATATTTGGATATTTACCTTATGAGGGTATTAGATTAGGAAAAGAAGTAGCTGAATTAGTAAGATTTTTTGGAATTGGTGGAGTTTTTCATTCAGATGAGTTACCAAACTATGGCATAGAACAGTCAGATTTAGAAGAATTAAAGAATTTTTTACAAATTAATGAAAATGATGCATTTTTAATTTTAGCATCCCCTGAAGAAAAAATTCATACAGTAATTGATCAAATTATTTTAAGAATAGAATATATCAAAAATCATGGTATACCAATCGATACAAGATTAGCTACTCAGTCCGGTGAAACAAAATTTCTTAGACCAAGACCAGGAGCTGCACGAATGTATCCAGAAACAGACATTCCTCCAATAATTATTGATAAAGATGAATTAATAGATGCAGAAAAAAATATTCCAAAATTATGGGATGATTCAATTAAAGAAATAGAAATAAAATATGAAATGAATCAACAACTTGCAGAACAAATTTTTGATTCTAAATATATTGAATTATTTGAAAATATAATTGAAAAAATTAAAACA
>CAJQSE010000038.1 GCA_905612485.1 uncultured Candidatus Nitrosopumilus sp.
GCAAAAATTGCTGAAGATTATTTTCACTCAATTAAAGAAAAATCAAGTCATACAATTAATGTAATTAAACGAAAGGCAAAAAATGGATTAAGTTCTGCCATTCTTAATGGAATTCAAGAATCTTCAGCAAATACAATTGTAGTTATGGACAGTGATTTCTCACATCCTCCTAGTATCATTCCTAAATTAATTGATGCAATCAAACAAACTAGATGTGATATTGCAATTGCTTCACGATATGCACATGGAGGTTCAATTCAGGGTTGGCCAATTAAAAGAAAATTAATGAGTAAGGTTGCAACATTAATTGCAAAAAAAGGATTAGGAATAAAACCTCTTGATCCAATGTCTGGATTTTTTGCTTTTAAAAAAAATATTCTTAATGGATTAAAATTTGATGCACTTGGTTACAAAATGTTATTAGAAATTTTAGTTAAAACTAAGGGTGTTAAAATCGAGGAAGTACCTTATACATTTACTGATAGAGAATTAGGTTCTAGTAAACTTGATGCTATAACTATTGTTGATTATTTTAAATCAGTTTGGAAATTATACAAATATGGAAGAACAGTTGAAAAAGATGAATCAAGAACATCTGTTAGGTTTCTTTCAAAGGCTGCAAGATTTTTTACTGTTGGAGCTTCTGGCTTAGCAATTAATTATTTCGCATCTATGATTTTTTCATTAAATTCTGATATGTGGTATATTCATGCTACTACATTTGGAATAATATTTTCCATTTCAAGTAACTTCCTACTAAACAAGTATTGGACATTTGAAGATAGAGACTTTTCTCCAAAACGAACTATTATTCAATATGGAAAATTTGTTGGGTTTAGCTCTATTGGTGCATTAGTTCAACTTGGCATGGTTTACAATCTTGTAGATCAATGGAGTATTTCATATCCAATTTCATTAGTATTGGCAGTTGGTGTTGCAGCATTTGGTAATTTCTTGTTAAACAAGAGATGGACATTCAAAGAAAAAGTTTGGAGTTAGAATAGTATCTCTAATTTTTTTAAGAAAAATTGAATTAAATTTTGATACTTAGGCATAAAAATTGAATTATTTGTCTAATCTTTTATTCGTAAGGTAGTTTAGTGAGATTTCTTTGTAAAAAAGAAATGGAACTATTTGATTCATTTCTGATATTTATTGCAGATTTTTTGGGTGAACATCTCTATGAGGGGATATTCTTTGCAGCGTTAATTGAAACTATAATTCCTCCAATTCCAACACTTGCAATATTTCCAACAGCTGGATTTCTAGCATCACAACAAGGAATTACATTATTTGGTGTTGTTCCTATGATTATTCTTGGTGCAACTGGTGCTACAATTGGAACATCTGTCATCTATTTTATTGCATTAAAACTTGGACGTACTGTTTTACTTCGATATTTAAAAAATTTTAGAATTTCAGAAAAAAAATTAGAACGAGTAGAAATATGGTTTGAAAAATATGGTGATAAGGCAGTTTTGATCGGAAGAATGGTTCCAGTTATGAGAGAAATGATTTCAGTGCCTGCTGGATTATTAAAAATGAAAATCCCTAAATTTATTTTATTCACTTTTATTGGTTCTTGTATTTGGTCATCTATCACTATACTAGCTGGATATTATTTTGGTGAAGCAATGGGTCTTGCTAAATAATTTAATTTTTAATTTAAAAATTTCCTAATATTTTTTATTTTTCCTTCCAAAATTAATTCCCACATACTTGATAACACTATCCAATTTCAATGTCCACATTTTTTATCTATACTCATCTCCACAATCACCTATTACATCAAACAAATCATTTGACTTTGAAGTAACTGTAGATATTAATAAAATATCATCTTGATCTATTTTCAAATCAAAAACTTTACTATTGTCTTCTATATGATTTGTAATTCCTAATCTTGTTCCAATTATTACGCCTGCTACTTGTGGTTTATCTAGAATAAATTTTGTAGCGATATTTGCGATACTACAATCATGTTTTTTTGCTATATTGTTTAAAACTTCAAGTAATTCCTGAAATAATTTCCATCCGCCCCATGTGTCAATCATA
>CAJQSE010000039.1 GCA_905612485.1 uncultured Candidatus Nitrosopumilus sp.
GTAATTTTTGAACACATTGGTGGTTCTCATTGGAATAAAGAATTAACTTTGTTAAATTATGGTGGAACTATTGTTACAACTGGTGCTACAACTGGATATGATGCTAAAACTGATTTACGACATATTTTCTTTAAAGGAATTAATATTTTTGGTTCAACTCAAGGAACTAAAGCTGAATTAGAACAGGGTTTCTATTGGATGTCAAAAGGTAAAATAAAATCTGTTATTGATTCTGTATATTCTTTAGATGATGCAGTTAAGGCTCATAATAAAATGCTAAATGGTAAGGGGCTTTTTGGCAAAATTTTGATTAAACCTAATTCTGGTTAATTATGACTGAGCCTAAAATAAATTCAATTTTAGATGAAGGTAATCGCTTATTTTTAGAAGGAAAATTTCAACAAGCAATAACATATTATGATAAAATTTTAGATGAAGATCCAAAACATATCAGTTCATTAAACAATAAGGGATATGCTCTAAGTAAACTCAAAGATTTTTCTAATGCAATAAAATGTTATGACACTGCATTAGAAATATCTCCTACTGATTTATCTGTAATAATTAATAAAATATCCTCTTTTCGTAAACAAGGAAACTTAATTGAAGCATTATCCATTTGTGATGATATTTTAAAAAATAATACAAATTATAATATTGCATTATATCACAAGGAGCGAATATTATTCTCTATGAAGAAATTTAATGAATCTATTTCATGTTGTAATCGTATACTAGACGATTATCCTAATAATGGAGATGTTCTTTTTGATAAAGCATCTAATTATGTAATGCTTTCAAATTATGATACTGCTTTAGATTTACTTGAACATTCAATTTCTCAAGGAATACAATACAAAATTAAAGCAAAAAAATCAAAATCATTTGAAAATTTATCTAATAATGTTCGATTTCAAAATTTAACATCTTAACTACAACCAATGTGGAATTTCTAGATATTCATCAATGTTTTCTTTTCGTAAAACTTTCAAAAGTGCATTTGCTTGAGGTGTTGATAATACTGGCTTATCAAATTGATTATCTGTAGAAATTCTTGGGCATGCCACTTGAATAAATGCATCAATTCCTCTTAGATTGTTTAATCGTTCATTCGTAATATCTGTCAAAGCAAATAATTGAACTTTTTTACCTTCTTTTTCTAATTCTTTTTTAAATTTTAATCCAAATACTTTTGATAACTGTCCTTCTTTCAATCCAATAATTATTCCAAATGAATTTACTTCTGCTGCTTTGTATATTGCAAGTGTTGCTTTCTTTTTTAATGTACGTGCAAATTCTGTAACTTCTCTTACTTCATTAAAATAAGGATCTAACACAAATGTTGGTAAATTTGTTGATAATGCAATTCCCGCTGCATGAAAATTACTTTGTCCCAAAAATACATAGGCATCCACTTCTTTTTTTAATTCTGTTGCAGGATAAAATTCACAACCAAACACTTGACCATCATTTAACTGTCCTTTACCCTTTCCAATTTTTACATTAATTCCATTTTTTGTTAAAATTTTTTCTACTCTATCCATTTGGTGTAAATGTTGACTATCAGTAACTAATGAAATTAATTTTCCTTTTAGTAGATCTGTACATTTTTCTGCAACACTGTCAAATCCAACATCGTCAAAAGCATCAATTAAAACTAAATTTTTTTCTAATGATTCTGTATTAATTGTATGTCCAATATTAAATTGAATTTCTGCACCTAATATCTTTGAACCAGTTGTATTCAAATCACAAGTTCCCCATGTGGTATCTGCTAAAACATATGCTGGTATTTCATATTTTGTTGTAATTTTAATTGCCATATCTTGAACTTGTGGTAACATACCATCTGGACCATTTAATGAAACCGATACTGGCTTCTTTTCTTCTATTTCTTTGAAAATTCTTGCTTCATCAATTATTATCAATTTAGCTTCGAATACTGTGTTATTAATTTAAACCAACTGTAATTTACAACAACTAAAAATGTCTGAACTAATTAG
>CAJQSE010000040.1 GCA_905612485.1 uncultured Candidatus Nitrosopumilus sp.
CGTGATTTGACAGTTAGATTTGAAAAATTATTTGATACACATCAAAAAATTAAACCTTATCTAATTCGTGATGATACTGAACTAGAATCTGATGAAAGAGAATTTTTACAATCACCTCAAGAAGTAGAACAATACATCCAATTTGCCAATTGTATCAAATGTGGTTTATGTAATTCTGCATGTCCAACTATGGCTACTGATTCATCATTTGTCGGACCTCAGGCATTAGCACAAGCATATCGATATGTTGCTGATAGTAGAGATAAAGGAAAAGATACTAGATTAAACATCATTGATGAATCTCATGGTATTTGGAGGTGTCACTTTGCTGGTTCATGTAGTCAGGTATGCCCAAAAGGCGTTGATCCTGCAATGGGAATTCAATTTCTTAGAGGATATTTGTTAGGATTTAGAAATTAATCTGTTTTTTTTGGAAGTTCATCTAATTTTTTAGGATTAGGACTATTGTTAACCTGATTGTTGATTTGCTCTGCCATAAAGTGATTTGATACATTCACTTTGACATCATCTACACCATCTACTTTCAAAAGATAATCATGAACATCCTGACAAATTTTGAAACCAAACACTGCTGGACAGAAAGGACTAGTTAGATGCAAATCTACCTTGACATTACTATCACTGATATCTACCTCATCAATTAACTCTAATTCCACAATAGATGTGTTAATTTCTGGATCTACAATCTTTGATAATTCATCAAAAATTTTAACTCTAAGTAATTTGATATCTTGACTCATGTCGGCAAAAGCATTTATGCTATATATAACCATTTTACAACTTTAGATGATGTATCGTTCTCGACTTGGTACTGATTTGAGTAATATTACTTTAGATTATGTTTCATCAATAAATGATGATTCTGAAATTGCTTTGTATGACATTATTGGAAGTCAAGCTCATACCATAATGTTATTTCAAAATAATATTATTACAAAAAATGACGCAAAAAAAATTTTATCTTCTTTAGAGAGTATGAAAAATAAAAAATTTGATTCTTCATCTGGAGCTGAAGATATTCATGAATTAATTGAATCTCTAGTAATTAAAAAAGCAGGTATGGCAAGTGGTGGAAAAATGCATACTGCAAGATCTAGAAATGATCAAGTTGTTTTAGATATTCGAATGAAAATTAGAGATGACATTAACATAATTTGTAATTGTCTTTTGGATACAATTGAATCACTTGTGTCCGTTTCAAAAAACCATCAAAAAACAATTATGCCTTTTTACACTCATCTTCAACAAGCTCAAGCAGGTTTATTTTCTCATTACCTTTTAGCTCAAGCAGATATTTTATCCAGAGATTTCCAAAGATTGTTTGATACTTTTCAAAGAATTAATCAAAGCCCTCTTGGAGCTGGACCTATTGGAGGAACTAGTATTGCAATTGATAGACACAGTACTGCAAAGATGTTAGGTTTTGATGGTGTTATTGAGAATTCTATTGATGCAACAAGTGCACGTGATTTTGTAGCAGAATATGTGGCAATGATTTCAATTTTAATGACCAATCTAAGTAGAATTTCTGAAGACTTCATAATTTGGTCAACATCTGAATTTTCTTTTATTGAATTATCTGATGAGTTTACGTCACCTTCAAGTGTAATGCCTCAAAAAAAGAATCCTGATACCTTAGAATTAACTCGCGGTAAGACTGCAGAAATTATTGGAAACTTAACTGCCATTTTAACTACTATCAAAGGTCTAGCTACAGGATACGGGCGTGACTTACAACAAATCAAATCGTCTATTTGGTCAACATCAAAAATATCTATCAGTGCATTATTAATTATAAAATCAATTGTTCTAACTATGAAAGTAAATGAAAAACAAATGAAAAAAGTAACTGAATCCAGTAATCTAATTGCATTAGATATTGCTGAAAAATTAGTTCAAGAGGGTATTCCATTTAGAGTGACTCATAAAATTGTAGGAGTTTTAGTCCAATTTGCCCACAATTCAAAAAAACCAATTTCAAAATTAACTACTTTAGAAATAAAAAAATCTGTAGAAGGAACTAAGATAGATCCTAAAATCGTATCTAAAATTATTTCAACTACTAGTGTTGTCTCCTCTTTAAAAAATAGAAAATCTTTTGGTTCTTCTGGTTATGGTGAGCAAAAAAGAATGATTTCTGATAGAATTCAGAAAATTAATACTTGGAGGTCTGATATGTCTGAAAGAGACAATAAAATTAAGTCTTCTATTGATGAGTTACAAAAATTAGTTAATGAAATTATTTAATGAATAAAGAAGACGCGGGTCTAGAGGGATTCGGACCCTCGACAACCGGATTAAAAGTCCGGTGCGCTACCTGGCTGCGCCATAGACCCACAAAAAAAATTGTTTTCGTGCATAATTTAGTCTTTTACAAATCTAGATGTTATGTCAGAAACTTTTAATCTAGGATTTTGATTCATAGTACTTGTGCCCTTGTAGTATAGCCCGGTCTAGAATTCGGCCCTGTCACGGCTGAGACGCGTGTTCAAATCCCGCCGAGGGCGCCATTATTTCTAATTTTTTGATATTTTATACCGATCAATATTTATTTTATTTGATAATTATACTGCAAATATTTCTTACAAGAATATTAAAATTCAGGGAATTTTAGGGAAATTTGTTGTCAGAAGAAAAAAAAGAATCTGAAGTGGAAGCAAAAACTACTGAAGATACTACATCTAAAGAATCATCCGCTAAAGATGTTAAAAAAGTTGAAGATGCAAAAGTTGAAGCAGAATCCAAAGATACTCAAGACGCAGCAGCTAAAGTAGAGGCAAATGCAAAATCACTTGCTGATGCAGAGGCTGCATTACAAATAGCTCTTGAAAAAGCAAATGCAGCAAGAGCAGAACTAGAAGTATCTGCAGAAGAGGAATACAAAGCAATTGCTGCTGAAGTTAAAGCAGACATTACAAAAAAATCAGATTTTACATTCAAACGAAAAGGTGAAGAGATTTTTAGACGAGAAATGGGTGAACCTGAATTTTGGTTAGATAAAAAAGATAGATTCCCAAGACCTATACTTACACCAGATCAACAAGCATCTATTACACAGATAGCTGAAACTCCTCATGATCAAACTCCAGAATATAATCCACAACATGTTCTTAGTCCAGAATATGGTGGTGTTTCAAATTATGAGCGTGGTGTAGATTCTTTCTTAGATGAATTAAAAATTAAACTTGCTAAATTAAAAAAAGATCCTGAATCAACTGAAAAAGAAATACTTGCAACAGAAAATGAAATTACTTATTTAGAATCAATACATGAAAATTTCTATATTGGAATGAATGTCTTCCGAACAGCAAAAGGTGGACGGGATAAAATTAACGCATAAGTTGGTATGATGATATGAATCACGTAATCTTTGATGTAATGAATGCTCGAGTAACTTTCAGAAATGTTCCAATTCATGAATTATCTAAATTTGCTTTCAAAGATGTTTGGGCCGCAGCAGAAGAATTTAAGAAAATCCCTGGTGTTGATGAATGTATTATTGTTCAAACAGCAAGTAGAATTGAAATTTTTACCGTTAGTAATATTGAAACTATTGATTCTCCTGATGCACGAAGAGCTGAAGGAAAAACTCTAATTTTAAATCAAGTTAAAGAGACTTGGATTTCCTTAACTACATTAGAACAAATTGACATTGATCATTTTGATCAAACTATTGAAGTCTACAAAAGTGATGATGTATATCTTAATCTTTTACGATTAGGATCTGGCATAGATTCGTTTATTGTTGGT
>CAJQSE010000041.1 GCA_905612485.1 uncultured Candidatus Nitrosopumilus sp.
AGAACAAAAAAGAATTGCTGAAAGAACAGTTGAGGATGAATTAGAGGAACAACTTACAGAATCCGAAATTGAAAATTTCCAAATTGAAAAAGTTGACATGGAAAGACTCACAAATAAAATATGTGATATTTTAGCTGAAAAAGAATCTGACGGCATGTTGCAAAGTGAATTGTGGAAAAAACTTAAACTTTCAGGTCGTGACGGTTCAAGATTATCTTTAAAACTTGAAAGAATGGGAACTATCACTAGAGAAAAACTTCTTGAAAATGATCGTTGGACATACAAATTAATTTTAAAGAAAACTCCTATCAGTACTCAGTCAATTGAAAATGCTCCTTGTTTAGTTTGTACTGTTGAACAAAAATGTTCTATAGATGGTGAAATTAGTCCAAGAACATGTCAACTTATTGAAGATTGGGTAATTGCTGAATACAAAAAACCTTCGAAGGCCAAATGAAATTAGCAGATGCACGTAAAGATCATTATAGACGATTAGCTCATGAACAAGGTTTTAGAGCAAGATCTGCATTCAAATTAAAAGAACTTAATCAATCTTATCGTTTAATTGGTCCTGGATTTTATGTATTAGATCTTGGATGTGCTCCTGGTGGTTGGACTCAAGTTGCTGTTAAACTGGTTGGGAATCAAGGAAAAGTTATGGGCGTTGATTTATCTTACGTTGAAGATATTACTGGAGCTCATATTGTTAGAGATGATATTCAGAATGAACATTTAGTTGACGATGTTTTATCTTATTTTGGGCGTAAAGTAGGTGCTGTAATTTGTGATCTTTCACCTCAGGTTAGTGGAAATTGGTCTGTTGATCATGCTAGACAAATTTCTCTTAATTATAATTGTACTAAAATCATGGATAAGGTTTTAGCTCATAGAGGAAATGCTGTTTTCAAAGTATTTGATGGTGAATATTCTTTGGAGTTTAGAGATTATGTTAAGAAAAAATTTGCTAGAATTAATCTTACAAAACCTGATGCTAGTAGAAAACAAAGTAGTGAACTCTACTGTGTTTGTATGGGTTTTACTGGATAAATTAAAATATTTTAATTATTTCATTTATGTTAGCATTAGTTCTAAATCCTGTTGGATTAAATGATGTGACACTAGATGTAAATCCATTTTTTTTTAAATTTAATATTATTTTTTCTAATTTTGGCGGTGACGATTTTATTTTTTTAGCAATTTCATCTAATGTAAAATAAATTGCTGGCATTTCTGCTTCATCTAGGCATTTGTAAAGAGTTTTTTCACAAGACTTCTTAATTTCTAAATTTGCAATTTCATCAATCATATTTTTAACATATTCTTTATCAAATATTTTTCCGATCCACAGTGGTCCTGCAATACTAGTTTTTAATTTACATAACTCACATTCTTGTTGTTGTTCTAATGAAATTTTTCTATGTCCACAATTTTTACAATGTATAATATATCCTACATTTTCTTCTTGATCTATTTGATTTAAAATTTTAACATATGTTCTATAGTAATGCATTTCACTTTCAACAAACATTGGAATTATTTTCACTCCTAATCTAGCAGCAACTGATCTAAGACTTCCTAAAACTAATCTAATGGCCATTTCATTTCCATATTCTACCCTCACTGGAATTCCTCCGTATTTTCTCTTACATGCTCCTTGGAATAGGCCGTTTAGAACTTGAAGATCTGTTGCTGCTGTTGATAAGATCCCTCCGTGCATAGTTGCTCTAATCCCACAATCAAAAAATGCTGCAGGTGAACCAAATGGGTCAATATCTACTAATGATCCTCGATTTCCTTTTCTAGAGTGCTCATTTAGGAACACACAAGCTTCTTTTTCTGAAAATTCAATATTTTTTAAATTATTTAGAATAGCTGACTCTTTTGCAATTTTTAGAGCTGTTGGATTAAGATCATTAATGATAATCTTTTCAATTTTTAATTCATTTGCAGCTCGTAATCCTCTCGCACCTACACCTGTTAATGCCTCCAAGAAAATTTTTGGACCTTCAAATTTTTTTAAAAATGCTGCATAAGCAATTATTGAAAAATCTCTGTTTATTCTTGCTCTGGGATTAAAAAATGCTGGTTTGATTGGTGGTACTTTTTCTGTTAATGATTTTTTTGGAACTAATAATTTTGTATTTCCCTCTATAATTTCTTGAAATAATTCATTTGATACTTCCAATTATTTTTCTAATTTTTTATAACGTATAACAGTTTAATACTTGTTTTTTTGAAACAAAATTTGTGCAAATTTGTGGAATTGATGATGCTGGACGTGGTGCTATGTTGGGTCCTCTAGTTATAGCTGGAGTTTCTTTGGATAAGAAAAATTTAAGAAAATTAACTTCTCTTGGTGTAAAGGATTCAAAAAAACTTTCTCCAAAAATACGTGAAAATTTATATAAAAAAATTATTGAAACCGTTGATAATTATTATGTTACAAAAATTCCTCCACGTTCTATTGATGCTAGTGTTAAGAACCATTTTCTAAATAATTTAGAGGCAAAATATATGGCAAAAGTTGTTTCAAAATTAGATGCTGATATTTCATATGTTGATTCATGTGATGTCAATCCTATTAGATTTGGTAAAGAAATTTCTCAACTTTCAAATGATCATAAAATTAAATCATACCATCATGCTGATAGTCGTTTTGTAGCTGTTGCTGCAGCATCTATCCTTGCTAAAGTAACTAGAGATAGATCTATTGGAATATTGAGAAAAACACATAATCTTGGAAGTGGTTACCCCTCAGATTCTGTGACAGTCAAATTTGTATCTAAATATTATAAAAAAAATCATACTATGCCTGTTTTTGTACGTAAAAGTTGGAAACCTGTTCAAAAAATAATGGGTAAAAATTAGTTTTTATATTTTGCAATTACCATTGCGTGATCTTTATCATATGGGTGCAAATCTATAGATTCTAAAATTTCAAATTTTTCTCTTAGTTTCTGTATTTCTTTTTCAACAATTCTTTTTGGTGCTTTTGTAACATCGATACTTCTAGTTTTGATAACTAGAAAGAAGAATCCATCTTTTTTTAGAAACATATCGCAATTATCTATGGCAATTTTTGTTTGATCTGGCTGTGCTATGTCTACATACACAACATCTACTTTTCCAAACACTGAAAAATATTCTTTAGGTTTTCTTGCATCTTGTAGTATTGGCATGACGTTTGTTCTATGAATTGCTACTCTGTCTAGGAAATCTCTTGCAACTCTACTGGCATGTTCTACGGCAAAAACTAATCCACTTGGACCTACAATATCTGAAACATGACTTACTGTTGTCCCTGTCGATGCACCTAGATACAATACTGTTGTTTTATTTTTAAAAGGAAAATTTTCTAATCCATTCATTATTGATGCTGCTAATTTACTTCTAAATGGATCCCATAATCTGAATTCAACTCCTTTTTTAATAATTAATTTTTCTTTGTATACTTGATTTCCTGGAACTAAGTTTTCAGTAGAAATTTTTTGTTCCCCTTCGTATTTTATCCAAAAATATGATTGATTATCTTCTACCAAACTTCTTTCTCTTTGAATCAGATCTTTCGTTTCTATCTCCATAACTGGATCTTTCGTTTCTACCGCCAGATCTTTCGTTTCTATCTCCATAACTGGATCTTTCGTTTCTATCTCCATAACTGGATCTTTCGTTTCTACCGCCAGATCTTTCGTTTCTATCTCCATAACTGGATCTTTCGTTTCTATCTCCATAACTGGATCTTTCGTTTCTACCGCCAGATCTTTCGTTTCTATCTCCATAACTGGATCTTTCGTTTCTATCTCCATAACTGGATCTTTCGTTTCTACCGCCAGATCTTTCGTTTCTACCGCCAGATCTTTCGTTTCTACCGCCTGATCTTTCGTTTCTACCACCACTTTCTCTTCTACCACCACTTTCTCTTCTACCCCCTTTTCTTTTACCTCCAAAGTTTCCATCATCATGCTGGAATTGTTGAGGTGGTCTCAGGTCTTTTTCAGTTGGATTTTCATATTTTTTACCTATTTCATCCACTCTGATATTGAGTTTATCCAATAAAGTTTGATTCAATCCTTCGCCGTAAACATCCACTCTTGCACCAATTACTGCTTTTGCAGCAACTGCTCGTGCAATTTTACCTCTTTGCCATCTAGGTGCTGCATGTACCATTGCGTGCTGGAATAACAATCCATGTTTTGGTGGCTGTGATCCTGTTTTTAATGCTCTAAACAATGCTTTTTCAGCACCTAGCACTTGTATTGTACTTGCAGGCATTGATGCCATTTTTTTGAGACTTCCAGCTCTTCCTAAAATTCTTGCACCTACAGCACTACCTAGTATAGCTGTAACATTTGGTGCAATTTCGTGCATTTCTGATTCAACATGTTCTTCAAGTTTTTTACGTAACTCATGAAAATCTAAAATTTGTTTTGCAATTGATTGAACTATTGTTAAATTAATATCTGAAATATCTCCCCCTCTACTTTTTGCTAAAATTAATGATAGCATTTCTACTTTTGATTCTGGAAAACCTGCTTCTTCAAAAACTTGTTTTGATAATGATTCACGTTTACCTGCCATTACAATTTGTGAATATCCGTTAATACTATCTATCATGTTATCTAATTCTGGAAAATGTAATCCGTACCATTCTCTAAGTCTTGAACTTAATCCATTTGCAATTTTATCAATTTCATCTAATGAATTAATTGCTTGAATAATGTGAAGATCTGGACTTTGTGATACTTCTGTAACTTTTGAAGATGAAAATCCTAAAGCAAATTCTCTTAACTTTCCTAATGTATCTTGAAGGTTTGATGCAAATCCTGAATCAACAATTATTTGTGGTTTTGTTGATTGGATTTTTTCCAATTCTTCTGAATCCATGATGTGACAATCAATTGAAAATTTTTTTAAAATAGCAAGTAGTGATTCATCACTAACTGAAAAACCTCTTTGACTTTTAGCTAAATAATTTATTATCTCGTTTAACTTTGATTCCTTATTTTTTACTGCAAGATATTCTTTAACTGGATTTGAAAATGGAAATGCCTTATCTATTTTATCCTCATTTAATACTGAAATCCCTAATTCTGTTAAAATTACTGAATACATGACTAGTTGAACCTAGATCACCTTTAAAAAATGTACTAGAACCTTAAATCAACTATTATATTCGAAATTACTTTAATTTATCAAGGTGGAGCCAAGTCTTATAACTTCTATAGGTGGAATTCAATTAGATAGACCTGCTATGCTTGCATCTGGAATTTTAGGAATTTCTTTGGATGTGTTTAATCGATTATATCGTTTTGGAGCTGGAGCTGTTGTCACCAAGTCTCTTAGTGTTGAACCTTGGGATGGTTATCCAAATCCAACTATTTTTAGTGTAAATGGAGGTGGATGGATTAATGCAGTTGGACTTTCAAATCCTGGAGCTCCAAATTTTGCTAAAATGATTGAATCTAATCAAGATGTTCCAATTATTGTGAGTTTAGTTGGTTCTGTTCCTGATGATTTTAAAATGATGATTGAGGAATTTACAAATTGCAATGTAACTGCATTTGAATTAAATTTGTCTTGCCCCCATGTCGCAAAAGTTGGTTTAGAAGTTGGAGATGATCCTGAATTAGTTAAGAAAATTGTAACTACTGTAAAAAACTCTACGAATATCCCCGCAATTGCAAAAGTTGGTTTGGGTACGACCCATTATCTGAATACTGTTAAAACTGCAATTGATTCTGGAATTGATGCCATTACTGCAATTAACACTGTTAGGGCAATGGCCATAGATGTTGAAACTCAACGACCGATTCTTAGTAACAAGTTTGGAGGATTATCTGGTACTCCGATTAAACCTATTGCACTAAGATGTGTTTATGAAATCTCTTCAAAATATGATATTCCAATAATTGGTTGTGGTGGAATTTCTACATGGGAAGATGCAATTGAATTTTTCTTAGCTGGTGCATCTGCAATTCAAATTGGTAGTGCGATAGGTGATAATTGGATTAATGTTTTTAATGATATTAACAAAGGCATATTGCAATACATGAAACAAAAAAATTATTCTACAGTAAATGAGATGGTGGGACTTGCAAAGAAATTCTAACCATACTACAATTGTTACAATTGAAAAAGTAATTGATGAAACTCCTACTGTTAGAACTTTAGTTTTTTCAGATAGTGTAATGCCTAATGTTTTACCTGGACAATTTGCAATGGTTTGGATTCCTGGAATTAATGAATTACCGATGAGTGTGATGATTTCTCAAGAGTCTGGAAAGGCTGCATTTACTGTACGAAAGCATGGTCTTGCTTCTACTGGATTGTTTAATATTACATCTGGGGAAAAAATTGGAATTCGTGGTCCATATGGAAATGCTTTTGATATTAAATCTGGAAAACTTTTGTTAGTTGGTGGGGGAACTGGACTTGTTCCAATGATGCGATTACTTACTTTTATAAAACCTACTGATGATGTAACTGTTTTAATTGGTGCAAAATCTGAAGATGAAGTTTTCTTTGAATCTTTGGCAAATGATCTTTTAAAAAATAATATTCACAATGTGATTATTTCTACTGATGATGGAAGTTATGGCGAAAAAGGATTTGTAACTGATGTTGTTGAAAAATTAGTAAGTGAATCTCATTTTGATGCTGTATACACTTGTGGACCTGAAAAAATGATGTACAAAACTGTACAATCTGCACATTCCAGGGGAATTTTTGTCCAAGCAAGTCTTGAACGTATGATGAAATGTGGTGTTGGGATTTGTGGTAGTTGCTGTGTTGGTGAGGATCTTGCTTGTAAAGATGGAACTGTATTTGATGGCAATCATTTATCTAAAAATCATGAATTTGGGTATTCTCATCGGAATAAGACTGGAATTCTTGAAGATTATTGAATTTTACCAGTAAGGTTTAAACTCCATTACAAAATATTTTGCGTGAAGGGAATGGGAACTCCAAAAATCGTTTTAACTGCTGATAGAACTTTGATGTCTCCGTATAGGGGATTATCTTTGGCAACATTTTTTGGATGTGCTCCTGCATTAGATCCTAATCGAGATCCAAAGAGTTTTTGGTATAAGATTCTTGGTAAACAAGTAACCCCTAAAATTCTATTTGATTTCATTTGTAATTGGTCACCTGATATTGATGGTGCTGCAAAATATGCTCCGTATGGATTAAGAAAATTAGAAGCTGGTTTGTTACGTGATGGCTTTGCACGAAAAGATGTAGTTATTGCTCATCCAAATCATATTGAAAAATTCATTGGTCCTGAAACTGAAGTTATTGGAACTTATGAAATGGATCCACTTGGAATGGGTCCCGTTACTATGACATTTACTTATGGAAGAAAACAAACATCTTATGATGAATTTTACAATGCAGATTTACATTATAGAATTAAAGCTGCTAAAGCAAAAACTGGCAGTAAAGCTAAAGTAATTTCTGGTGCATCTGGTACTTGGCAATATAATTATGATCCAGCAAAAATTGAGGAGTTTGGAATTTATGCCATTTTAGAAGGAGAGCTTGGTGGTATTGCACCTGAAATTGATGGACATGCTGGAAGATTTTTCAATTATTTAATTAATGGTGATTTTGAAAATATGGATCCTTTTAGAAAAAGAAGCGACTTTAAAGTTAACATTAAAGAATTTGAAAGAGAAGGTAAAAAAATTCATGGAAGATTTGTAAATTTTTGGGATAGACCTGATTTAGAAGAGATTCCGGATATTGTAGAACCTAGTATGCATGGAATGGTTGAGGTAATGCGTGGTTGTGGAAGAGGATGTAAATTTTGTGATGTTACATTAAGATCATTGAGATATTATCCTCCAGAAAAAGTGAAAAGAGAAATTGAAGTTAACATTAAGAAAGGTGGATCAAAATCTGCATGGATTCACAGTGATGATATTTTCGTTTATGGTATGGATCCAAGAACTGCAAAAGGAATGGAACCAAATAGAGAAGCATTAGAAGAATTGTTTACTGCAATTATGTCTACTGGAGTTGAACATACTAATCCAACTCATGGAACATTAGCTGGTGCAATTGCTGATGAAAAACTTCTTCCTAACTTATCTAGAATTATGAAAGCTGGACCTGATAACATGATTGGTGTACAAGCTGGACTTGAAACTGGAAGTCTTAGATTAATTGGTAAATATGCTGATAGAAAACTTGCTCCATATGATCCATCTGAATGGCATTGGGTTGTAAAAGAAGGTGTAAAAACAATGAATGAAAATTATTGGATTCCTGCATTTACATTGATTATGGGTCTTGATAATGATGAAACCCCTGAGGATTCATGGGAAACTATTAGATTACTTAGTGAATTAGAACATGAGCAACCTGATTCCATGTTTACTGCTACTGCTCTAACTTTTGTTCCGATTGGATTGTTAGAATCATCTCAATTCTTTAACATTGGACAGGAAATGACTCCTGCCCAACTAGGTGTTCTTTACAAGACATGGCAACATAATTTCAAATATGCAATTCAAAAATTCATGACTAAGACTGGTGCAAGAGGACCACAAAGATATTTCTTTAACGCAATTGCCCGATCTCTTGGTGGAGTTCCGCTGAGTGCAATGGAAAAATATGCCCGTAGAAAAAGTCCTGAACATGAAAGAGTTATTGAAACCATCAAAGCAAAGTACTGGTAGATTATCCAAATACATAAATTCACTAATTCATAGATTAAATCATGGCAACTCACGGATCACTTACCAAAGCAGGTAAAGTAAGAGGACAAACACCTAAGGTAGAAGGAAGAAAAATCGTAGGCGATAGTTCTAGTGTTGCAAATAAAAGTAATTTCAAAAAACGATTTGCTTTAGGTAGATACCCAGGACAAAACAAACCTGGTCAAAGAAGAAAACGTCGTTAACAATTTATTTTAATTCTTATAATTCCACGATCAATTTTAAAAACAATACTGTTATAAAGTACTAGTACCGTACTATACGGTATGGTTGAAGATTTAAGATTAGATAGTTTAGAGGGCGTAGGTCCTGTAACTACAAGAAAATTATCCGATGCAGGTGTCCACAACGTCATGGATCTCATCGTTAGAGGCCCTGTTGATATTGCAGAAATAACTGGAATGGAAAAGGATACAGCTGAAAAAATTGTCAATAAAGCCCGAAAACATTTAGTTGAAGGTGGTTTACTTGCTAAAGATTTTATCAGTGCAAGTGAACTTTACAAAACTCGACAAAATATTGGTAAAATCACCACTGGTACTAATTGTCTAGACACCTTGTTTGATGGTGGTATTGAAACTAGAGCTTTGACAGAAGTTTATGGAGAATTTGGGTGTGGTAAAACTCAATTTGCTCATACAATGTCTGTAATGGTTCAAAAAAGTAAAGAAGAAGGTGGACTTGAAGGTGGTGTTTTGTATATTGACACTGAAGGTACTTTTAGACCTGAAAGAATAGTTCAAATTGCTCAAGTTCATGACATGGATCCAGAAAAAGTTTTAGATAATATTATCGTAGCACGTGCATACAACAGTGCACATCAAGTTTTAATTCTTGAAGAAGCTGGTGCTATAATTGAAAAACACAATGTCAAGTTAATCGTTGCAGATTCTGCAGTTGGATTATTCCGTGCTGAATATCTTGGAAGAGGTACCCTATCTGTTAGACAACAAAAACTAAATCATTTTGTTCATTTATTGGTTCGAATTGCAGAAACATATGATTGTGCTGCAATTGCAACCAATCAAGTTATGGCATCACCTGATGTCTTCTTTGGAGATCCAACTAGACCTATTGGTGGAAACGTAGTTGCACATACAAGTACTTACAGAATCTACTTTAAGAAATCTGGTAAGAAGAGAATTGCTAGAATGGTGGATAGTCCTCATCATCCTGAACAAGAAGTAATCTTTGCTTTAGGTGAAGCTGGAGTTATTGATCCTGAAGAGGCAGAGAAAAAACTAAAAAAGACTGCAAAAAAAGTAACTACAAAAATCAAGGCTACAGTAGAACCTACAGTAGAACCTACAGTAGAACCTACAGTAGAACCTACAGTAGAACCTACAGTAGAACCTACAGTAGAACCTACAGTAGAACCTACAGTAGAACCTACAGTAGAACCTACAGTAGAACCTACAGTAGAACCTACAGTAGAACCTACAGTAGAACCTACAGTAGACATAGTGGAAGATCATGGTGCAGATATTACATCTGATAACCTCTAATCTCTAGAATTTTTTTTCTTCTTTTTCTTTTATTTTATTCACATCCATTAAATTCTAATATCATTTAAGAATCTGATACTGTATCATGACTGATCTTTATAGATTTCTTCCTGAAGAAATGGAAAAAATAATAATTGATATGGGTTATCCGCGTTTTAGAGCAGATCAAATTTTACTTCCATTATATTACAAATTTCCAAAAAATATTTCTGAAATCAAACAACTTCCTAAAAAATTGATCACTGAATTAACTGAATCTGGTTATACTATTGGTTCTGCAAAAGAAACTCATCGTATTGTAAGTGAAGATGGAGACACCACTAAATTATTACTTAATTTGAGTGATGATAATTCTGTAGAAACTGTTTTGATGCAATATGAACCAAACAAAATTGGTGGTCATCCAAGATCAACAATTTGTGTTTCAACTCAAATTGGATGTGCAATGGGATGTGTATTTTGTGCAACTGGGCAAATGGGTTTTGAAACAAATCTAAAAGCTGAAGATATTATATCCCAAGTAATTCATTTTGAAGAGATTTTAAGACAAAGAGGTGAACATGTAACAAATTTAGTTTTCATGGGAATGGGTGAACCTATGGCAAATTATGATGAAATGATTAGAGCTGTAAAAATTTTAACTCATCCTAGAGGATTTGGATTGGGACAGCGCCACATAACTATCTCTACTATTGGAATTAAATCTGGAATTGAAAAATTAGCTGAAGAAAATTTACAGATAGGATTGGCAATATCTCTACATGCTCCAACTAACGAATTACGAAAAAAATTGGTTCCTACTGCAACTCCTAATTCTGTTGAAGAAATAATTGAATTGGGTTATAATTATTTTAAAAAAACTGGTCGACGTGTAACTTTTGAATATGCTTTAATGGATGGAATTAATGATTCTTCTGAAATTGCAAATAATTTAGCTAAACTTCTACAGGGTAATGGTTCCCATGTCAACTTAATTCCTATCAATCCCACGGCTGGAGATTTTAAACGACCTTCTAATAATCGAGTTCATGAATTTGAAAGAATTTTGTCAAGTGCAGGTGTTAATTGTACTATTAGAATTGAAAAAGGTACTGAGATCTCAGCTGCATGTGGACAACTTAGAACTGACATTGTTGGCTAATTTTTAGAATTATGTCCTAAGTGTTAAAATAGGGCTTTCCAAGGTTTTACACTCATGGCAACTAAGAAGTCCCATGGTCGTTCACATGGATTTAAACATAAATCTAGATCTGTAATGACAAAAAAATCTCCAAGAGGAGTGTCATTTCTATTACGTGAATATCAAGAAGGTCAACAAGCACTTGTCATCATTGATCCACGACAACACAAAGGATTACCACATAGAAGATACCACGGAAAAGTAGGTGTTATTACAAATGTTGGTAGACGTGCTATCACCTTAAGTGTAAAATTAGGTAATAAACCAAAAACCTTAATCACTAGATTGGATCACATAAAACCATTCGGTGTATAATTATGGAAGAAGTACAAAAAAAACAAGCAATTTCTCTTTCTGAAGTAAAAGAAATTTTAGGTAAAGTTGATGTTGAAGAAATGGATCAAATACAACGTTGGACATATGATTATGTTTCAAAATTTGTGTCTATAGATTCTAAAGATGCAAAAGAAATGAAAAAGAAACTCATCAAAGATTGTGATTTGACAGAAGATGAAGCTGTTGAAATTGTTAATATCAGGCCAACAAGTATGGCAGAATTGCGTTCATTTACATTCGGTTGGAAAAAATTAATTCTTGCTGAAACCTTGGAAAAAATACTCAAAATAATCCAGGCGTATTCTTAATTTTTCCGGAGCAATAGAATTTGTATCGGGCTCAATCCCCTTCTCGTAAATATGAAGAATATGCATATGTTTTAGATTTTAATCCTCGAGGAAAGTCCAGTACTGTTAGAGGACGTAATGGAATTATTATTACTTCTATTGGTGAAGATCGTTTAACACTTTTAGAAATTCTTGGAGTTCCAAATTCAAATTTTGAAATCGGCGAAAAAATTTTCATTGGCAAAGAAGGAAGAACTAAAATTTCATCTGTATTGGGAAAAATGGAATATAACCATATTTCCTCATCTGCTCAAAGTGAATTATCTACTGTTGTAGAAAATATTGTAACTACCAATGAAACAAAATTTGTGGAATACCTTAACAATGCACAATCACTAACTCCAAGAATACATGCACTTGAATTAATTCCTGGAATTGGAAAAACATACATGAAAACAATGTTAGAAGAAAGGGATAAGAAAAAATTTGAAAGTTATGTGGATTTACAAAATAGAGTTGGATTTAAAGATCCAGTAAAACATATCTCTGAACGAATTATGGGTGAAATTTCTGGTGAACATAGAATGAATCTCTTTGTTAAGAGATGATAAAACGTAAATTATTGGGACAACACTTTCTTAATTCAAAATCTATTGCAGAATTTATTGTTAAAGAAGCTAAAATTTCTAAAACTGATGTTGTTTTTGAAATTGGAACTGGATTTGGTATCTTAACCCCTTTATTATGTAAAAATGCTCAAAAAGTCATATCAGTTGATGCTGATGAAAATTTAATTAAAAAAGCAAAATCTAAATTTATCCGATTTGATAACCTTATACTAAAATCCGGTGACGGGTTTAAGCAAAAAGATAAATTCTCAATTTTTGTTTCTAATTTACCTTATTCTAAGAGTAAAGATGCAATTGAATGGTTAGCCCAAAACCCTTTTTCTCATGGAGTAATAATGGTTCAAAAAGAATTTGCAGAAAAACTTGTTGCAACATCAAAAAATCGAAGATCCATCAGTATAATTGCAACTCATG
>CAJQSE010000042.1 GCA_905612485.1 uncultured Candidatus Nitrosopumilus sp.
AAAAGGATTGATTACAGATAAAATGACAAAACAAGAAATTGCTAAAATTGGAAAATTAGCTAATCAATCATTTCCAAAAGCTACAAAAAATGGAATTTGGGGTGATCCAACAAAAGCAACAAAAAAAGATGGAACTAGGATTTTAAACGAAATTATACAAAATTTATCAAAAAAGTGTCAAACTTACCTTACTGAAAATAGGTTATAGATGCACAATGATATTTTAATATAATCCCTTAACATGGAAGTCAATGAGTGATATAGATGTCCGTTGATATGGCAGTAAAAGTATTGGATGAGAGTATTAATCAGGTTGTATTAATAAAACTCAAAGGAAGTAAAACAATTAGAGGTAATCTCTTAGGTTTTGACCAACACATGAATCTGCTACTCGATTCTTCAGAAGAAATTCATGCTGAAGGCGAGACAAAAAGCCTCGGTTCCATTGTAGTTAGAGGAGACAATGTCGTAATGATATCTCCTCCTCCACCAAACAATTAGGTGATTTGGAATGGTAAAGGGCACAACTTCTATGGGCGGATTTACAAAAAAGAAAGTCCATATTAGATGTAGAAGATGCGGTAAAAATTCACTTCACAAACGTCATCATCAATGTGCAAGTTGTGGATTTCCAGAGGCTAAACGAAGAAAGTATTCCTGGATTAAATGGTATACATAGATGCAAGAAATTGTTTTAATTCTTAGTTCAATAGCAGGAGTTGCTACAGCAGTTGCTGTAAGAAAAATGCCTAGAGATAAAAATCAATTATTAAGTTTGAGTGCCAGTTCACATATTAAAAATCAAATTAATTCTTTAAAAATTGAAAAAGATATTCTTACAAAAACAATTTCAAGACTATATCAAGATGAAGATGAGTTTTCTAAAATTCAAAAAGACAAACTACTAGTAAAATATCAACATCAATTAGGAGTTATTTTAGCGAAATTAGAAAAACTTGAACAAACAAGTAAACATCCAGATTTGGGTCCAGTTGGAGATAGCTTGATTAGTTTGATGGATCAAAAATTATCAAAACTTGATGATAGATTATATGACCTATCTTCAAAAATATCAAATTCAAAAATTCAGACACCTGAAATAAAACATGAAAAAGAACAAATCAAACAAGAAATTTCAAAATCAATCAAAGAGACATTTAATTTTGAAAAACCAAAAGAGACAAAAATAGATCCAATCGTAATACCGGCAACAAAGTCAATGCAATCATTTGAATTAACTACATTAACAAGTATTTCAAAAACTGAACCAAAATTCCCATTATTTGAAAAGAAAGAAGTTGCAAAACCAATGCCACAACCAAAAATAATTCAAACTGAGTTAATTAAACTAAAAGAAGAAATTGTTCAACCTAAGCCTAGAGTAGAAGATAAAGTAGAAATCATTCAATCAATTATACCAAAACCAGAAGTTTCATTTGAAAATAAACTAAATTTAGATAAAGAAGTTGCAAAAATATCAGAGCATAAAGCACTTCCAGAACAAAAACCAAAAGTATCAACAATTGACGATGAGTTTGATGATGATATTGATGATTTAGATAAAATCAAGGGCGATATTATGAGAGTTTTATCAAAACTTGATCAAGCAGAGGTAGAGTAATTGTCTTACGATGATGCCATGGAGGCATTATCAAATGATGCATTAAAATTAATAAAAAATAATCAAATTATTGGATTAGGTAGTGGTAGAGCAGCAACTGCATTAGTCAAATCACTTGCAAAATTAATTAAATTAAAAAATTATAACATCAAAGGTATTCCAACATCATTACAAATTAAATTAGTTGCAGAAAAAGCTGGAATACAATTAGTTGAATCAGATCAAGTTAATCATATTGATATTGTATTTGATGGTGCAGATCAAATTGACTCACAAAAATATGTAATCAAAGGAGGAGGAGGGGCATTACTACGGGAAAATATTTTGTTCAGTCTTGCAAAAAAAGTTGTTGTAATGGCAGATAAAACAAAATTTGTTAAAAACTTTACAAGAACGGTACCAATTGAAATCCACCCATTAGCAAGAAATTCAGTAATTAATTCAATTAAAAAATTAGGTGGTGAATCTAAAATACGCTCGTTAGATAGAGGTTATCCATTTTTTACAGAAAATGGAAATATAATTTTAGATAGTGATTTTGGAATAATAAAAAATCCTAAAGCATTAACACAAAAAATCAAGCAAACAACAGGAGTTTTAGAATCAGGTATTTTTCTAAGAAAACCAGATGTAATTTACAAAGCCAAAATAAAAGGTAAATTTGAAATTATTTAGAAACTACAGTTCTTGAAACATGTTTGCCATGACCAAGTTTACCAATTACTTCAAAATTATCAGCAACTAATTTGCCTCTCACCAATGTTTTAACAGGCCAGCCTTTCAAATTTCGTCCTTCATATACAATATAATCAGAAAATCCTCCAAATAATTCAGAAGTTACTTTCTTCTCTTTTTTTAAATCAATCATAGTTATATCAGCATCAGAATTTTTTGCAAGAGTTCCTTTTTGGGGATACATACCAAAAATTTGAGCAGCATTGTAACTAGTAAATTTCACAAACTGTTCAAGTGTAATTCTATTTTGATTTACTCCATCATTGAGTAATATTGGTAGTGAAGTACCAATTCCAGGAAAACCAGCTAAGGCACCCCAAACATCTTCACCATCAAGTTTCAATTTAAGCTGATTAGCAACATGATCTGTTCCTATTGTATCAATTTGATTATTTGATAATGCATTCCAAACAGCTTTTTGATCATTTTCTGTTCGTATTGGAGGCATAACTTTAGCAAGATATCCATCTTGATTTTCATAAGACAATGTAAGATAATGAGGACAAGTTTCTACAAAAATTTTAGTTCCAAGTTTTTTTTCTTCTTGAATTTGTAATAATGCACGTTCTGAACCAATGTGAACAAAATAAATTACACAATCATAATCTCGTCCAAACTTACATACTGTTTTGATTGCTTTAGCTTCAAATTCTGGTGAACGACTAGAAGACCATGCAGATAATCCATCTTGGTTTTTTTCTTTTGCTTTTTTAATTCCACATCCACATGATTCATAATCTTCAGCATGGACAAGTACAGGACAACCAAGTTGTGCTGCATTTTTTACAATTTTTTCAACAAGTTCATCTGTAACATTTACTTTGGATACAACAAGATTAGAAGAATTTGGTGACATATCCATGTAAACATGACCAACTTCACCACCAAGATTCATGTAAATTTTAAAAGATGTAATTCCTTTATCTATACAAAAATTCATTTCATCAATTTGTTGTGGAGTAAAAATGGAAGCATGTATTGCATAATCTACATAATGATATTCTGAAGAAGTTAGAAGTTGTTCTTGCAAAGAATTTGAAAATTTATTTTCTAATCGAAGCATTCGCATCATGGTTGTAATTCCGCCTATTGCTGCAGCATGAGATTCAGTTTTTGCAGCTTCATTAATTGGTGAATAAACTCCATAATGTACATGAGTGTCAATTGCACCAGGAATTGAAATTAATCCATTTCCATTAATTTTATGATCACATGCAGGAGTATCATTTGTTAAACCTACAATTTTTCCTTCATCGATGATAATATTTTTGTCAATCATTCCATTAGGAAGTATTATGTGTGAATCAACAATTACAGTATCATACGTCATCAGAAAATTTTACGCTATGGAGTCTATTATGCGTTAAGGAATACGCTTAAGTTGATTATTTTAAAAGAAAAACCGTGGAAGGTTCAGAGATAGCAAAACGTGACCATCAGAGAAATAAATCTGAGATTGTAAAATTAGTGAAAGAAATGTTTAATCAAGAAAAATGGGGTGATAATGAATATAAGAAAAAACTACAAGAATTAGTTGTAAAAGATGAAGAATTAGTTAAAGATGTTATTAAAAAAATTAAGTTAGAAAGAGGATTAGAATAAAATCAAATCTACTTAGAAAATGAATAAAAGTACAATTTAATCCAGATAATTTGAGGGCCGGTGGTTTAGGGGTAAAATGCTTCGTTCGCAACGAAGATGATCGAGGGTTCGATTCCCTCCCGGTCCATTTTACCAGAAACCATTATACATAAATAAAAAATACCTTCATCATGGAAGTTTTTGACGGTAAAAGTGCAGCACAAGATTATATGTCAAAGCACACACTAGCATTCTCTACTCCTGAATTAACTTTAATGAGATTTGCATTTTGGATGGGAGATTCAGTTCCAGATCCAAAAAATGATGGAAAAGGAATTCCAAGAATGATGACGTATTTAATAGAACAAGATTTTGAACCAGTCTTAATTGATGATGAAACATATGTTCCATCAGGTGCAGTAAAAACTTCAGCAAATGTTGGAAATGCATTCATGGAAGTAAAACAAGATGGAAAATTCTGTTCAGAATGTGGTACTACTCTTTCAATGACAGCAAAGTTTTGTCCCGAATGCGGTACAACACAAGAATAAAAAAATTATATTTTTAATTTTATGCTTTAGATCCACACTTTGTGCAGAATTTTGAATTTGGTCTTAACTCAGCACCACATGATGAACATTCATTTCCAGCTTGTTGTTGTGGTACTGTTTGTCTTGGCATTAAAGAGGGATCAGGCGATGGTAAAGTTCCAACATCACCAAATGATTCTTGTGCAGATACAATTCCAGGTGGACCTCCACCTACGGGATTATCTGCAGTTCCTGCTCTTGGTGGTGGATTCATTCCACCTGCCATTCCAGGTTGACCCATTCCGGGCATTAAACCAGGAGATTGTGTATTTCCAGGACCTCCAGAACCTTGAGATTTTTTTAATTCAAAGATCACTTTGATAGCTAAAAATTCTAATGCAGAATATGCAACTGTATAATCACCTAATTTTTGAAAGAAGGCTTTGTCACTAATTTTACCTGCTTTGTACATATTGTTAGTATCTAAAAATGATTCATAATATCCTTGAGATTCATCAAACAAACTTTGTAGTTTATCAAAAAGCATTCCAAGTGTATCTACTTCACCAAATGACATGTTCTGACTCAATTTTTGGAATATTAATTACTTTAGGATGAAAAAATAAGAAAAAACGTTTTTTGTAGTAATCTATGCTAGTGCTCTATCAATCATACTTTGGTATGATTCTTTAGAAGCAGCACCAACTTGCTGGCTAACTATTTCACCTTTGTTAAGGAGGATTAAGGTTGGAATACTAAATACATTGTATTTCGAAGCTAATTCATTAGCCTCATCAACATTAACCTTGACAAATTTTACTTTGCCATCATAGTCAGTTGCTAGTTCTTCAACTACAGGTCCTACCATTCTGCACGGGCCACACCATTCGGCCCAAAAGTCTACAAATACAGGAATGTCAGAATTTATGACATCTGTTTCCCAAGACTTTGCATCTGAAATTTGAGTAACTCCCATTGTAATTTTGATTTATTCATCACACCTAAAAACGTTAACCAAATTCTAAATTCTTATTTTTGAAAAGAAGATTAAATTTCATATATACTTAAATGACGTTTTGATAAAACTAGTTTATGAGTTCGGAGCTTAGATTAAAAAAACTAAGAGGTTCTGGAGGCTACATAATGGCTTCAGTAACAGATGAACAACAAGTGAAAGGAAATTTAGGTGGTCCAGATTTATTTTTAGCACCAATTGGTAGATTGGATGATAGTAAAATTACTAAATATTTTTGCAATACATGTGAAAAAGAATTTGAAGGTCCCCCAAAAATAGAATTTGAAAATCCAAATGAAGAAGTTGCTGAGAATTTAGTTTTAGCAGAAAGAGGTCAGTATATTTGTAATTCATGTAATGCTTCAATTGCAGAATATAGAGAATTCAAGAAACCAAATGAAGAAGGTGAGGTTGGAAGTGCAAAACCATTAGATGCTAATGCTACAACAGCACCTGCAGTAGAAGTTACAACAGCACCTGCAGTAGAAGTTACAACAGCACCTGCAGTAGAAGTTACACAACCTGGTTCTGCTACATCTGTTAGTTCAATTGAAGGAAGAACAGTGATAGATGAAAATGCAAACAAAGTTGGTATTGCAAAACAAGTTGGTATTGATGCTAATACACAATCAATGGTTTTAGTTATTACTAAAAATGATGGAACAGAAGGAAGTATTCCTTGGGCCAGTATCAAAAAAGTGGGTGAAATGATTCTATTAGGAAAACCTGAAGAAACTGCCGCTACTCAGCCAGGAAAATGTTCTGAATGTGGATTTATCAACAAAGATGGTTCTAAATTTTGTGAAGATTGTGGAACAAAAATCTAGTAATTAACAAATTTAATGAACATCACTAAGGAAATAATGTAATTGGCTAAAAGATCAATCTCAAAAGGAGTTATCAAAGATATTGTAATTGTTGTAGTAGCAGTTTTAGTAATTTGGATAGGATTACAAATAGCATTTGGAACACAAAATCCATTTTATGTAGTCGCAAGTGGAAGTATGATTCCAGTTTTACAAGTTTACGACATTATAATTATTCAAGGACATGAACCATTCGAAGAAGTTCAAGTAGGAGACATTATTGTGTTTGATAGACCATCAGATCATAATAGAGTGATTGTTCATAGAGTTCAAGCGATACTTGATGAAAATCCCAAAACAATTAGAACACAAGGTGATGCAAATCCAACATGGATTAGAGGAACAGATTATCCAATTACTGAAGAAGAGTATATTGGAAAAGTCGCATACGTAATTCCACAAGTAGGCTACATTACACAAATTTTGAAACCTCCAATGAATTACATCATTATTGTAGTTGTAATTGGAATTATGATAATTAAACAATTTACAGGTAAGAAAAAAGATGTAGAGGATCTTGTAAGTAAAGAAACATTAAAAGAATTATCAGATATTGGAAAAATGGAAGTAGATTCAGAGTATTCTGAAGATATAAAAAAATCAGAAATTACTGAAGAGGAAATTGATAATTTAGAAGACTTGAAGGAAGAATCAAAAACAGATAAAGAAAATAATCAATAAATTAAAAATTATAATTAAAGAACAGAATCTTTTGTTTTGAAAACTCGTTTGAAATAATCAGATGGCTCAGTAGGTTCTTCAACATCATTTGTAATTCCAGCTAAATTCTTTGCCAAATTCTTCTTGTAACCTATTTGCATTTGTTTTTGAATTTGAATTCTTTGTGCTTGAGGTGAACCTGCACCATGCATAGATTCTGTAAGATACCCAACTGCATTTCTACCAAGTGTCATATTTTCTATTAATCTTAAAATTCTCATTCTATTTTCAACATCTACACCTTTTCTTCCAACGAGATATTTTTTTAATAATGGACCAACTTCTGGATGTCTGAAATCTTGTTCTGATGGTAATGTAACCATTAATCCACCTGCAATGTCTTGTGCTAATCTACTAATTTCATATGGGAATCTAGTAACATTATGTTTACAAACTTGTGCAAGCATATCATCATTAAGAAATACACCTGATTTCAGCTTATGTGCTTGGTATGAAGATGCAATACCAGCTGCAAAAATTGTTTCATTAAGATGAGTCATCTCAATAATTTTATCTTTAATATGAGAAACATTTGGCACTCCATTGTAATCTGCAATTGTTGAAGCAGCACCAATCAAAACATCACCCAATCCAGTTTTACATACATAACTACGTCTATGATAACAAGTAAAACGTTCTACTAACATTGATGCAAATTCAAATTCTCCATTCATGAAAACTTTATCCCATGGGATAAACACTCTATCTAAAATCATCAAAGCTTCTTGTCCACCAAACTTTGCATTACCAGAATCAATATCGCCTTCTTCCATAGCACGAGTATCACAAGATTGTCTACCGTAAATGTAAGTAATTCCTTCAACATCTGCTGGAACTGCACCTACAATTGCCCAATTTTTATCATTTTCAGTTAACCTAATAGTTGGCATCAAAATTATCCAATGAGAATTTATGCAACCTGTTTGATGTGCTTTAGCTCCAGATACATAGACTCCTTTCTCATCACTATCAACTATTCGTGTGAATAAATCAGGATCATCTTGCTCTGATGGACCTTTACTTCTATCACCTTTTGGATCAGTCATTGCACCACCAATTACAAGATTTTCTTGTTGAACCATTTTTATAAATTCTAAAAATCTTTTATGATAATCGGTTCCATGTTTTTCATCAATTTCAAATGTTGTTGAATGTAAAGAATTCATTGCATCCATTCCAACACATCTTTGGAAACATGTACCAGTGTTTTGTCCTAACTTTCTTTGCATTTTATTTTGTAAAACTAAATCTTCTGCGCTTTCTGCAATGTGTAAAAATCTATTAACTTTCAATCCAGTAATTGATGAATCAGCTGTAGCAAGTGATTCTTCACGTACTGCAAGATCATAAGTTTCAGCAACTGCATTAATTGATGGTCTAATTATTGGATGATCTACAGGTTCTTTAACTAATTCTCCAAAAAGATAAACCTTAAGATTTCTATTTCTAAGACTTTCAATATAATCATCACCAGATCTAATTGTTTTTAGCACATTAGCCATGAATCATTTAGCTCCGAGTTCTATAAAAAGTCTAGATTCTAGAATAGAAAATTTTATGAATAAAGTATGATCATAGACCAATTCTAACATCTAAAATTGTACAACCTTTTCCTTGTTCCATTACAAGGACGGGATTCATATCTAATTCTTTGATCTCTTTAAAGTCAGAAACTAGTTGAGAGAGTCTCTGAATACATTCAGATAGTTTTGTAATATCAGAGGGTTTTTCACCTCTAACGCCCTGTAGAAGCTTTTGTGTTTTAATTGAGGCTATCATATCATCTGCTTCAATATCAGTTACAGGTGCAAGTTTGAAAGTAACATCTTTTAAAACTTCAACATAAATTCCACCCATACCCAGCATAATTACTGGACCAAATCCAGGCTCCAATTTTGAACCAATGATTAATTCTTTACCTCCTTTTACCATCTCTACAATCAAAACTCCCTTTATCTCAGCATTTTTATCATAATTTTTAGCATTTTTCATAATGGTTTTGAATGCAGTCTTTACTTCAGCATCATT
Organism: uncultured Candidatus Nitrosopumilus sp.; assembly: GCA_905612485.1. Classification (GTDB taxonomy): domain Archaea; phylum Thermoproteota; class Nitrososphaeria; order Nitrososphaerales; family Nitrosopumilaceae; genus Nitrosopumilus. The sequence goes on from CAJQSE010000042.1 coordinate 9,097, forward strand.
AGTTAAATTTACTTTAACACCACCAGCATCAGATTTATGAATAATCTGAGGTGATGCAATTTTCATTACAACAGGATAGCCAATTTTTTTTGCAGTTTTTACAGCTTCTACTTCGTTTGTAGCAAGTGCACTTTTAGGAAGTGGTAATCCATATGCTTTGAGAACTTCTTGACCCTCTTCTTCTAAGAGATTGGGTCTTTTTTCATTTTTAACTTTATCAAAAATTTTCTGTGCTTTTACTTTGTTTACTTTGAATTTAGTAATTTTACCATTTGAAGATTTAATCCAATTTCTAAATCTAATCATTGCTGCAAGGGTTCTGATTGCACCTTCAGCATATGTATAGTATGGAACATTACCTTTTGCTAAAATTTCTCTGTTAGTAATTCCTTCATCTAATCCCATTAAACTAGCGAGCATTGTTTTTTTATATTTTTTTGACATACTAACAATTACTTTTGCAAGTTCATCATAATCTAAAGTTCCAGAAGGAGTACACATTGAAATAACTGAACCAACTTTTGGATGAGCAAGTACACGATCTAAAACATTATTGAATCTATTAAAATCAGCATCACCTACAATATCAACAGGGTTTCTAGAACTTCCCCAAGGAGGAATTACTGCATCTATTTGTTTTCTAACACTAGTAATATCTGCCATTTTAATATTCATCTTAGAGCATGCATCAGTTGAAATAATTGCAGGTCCGCCTGCATTTGAAACAATTACAAGGTCACCTGCTAATGGTAATGGTTGTTTAGAAAATGCTGTTGCATAATCAAATAGTTCTTCCATAGTATCAACTCGTATTGCACCAGATTGTTTTAGTAATGCATCATAGATTTCATCAGAACCCATTAATGCACCAGTATGAGACATTGCAGCTTGTGCACCCTCAGGACTACGCCCAGATTTAAGAACAAGTACAGGTTTTTTGAGTTTTTTAGTAATATTTTTACAAACTTTAAGGAATTCTTGGCCATCTCCCATATCCTCAAGATACATTACAATAACTTCAGTTTGTTTGTGATTTGCAAGAATTTTTAGAATATCTACTTCACTCATTGCAGCTTTATTTCCAAGACTGACAACTGCTGAAAAACCAATTCCTTGTGCACTAGCATCTTCAACTAGTGCAGCACAAATTGCACCACTTTGTGATACAAGTGCAATTTTTCCAGACTTTGGAGTAATTTTAAGAAATGTAGAATTCATCATTGTTTTTGGATCAAGATTCATGACACCAAGACAATTTGGTCCAATGATTTGGATTTTGTATTTTTTAGCTATATCTTTAATTTCTTGTTCACGTTTTGCACCTTCTTCATCTACCTCTTTGAAACCAGCTGTAATGATAATGACGCCTTTAATTTTTTTCTTTCCACATTCTACTAAAACTGGTGCAACAAGAGTATTTTTAATTACGATAACTGCAAGATCAATTGGTTTTGGAACATCTAAAACAGTTTTGTATGCTTTTTTAGAAAAAACTGTTTCTCTCGAAGGACTAATTGGATAAACAACTCCTGTAAAACCATTCATAATATTTGATGTAATTGTAGCTCCAACACTTCCAGTTTTATCAGATGCTCCAATTACTGCAATAGATTTTGGAGATAAGAAAACAGATTCTGACATGATAAAATGAATTTAAGATTTTATATAATAAAGTTATTCATAGAAATTTCTGATCTCTAATTTTAACTTCCAAGCATCTTACCTGCAAGATTTTCTTTCCTAGGAATCCAAACTATAGATAATTTAGAAAATTTTGCAATAATTAACCATGATTCTCTTGCTAGATCACGAAGTTTTTCATTATTGATAGCAAATTCATGATTTAATTGATTTACAGTATTTTTTGAATCACTGTAAATAGTAATTTCATCATTAGTATCAACATATTTCTTTAATGCTAAAATTATTGCCAAATATTCAGCTTGATTATTTGTAATTTCAGGTTTTTTTTCATAAAATGATTCCCCAGTTTCTTTGACAAAGAATCCAAATCCACCATTTGAACCGCCAGAACCATCAACATAAACACTAATTTTCAATTTTATACTGCCTATAATCACAATAGAAACTATAAAAAAGATAATCAACCAAAACGAAATGAACTAAGATATGATGTTAAATTATGATGCACCATTATACAGACCACCATCAGAAGCTAAATCATTAATTTTTCAAGTTACACTAGGTTGTTCATTTAATGAATGCTCATTTTGTGATATGTATAGATCAAAAGAATATTCTGAAAGATCATGGGATGATGTAAAAGCTGAAATTGATATGATGGCAAATTATGTACCAGATACAAGAAGAGTATTTCTTGCAGATGGAGATGCATTAAATTTAGATTCTGAATATATGATAAAAATTTTAAAATACATTAGAGAAAAATTTGCAAATATTGAAAGAATTTCATGTTATGCAATGCCTATGAATATTTTGAAAAAAACACCAGAGGAATTAAAGAAAATGAATGATGCAGGATTAGATATGTTTTATCTAGGAATTGAAAGTGGTTCAGATATTGTTTTGAAAAAAGTAACAAAGGGTGCTGTTGCAAAAACAATCATCAAATCAGTCAACAAAGCAAAGGAAGCAGGTTACATTATGTCATGTATGGTAATTTTAGGATTAGGTGGAAAAAAATATTCAAAAGATCACATTAAAGGTACAGCAGAAGTGATTAGTGCATGTTCACCACATTATGTTGGTGCGCTAACACTTTATCTAGAAAATGGAATTAAACAGGAATTTATCGATAAATATGAGGGTGAATTTGTTAAAATAAATGATGATGAGGGATTAGAAGAACTTTATGATTTAGTTAATCAAATTGATACTAACGAAGAAATTGTATTTAGAGTAAATCATGGTTCAAATGCATATACTGTAAAAGGTACATTCCCACAAGATAAACAAGAAATGTTAGAGAAAGTAGAATGGATGAAAGACCATCCAGAAATTGTACGTCCAGAAGGAATCAGAGGATTTTAAATTATAAATTCTCAATTACAGATTTTAGATTTTCAGGCAAATCAGGTAATTCAGTATGACTTTCATTGTTTTGAAGAATCTCAGGACCTATTCGTCTTACTATCTGAGTTGCAATTAAAGTATCAATATTTCTTTGAATATCTTTTTCACTCATTATAGTTTTTAATTTTTCAGAAACAATTTCCTCATTTTCATATTTTTTAATTCCATATTGAACTAAGATTGTTTTTTCAGTAGATGAAAATTCAGTCATAGTCATAATTAAAAATTAAAGGCTAAGAATCTTTTGTTATTAAAAAATGCTTAAAATATGATAGATTTGATATCAGAATATTGCAAACTAAGATTCAATTAATTTCAAATGTATTAACAATAAAAAAATATGCTAGTATTGGAATAATTAGTGGAATAGGTTTAGGAATAATTTATTATTTTTTGACAATGTCAATGTTACCAACTCACTTTGATGTAGCAGTAGAATTAGCCCCCCATTATATTCTGACATCAATTGGATTAACAATAGTAATTTCAACTTTAGCTGGTATTAATTTTGCAATGATGGCATACAAAATGAGTCAAATGAAAAAAATGAATTCAGTTAAAGTTGATTCAGTAAAAACAAATTCTTCAGCAATATTTGGTGGAGTCTTTGCAGCATTTACACCAGGTTGTCCAGCATGTACTGCTCCACTAGCCGTAATTTTAGGAGCTGTTGGAGGATTATCATTATTTCCAATGCAAGGATTAGAATTAAAATTTATTTCAGTAGGTGTATTGATATTTTCAATTTATTGGATTACAAGAGGATTGCAAAGTAAAAGTTGTTGTAAAATAGGATGAATGGGCCCACGGTGATTTGAACACCGGATCTTCGCCGTGTAAGGGCGACGTCATAACCGAGCTAGACTATGAGCCCACTAAAACCTCCCTCGTTGAAATCCATTTAAACTTTGAGACAAAGGAAAATCTAGAAATTTGATTAAAAACAATGAAAACTGTGAATGTTTGTGATTTTTTTTCTAGTCCAATTGGGTTAGGTCATGTGACTAGAGATATTGCAATTGTAAAAAATATAAAAAATATTTCAATTAATTTTATTACAGGTAGTGGAGCAGCTGAAATTTTAAGAAAATTAGATTATAAAATAGATGATGTCTATAATCCACCTTCATTTATTGTAGAAAATGGAATACTAAATAATCAAACAAAATGGTTATGGAATTATTTTCAATATTACAAAAACTGTAAAAAGATATCAGAAAAAATTATTAAAATAAATAATTCAGATTTAATAATTAGTGATGAAGATTTTGCTTCATTAACTGTTGCACAGAATTTAAAAATTCCAAATATATTGATTACAGATGTTTTAGAAACAAAATTCACAAAAGGAATTGCATCACTTATTGAAAGAAAAATGAACAAATCAATGATGAATATTATAAAAAATTGTGATGTGGTAATAATTCCAGAAGAAGGACATGATCAAGGTAATATCAAAAGAGTAGGTCCAATAGTTAGAGAAATAAATTTTTCAAGAGAAGAATTAAGAGAAAAATTTTCATTTAGCAAAACAACTATAATTATTTCAATTGGAGGTACAGATGCAGGATTATTTTTAATTGAGAAATCTATAGAGTCAATTTTAAAAATTAATCAAGATATTGAAATTGTTGTAGTATCAGGTCCAGCAATTAGTAAAAAATTTTCAAATGTAAGAAATTTAGGATTTGTAGATAATTTACATGAATTAATTTTTGCATCAGATTTGATAATTTCTCTAGCAGGTAAATCAACAATAGATGAGGCTAAAGCGTATGGTACACCTGGAATATTTATTCCAATTAAAGGTCATTTTGAACAAGAAGATAACGCAAAAACTGAAGGATTTATTTTTGAAGATATCAATAGGCTTGAAACATTAATTTCAGAAAAATTAGAACAAAAAAGAAACAAAATAAACACTAATGGTGCAAAATTAGCATCAGAGATTATTAAAAAAATGATCAAAGAGAGATCAAATAGTTAATAGATGGCAATTTGGTTTTAACACAGTACTATGACTAACTTGGTAATTGCAAAATTTGGAGGAAGTACAATAGGTCCAGATGGAATATTGATACCACAAATAATTGAGAGAATTAATAATTTAAAAAAAGATTCCAAAGTAATTACTGTTTTTTCAGCACCACTAACCTTGCATAATGAAAAAAAACGTTCATTAACAGATGTTGTACTAGAACAAGGAAAAAATGCAGAGAAGGGAATTAAGCCATCGCTAGATATTGTAAAAATAGCATACCAAAAAATTCTTCAAATGGTTAATGAGGATAATAAAAAAAATTGTGAAAATGTTATTGATATACATCTAAAAAAATCACAAAAAGCACTGGATGATGCATTTGAGAATAATGAATTTTCAGATGAAATACGATCAAGGGCATTAGCATTTTCAGGGGAAATATTGATGTCTCATGTCATGAATCACATTCTAAGAAGTAATCAAATTAAAGCAGATGCTGTAGAATTTGATGACTGGCCAATAATTACAGACAATAATATAGAATCTACAAATTTTTTGAGAACAGAATCAAATGAGAGAATGGGGGAAATTTCAAAGTTAGTTGAAAATAATGAAGTGGTTACAATTGGAGGATTTATAGGAAAAACAGTAGATGATATAACTACAACATATGAACGAGGAGGTTCAGATAGAACTGCAGCAGATCTAGGCATATTATTTCATAAAAAATATGAAACCAGTATAGATTTTGAAAAAGACAGTTCTGTAGTATCAGCGGATCCAAAAATTGTAGAATCTGGATTAAAAGAAGTAATTCAATTATCATACAATGAAGCAAGACTAGCTGGAATGTTTGGTATGAAAATTTTAGATCCAATTGCAATAAAAGAAATTGTAGAGCATGGAGTAGATATGCCAATCAAAATTACAAATATAAAAAATCCAGAAAAAATTACTATAATAAAAAGAGAACTAGATGAGCAAAAAGGCCATCCGATAAAAATAGTTACAGGAAAAGAAAATTGTGCAATATTTAGAATTGAAACAAATTCGATTCAAAAATTATTGATATCCTTAGAAAAAGACAAACGTTATAGTGAATTTATAATTTTATCACCGTTTACAAAAGATGGTGTTGAATTATCCAGAGTATTATTTTTAGATGGAGATTATGTTAAAAGAAATGAAAAATATCTATTGGGATTTGATTCACTTGCAACAATTACATACAACAGAGGTGTAATTACATTAATTGGAGATGAAATGTGGAGAGTACAACAAGTTGCATCAAGAACTAGTGCAAAAATTGGAGAATCTGGATTAAATATTTTGAATATGGATGCACAAGAAGAAACATCACGAATAATTATTGTTGTAGAAGATGCAGAGGAAAACATAAAAAAAGCTATCAGAGCAGTACATAAAGAAATTTCAGAAATTAATTTTATTTAGTTAAAATTATGGCGTTACAGGTTTTCACCAGTAAACGCCATGAAGGGTTTATTCTTGGACTCATTATCTAGATTTAGCCCAGCGTTACCCAAAACACGCTATATTTAATAGAAATTTTTCACACATAATCCTAATCTATAGAGATCAGATACGTTCAGCTGCATACCAACAAGCAATACCAATTCCAATTACTGCATACCACTTGAAATTACTCTTATTCATGAAAACATTTGGTGAGGCTAATTCGCCATCGGGGTAATTTGTCAAACGAATTTTACGCATTTGAAATGCTTGACCAACTAAGCCTATAATTAAAAAAATTATTCCAATTAATCCCAAAGTCCATTCCATACTATATTAGGTAATTAATCTGATATGTATTTTCCAAATACAACAAATATTATTAAAAATAATTCTTTAAATTACGAAGATTTTTTTCTTTTGTTATGAAAGAAACGGGCAAAATATGGATGAATGGGAAATTAGTACCATTCAAAGATGCTAAAGTTCATGTATTGACCCATGCATTACATTATTCAACATCAATTTTTGAAGGAATTAGATGCTATGATACTCCAAATGGTTCTGCAGTGTTCAGATTACCAGAACATGTAGACAGATTATTCAAATCTGCAAAATTATATTCAATGAAAATGCAATTTACAAAAAAGGAAATTTCAGATGCAATTTTAAAAACTGTTAAAGCTAGTGGACTCAAAGAAGCCTACATTAGACCATTGGCATATTATGGTTATGGAACAATGGGATTAACTCCTACTACAAACAAAGTGGATATGTCAATTTCATGTTGGGAATGGAAGATGGGAGAATCAAAAGCTGGTAAATTTTCTGGAGCAAAATGTAAAGTTTCTAGTTGGATGAAAATTGATTCAAGATCTCAACCAATGCAAGCAAAGGCAGCATCAAACTATGCCAATGCAGCTTTAGCAAGAATGGAAGCATTGGATAATGGATATGATGAAGCAATTATGTTAAACTCACATGGAAAAGTTGCAGAAGGTAGTGCTGAAAATATTTTCATAATAAAAGATGATATTATTCAAACACCACCACTTTCAGCAGGAGGATTAGAAGGAATTACAAGAGATAGTATCATACAAATTATTGAAGAAAATAGTGGATTTGTAATTGAACGAGATCTAGAAAGAGATGATCTCTATAATGCAGATGAAATCTTTATGACAGGTACTGCTGCTGAAATAAAATCTGTTACACAAATAGATAAAGTCAAAATTGGAACAGGTAAAATGGGTAGTATAACTAAAGCATTACAAAAATCATTCACCGATGTAGTAATGGGTAAAGATGAAAGATTTTTGCCATGGTTGACATTTATTTAATTTCAAAGAACTTTTTTACCCAAAAAAATAGTAAAAATTATGGATTTATGCGCAACTGGGGATACACCAGAAATTTGCTGGTTTTGTAGAAAGGGACGTCATGATGATTGTATGAAAAATATCCCAACACAAGGGAAATCAGATGGACCACATGATTGTACTTTTGATACAAAACTTATTCCTTGTAAATGTCAACACTAGAAAAGAGAAATAATAACAAATACAGCTTTAATTAAAAAATTATATGCAATATAATGAAGAATTTTGGAAAAAATATGCTGATGAAAATGAATCAAGGTATAATGAAGAATTTTCAAAATATGTTAGAGATTTAGCCAGTTCTTTACCAGGTGTGCAGAGTATTTTAGAAATAGGTTGTGGAACAGGAATTGACTTGAGATTATTTTCTGATTCATTTCAATTACATGGGATTGATCTAAATGAGCATGCATTAAAAATTGCAAAAGAAAAATTATCAAGTGCAAATTTCCAAAAAGGAGACATATCTAAATTACCATTTGAAGATTCCTCAATAGATTTTGTATTTACACATGGATTAATGAATTATCTAGATGATGATGTGTTAGAAAAAGGAATTGCAGAGATGTTTAGAGTATCTAAAAGATGGATAATGCATTGTGAGAAATATGAAAAAACTGAAAAACAAATTGATGAAAATCATAAATTTCGTAATATGGGAGAAAAATGGTTGGGCTATAAAATAAAATTTGTTAGTGATGTAGACTTGCATGAAGATTATGGGCAAGATCAAACAAGGTTTACTTTATTAAAAAAATTATAAGTTTTATTCTTGATTTAAAAAATTATATAATTAAAAGCGGGTCTAGAGGGATTCGGACCCTCGACAACCGGATTAAGAGTCCGGTGCGCTACCTGGCTGCGCCATAAACCCAACAAAATAAAAAAGTCTAGAGTTGTTATTAATCTTGAGATTTTAAAATGAATGAAAATTTAATTTTGTGCTTTAGCTTCCATTTCACTGTACTTTTCTAAAATTGCTGTAAGTGCAGTTGAAACTGGGACATTGTTCATCTTTTTCTTTTCTGCAAGAAGTTTTTGGTATGCATCTAGTGTAATGTATACTGGAATTGAACCATTTCCTTCAAGTAGTCCTCTAACATTGTAAAGTGCAGTTTCCATTCCCTTATCAGCAGATTTTGCAAATTTTGCTTTATCCAAAATTGCTCCTAGTGGACCAAATGGCATTTTATAATCTACTGACATGGTTATTCTTGTAAGATTATCACCTAATGATTCAAATTCATTTGTAATTTCCCACCTCTTGAATGGACCTTTAATTTGCTTAGCAACAATTTTCTCATTTCTGATAAATTCAGTTGTTTCACAATCCCACTCTAAACGTTTTCCGCTAAAGTCACCGATAATTCTAAAAGTTGTACCAACACCCATTCCTTCTTTGATATCCAATGGAACTACTGTCATTCCAACTGTGTCATTTTTGATTTGATCAGAAACATGTTCTGGTCTTGCAAAATATGTAAAGACGTTGTCAACTGGTGTTTTAATATCGATTGATTTTCTAACGAGGGTCAACATTTGGGTTTCTTGGCAATAAGGATTTAAAGGTTTTGAAGATTTTTTTGAGAGAAATTGATTTACAATATATTCATCCACAGATAATTATAGTATAATGAATAAAGTGCGATCAACATTATTAATTTTCATAATATTATTTTCATCTGTTTCAATAGTCAATACAGCATATGCTCATTCACTGTTTAATTCTGCAGAAGAATTCTATGGAGGGTACAGAGTACAAGTAGCCACAACACCTGAATTTCCACAAATTGATGAACCATCACAATTGTTAGTTAGAGTAACTGATGCAGACTTTGAAGAAGTAGATAGTTTTACAATTGGAATTAGAGTTTTCTATAACGATCAACAAGTAAATGCAATTCCACCAACAACAATCAAAGCAGGACATTGGGATATTGATTATATTTGGAAAAACCAAGGAAACCATATTGTGTTAATTGATTTGTATGATATGGATGGAACAAAAGGGACACTAACCTATACCTTTAACATGGGAACTCAAAGTCCATTTGGAGTAATTTTTATTGCTGCAATTACAATTGGGGCATTAATATTTGCAGTCATAATAGGATACATTTACCTACCAGGATTTTTTAAAAAATCTAAATCTTAGTCTTTAATGGCATTTTTGCTATACGGAATGCAAACAAGGTAGTTAGCAATACCATTGAAAACAAGAATATTCCAATACCTAAATGAATTGAAACTAAAACTGCATGTAATTTTAAATCAATTACTAAGGCACCTAGAGCTATTTGTGTAATTACTAATCCAGTTGCTAGGGAACTTGTAATCTTAATTTTCAAATCTGAATTTTTATGAATAATACTAGCTACCATTGTAGAAATAACTAAGACTCCAACAGTTGCTGCAACTAATCTATGAGTCCATTCAACAAAATATTCAGCTGAAGGCATCATACCATTTGGACACTGGGGCCATTCAGGACAAGTCAATCCAAGCCCAGATGCGGAAATGTATCCACCAATAAACATCAATGAATACAAAACTACCAAAGTTGTTAATGCAAGATATTGAATTGCCAATATTATTCTACGAGGAAATTACCCATCATTCCTTGTAATGCATGTCCAGGAACTGTACAAATGTAGTAGTAAGTTCCAGGTGCACCAGCAGTAAATGTTGTACTACCAGACTCACCAGGTTTTAGTGGGTTTGTTGCAGCTGCAATTGCTGAATCAAAAATAACACTGTTAAAGTCATCAGGATTTGAAACTACACCAAATGCATGAAATGACATTCCAACATTGTTTGTAGTAATTGTTACTTCATCACCAGAATTTACAGTAACGTCAGGATTATGTCCTTCTTCTCCAGGTAACGCGTTAAACGCTAGATTCCTAAAGTCTGGAGATTCTATAAAATCAAATTCTAATTCATGGGATACACCAGTTGGTGGTGATGCAGCTGCTGGTCCATTAGAACCAGATACAATAATTTCTCCAACCATTCCTTGTGCTCTGTGACCTGGAACTGTACAAATGTAGTAGTAAGTACCTTCTTCACCTGCAATAAATTCAGAAGTACCAAACTCTGTTGGTTTTAATGGATTTGTTGGTGCTGCAATTTCACTACCAGGGATTACTCCAGAGAAACCTTCTACATCTTGTGTAACACCAAATGCATGAAATGACATACCATCATTTACAACATTAAACACAACTTTGTCACCGACACTCATATTGATTGTGGGATTATTCCCATCTTCTCCAGGTAACGCGTTAAACGCTAGATTCCTAAAGTCTGGAGATTCTATAAATTGAAGATCTTGTGTAATTGTTTGTCCAGTTGCTTCTGCAGGTCCTGCATGAGTTTTTTCTCCTGCCATCATTGCAACAACTGGTGGAGGCATTGAAGTCCAATAATCCCACATTGAAAAGAAAATTATTCCACCAATTAGACATACACCTAACATAATGGCCATCATTTTACCAACTCTAGCAGGTGATGTTCTGTAAACATTTTGGGAATTATTTTGACTCATTTCATTTATCTCCTAATGGGATGGGTTCTTTGCCTCAAATGGATAATAGTATCTACCTCCAAGACCAAATGGATCATCTGTATCTGCAGGTTTACCTTTTCCAGCACTGTAAATCATATTTGCTAAGAATATTGCCATACTGATTCCAATAATCATTGCGCCAATAGAAGCTATTTGATTCATTGCAATCCATTCTGGTATTGGCGGATAATCGTAAATTCTTCTTGGCATTCCATACAAACCAAGTACGTGTTGTGTAAAGAATACAAGAACAGTTCCAATGAAAGACAATACAAAATGAATCTTACCTAATGTTTCATTGTACATTCTACCTGTAACATATGGGAACATGTAGTAGAGATAACCAATTGAACCAAATGCAATAGTACCCATAACAAAGAGATGGAAGTGTCCAACTACCCAATAGGTATCGTGTGTTGTAAAGTCTAATGGCATTGCACTGTTAACTACACCACCTGCACCTGCAGAGAAGAATAATGCAATTCCTCCAACAGCCCACATCATTGGTGTTGAAAATCTAATTCTAGCATTCCACATTGTTGCAACAAAGTTGAAAACATGCATTGCAGATGCTGGAACAGCAGCTAAAGTTCCAACCATAAAGACTGTTTTTTCAGTAAATGACATTCCAGTTGCATACATGTGATGTGCCCATGATGAGAAACCGACAATAGCTAACATGACAAATGCAAAAACTCCAGAATTGTAACTGTAAATTGGTTTTCTTGAAAATCTTGGAATAATTTCATACATCATTCCAATTGCTGGAATTACCAACACATAGACTTCAGGATGAAATGTAAACCAAAACAAGTGAGCATATGCAATTGGGTCACCACCCATTGCTGGATTGAAAAATCCACTTACACCAAGTCTATCAGTTAACAGCATTAACAATGCTGCAGCAAATGTTGGAATTGCAACTATAATGATTAATGAAGAAGATAAGAAAGACCATGCAAGCAACGGAATTTGTCCAATTGACATATCTGGGTGTTTACATTTTAGAATGGTAACTACAAAGTTTAGAGCACCCAGTACTGAAGATACGCCTAAAATCTTTAATCCAAAGATCCACATATCTGCTGCAGGTCCGGGAGCACTGATAATAGAATATGGTGGTGTTGCATACCATGTAAAGTCTGCAAATCCTAGCCAAATTAGTACACCTGCTGGAGGAATCATCCAAAATGCAATTGCATTAAGTTTTGGATATGCCATATCCTTGTATCTAACCATGATTGGAACGTAGTAGTTACCAACAGCTGATGCAAATGGGATAATAAATAAGAAAATTAATGTTGTTCCGTGAACAGTAAAAATTCTATTAAACGTCATTGAATCTGCAATGATTTGAGATCCTGGTAAGAATAATTCAGCTCTAATTCCAAGTGCTAGTGAACCACCTAAGAATAAGAATGTAAGAGAAGTGATTAGGTAAAGTAATCCAACATCAGTGTGATGGGTTGAAAACATTATTTGCCAAATAGGACGTGGTTTTTGTAATTCTAGAGTCATTAGTTAATTTCCTCGACAATAATTTGTGATAAAAGCGTTATCAAGATGATGGCTCCGTTACATAGAGTGTTCCTCTCATGTTATAGTGAATTAATCCACAATATTCTCTACATTGAATATCATGTTCACCAACTTTATCTGGTGCAAACCATACAGTGTTAACTCTACCAGGAATTGCATCCATTAAAACAACATAATCGTGAATATTAAAAGAATGATTAACATCTTTTGATATTACTTCAAATTTGTAAGCCTTTCCAACTTCAACATGTAGTTCACCAATTTCTTTTGTTCCATCTTCATGTTCAAAAGTCCAGAACCACTGCTGACCTGTTACAATAATTATTTTAGCATCTTCAGGGACATGTTCAATTAGTCTTTCAGTTTCCCATGCTTCTGCACCAACCCATGCCATTAATGCAATAACTACAGCAACGTAAATCCATTCAGGCCAATTAGAGTGTCCAGACATATCTACCAGTCAGTTCCTTCATAACTAGTTGGTTTTGCTTTTGGATGAGATTCTCTAAATCTCCAAACTTGCCAAATAATAGTACCCGAAACTACTGAACCGACAATAAATGCAACAGTCATCATCTTGTAAAATAAATTCCAAATAACAACTCTACGATCAAGATATTCACCAGGCTCATCACCTGCTGCAAATGCAAAGTCTGCAGCTGGAAGTGCTACCAAAACTGCCATTATCAGTAAGAATTCAAATACGAATTTCATTAGCGATTATTTGATTTCGACTTCAAATTCTTTATAAGGGTTTTCAAGATTATTATCTACCAGTTCTGATCGAATCTAGAAGTATGCATTACATTAATTCCAGAAAGAGAAAATTTACGATCTTTTTCTTTAAAAATATTAAGTGAGGCATTAGCAATTATTAGTTCAAAGAGATTGATTGGAGATAAATCAACTATTGTTGAAAGCATTGCTTTGATTGGATCCATATGAGTAACTAAAACAACATTTTCATCTGGATGTTTCTCAATCACATGATCAACTATTCCTAAAACTCGCTTTTTCACATCAGCAAAAGTCTCTACACCATTATGAGCAATTTCCAATTCTCCATTATAGAATTTCATAAAGACGTTACCATGACTAGTAAAAATCTCATCATAGGGAACGCCAGTAAATTTACCCATATCAAGTTCAATTAAACGATCATCAATTGTTACATCAATAGAATTATGTTTTCCAACAATTTCAGCAGTATGTTTTGCTCTTTGAATAGGACTTGAATAAATTGCAGAAATATTCATATCTTCAAGTAGTTCAGCAGTTTGTTCTGCTTGTTTTATTCCTACATCAGTTAATGGGACACCTGGAGTTCTACCAGCTAAAATCCTTTCAGTATTATTTGTTGCTTGACCATGCCTAAGAAAAATTATTTGTCCCAAATTGATCGAACTCCAAATAGAGATAATAATAACATTGTCAGGCTGTAAATTATGAAAGTTGGAATTATTGGTGGAACAGGTGGAATGGGAAAAGGTTTTGCATTAAGATGGGCACAAAATCATGATGTTATAATTGGTTCAAGAGATGCTACAAGAGCATCAGAATCAGCAGTAGAATATACAAATCTTGTAAAAGAATCTTTTGGCGACATTAAAGGAACAATTTCTGGAAATGATAATGTTTCAGTTGCAAAAAATAGTGATGTTTTAATTTTATCAATTCCATATGAAAATATTGATTCAGTATGTTCTGGAATTTTATCTGAAATAAAAGATACCTGTGTTGTTGTATCTCCAATTGTACCAATGACAAAAACGGATGTTGGTTTTGAATGTGTTTCAATTAAAGATAACAAACCATTTTCATACAAACTTGTATTAAATCACATGAAAGATAAATCAAAACTTGTATCAGCATTTCATGTAATTTCTGAAAAAAAATTAGTTAATCCTACACTAGAATTAGATTACGACATATTTGTTTGTGGAGATGACAATGAATCAGTTCAAGTTGTAAATGGTTTGATTGATGAAATCAAAGGATTAAGATCAATTTACTTGGGACCAATAGAACTATCATATCTTGCAGAAATGTCTACACCATTGCTACTTAATGCAATGATAAGAAATAAAATTAAAAATCCAGGTATTAAAATCATCTAAATTTATTTTTCATTTATCATGAGTCATGAATATCAGAGGCGAGGTAGGAATTGGTATACAGCAATTGGCATAATGTTTTGTGTAATGGCGATAATAGTTTTAATTCAACAATTATTGATATGGGGTCCAGAATTTGTAGAAGATTTTTTACTTAATGGGGAAGTTACAAATGAAAAAGTTTCAATTGGAATGCTAACATTTGGGATTTTTATGGTAGTGTTAGGATTTAGAAAATATGAACAAAAGAGATGAATTTCTAAAAACACAAAAAATTTTACGATTATGTACTATTGATAAAAATAAATTTCCACATATTACACCTGTTTGGTATACATATAGTGGAAAAAAAATTTACATAGGAACTGATACCAGTAGTCAAAAAATAAAAAATATCCAAAAAAATAATCATGTATCATTTTGTGTAGATGTAGGAGTAAATGCTCCAGATATCTATGGAGTGATGGGTAAAGGAATAGCTAATATTATTTTAGAAATACCCAAAGCAAAAACAATTGCAAAAAAAATACTTTTGAAGTATTTTAAAACATTAGAAAATAAATCTGCAAAAAAATTACTGGATGATACTGATTGTATTATAGAAATAATTCCCCAAAAATTTTCAGTTTGGAATTACTGACTAACAAATTCTTCAATTTTATTCATTGCAGAATCTAATATCTCAAGACTTGCAAGATAAACAAGTCTGAAATGCCCACTTCCATATTGTTCTCCAAATCCAGAACCATGAACAGTTAGTACTCCTTTTGATTCTAATAATTTTGTAACAAATTCTTTATCATTACCAAATCTATTAGTTTCAATTTTTGGAAATGCATAAAATGCACCTTTAGGATTTGGACATGAAAGTCCAGGTATTTCATTAAGACGCTTTACAACTAAATCTCTATGTTTTTTTATTTCAGAAACAAAGTCATTGATATAATTTTGAGGTCCACGAAGTGATTCTAAAGCTGCATGTTGTACTGGAAGACTAGTTGCAATTCTTACTCTTGCAAGTTTAGGAAGATGTTCACGTAATGCTTCAAGTTGTGGTGATTGATTAAATGCAATGTAACCAATTCTCCAACCTGACATTAGATGTACTTTAGAAAATCCATTTAGAATAATTATAGGAGAATCACCTGCAACTTTACCAATTCCTACAAACTTATCATCAAAAATTATTTGATCATAAATTTCATCACAAATAATGTAGAGATTATGTTGATTAGCAAGATCTACTAATTTTTTAAGAGAAATTTCATTAAATACAACACCTGTTGGATTATTAGGACTGATTAAACAAATAGCAACAGTTTTGGATGTGATTTTTGATTTTATATCATCAAAATCAGGGGTAGAATTATTCAAGTCAACTGAAAATTCTACAGGAATTCCTCCGTGTAATCGTACATAGGAAGCATATGGAGGATAATAAGGTCCAGGTAAAAGTACTTGATCACCTTCTTCCACAATTGAAGATATTACCATATCAAGTCCTTCAGAAACACCATTTGTAATTAAAATATCATCAGCAGTAATTGAAAGTCCCTTAGCATTTTCTTTTTTTGCAATCTCTTCTCTTAATTCTAAAAGACCTTCAGACGTAGAGTAATAATTTTCACCATTTTTGATAGAATCAATTAATGCTTGTTTTACATTATTAGGAGGTTGAAATCCAAATTGTACAGGATCACCAATATTGAGATAATCTACCTTCATACCTGTTTGTTCAACTTTTCTTGCAGCTAAAACAATATCTCTAATTGCATATTCAACTCCTACAACTTTTTTTGAAACTTTCAAAGTATCTAGACAGACATTTAGGCCGGTTAAATTCTTAATTGTTTGGACTCGTGGCTCAGCCTGGATAGAGCAAGCGGCTTCGAACCGCTAGGTCGAGGGTTCAAATCCCTTCGAGCCCTTTAGATTATTTTATTAATCAACTAATTTGCCAGATAATAAAATGAAAGTATCGGTATTCAAAATTGGATTAGTAATGATAATCATTGGAATGATTTGGGTATCAGTTATCTTTAATGAAACAGATAAAAAGCATGATTCAGCATTATTGAAAGAATCAAATTCTATTGAATCAAAATTAGAATTTTCAGGAAGTGGTATTGGATATTATAAAATATACATTCCTGAATTTAACAATGAAAATGTATTTGTTCAGATTTTAGATAAAAATTTGAATGTTATACAAGAACAAAAAGTCAATACAAAATTTTTAGTAGCATATTTTGATTTTGATAAAAATGGAATATACACAATAAAAGTATCAAATATTTCAGAAAACTCAATTAATTTACAAATAGAATTTGGAGATACACATTCACAAAAAATGATAACACCAGGAATTATGATATTATTGGGTTCATTAATAATGATGTTAATTTCTTATCTAAAAATAAAAAATTACAATATAGAGCAACCAGATGAAAATATTTCATAAATTTGAATACATTGGATAGTATGACCAAAAGTAAGAACTAGATTAAAAATTAACCAAGTTGCAAAAAATAAAAATGCAATAATTGAGAAAGGAAGAAATAATCTTAATTTTGTATGTTCTCTATTTTTTATAATTAAAACTGCACCCAATGACGCAAGAACTAATCCAAATTCAAGTGGTTGATGAGACCAAGAAATTAATCCATCAATTCCAAAAAGATCATGTGATAAAGAATCACCAAAACCAGAAATCATTTGAACAATGGAGCCTACTATCACAAGTTTTATTCCAGTTTTTAAAGATCCGTGAACTGATTTTCTAAGTAATAACAAACAACCCATACCTGCAGCAAAAGTTGTCATAAATACTCCAGTGTAAACTACAATATGAGAAGGGCTCCAAAAGGATTCAGGTTCTTTAAGAATATGAGATACTGCATCCCAAAATCCAGCAGAAACAATTACGATAGGGCCAATTACTGCTAAAATTGATACAAGAGAAACAAGTGTAGTAGATTTTAACAGTAAAGAATTTGAAAATATTTGAATTAATTTCATTTTATTGTAAAGTTAGAAAGGGACTATTTGAAATATTGTAATATTTCTAATTGATAAAAATGAACATTATGCGTAATTTTAAGAATTAACTATATTAGATGAAACGCTATGAGGAAAACATGAGTCCAGGAATAGGATTAATGAAGAGAAGGTTAGAAATAGAAAAAGATGCAATTGCATTAGCAATATCAGGAATTGCTAAAAAATATGACAAAAAACCAGAAGAACTCAAAACATTAGAAACAAAATATCATGATGATGCAGGGGATTGGTATGTTGCACTCGGGTGGGAAGAAAAAAAGGCCATAGTAAAAATGGATTCAGTTTTAGGAACAATTACTGAGATTAAAGAAATTTAGGAAATCAAAAAAATAAGATTATAATTGGATTAACTTGAAGGTTAGCAATGGATATTACAATTGAACCATGGAAAAAATTAATCATTCATGAAATTATTGAATACAAATTTGATGATTGGGTAAAACAAATAGCATTTAGTACAAAATCATCAGGTGGAGGTATTCCAACTATGCAATGGACAAATGGAATTGTTTTTGCATCTGCAAGTCTCCCAACTACAAATGTAACTGTTGAAGAACAATTAAAGGGAATTTTACATTGGTCATCAGTCTCATTTGCAATTAAAGAAAAATTTGAAAAGCAAATTGTTAAAGAAAATGCAACAATTAATTTGGTGGATGTAAGTGTAAATGAAATTTTTAATAAATTATCTATTGAATTAAAATCACAATCAAAATATGTAAATCCAAAATCTGACAAAAATCAATGAACATTGAAGAAGAAATTAAAAAATGTGAAATATATTTAAAACAAATTAAACAA
>CAJQSE010000043.1 GCA_905612485.1 uncultured Candidatus Nitrosopumilus sp.
AACGTGTTGATGATCTTTCAGGAGATGAAATAGTTAATCTTGCAAAACAAATTCTTGAAAAATGATGAATATCCTCCATCTGAGGATACTTTTTTTATTGCAAACAATATTGAAAATGAAAAAGGAAATTATGCATTAGATATTGGTAGTGGATCTGGATATTTAACTAAATTACTTTGCAAGAATTTTTCTCTTGTTATTGGAACTGATATTAATTATAATGTATTACAAAATCAAAGTTCTTACAAAACAGATAAGTTGATTTGTTGTAATGGCTCAGATGCATTAAAAATAAAATTTGATTTTATTGTTTCTAATTTACCTTATCTTGCAACTGACGAAATTTTAGATATTGCAACTGATGGTGGTGCTGAAGGATTTGAAATTCCAAAAAAAATATTTGATTCTGCTTTGAAAAATCTTCAAAAAAATGGTAAATTCATTTTTGTTACTTCTTCATTATCCAATTATTCAAAACTCATAGATTATGCACACCAATTAGGATTAAAAACTAGAATAATTACAAAAAAGAAACTTTTCTTTGAAGAATTAATTCTTGTAGAGGCAATAAATTAATTATTTTCTTAAATTATTTTTTGCATATACTATTATTGCATCTGTCATTTGTGTGGTAGTTGCATTACCTCCTATATCCCATGTTACTGTTTTACCTTCATTGATAACTTGTTCAGTTGCAGAAAATATTGCATCTCTAACTTCTCTTTCACCAAGATAATCTGCCATCCATGCCCCTGATAATACCGTTGCAGTTGGATTTACTTTATTTTGCCCTGTAAATTGTGGTGCACTTCCATGTGCTGCTTCAAACATTGCATAATTATCTCCAATATTTGCTGAATAAATTAATCCAATTGAACCAACTAGAGCTGATGCAAGTTCTGAAATAATATCCATGAACAAATTTGTACTAACTAATACTGAACCATTAAACTGTTCAGTTGCAATGACCATTTGTTGTGCCATGTTGTCTATGTATATTTCAGATAATTCTATTCCAGTTCCTTCTACTGCTTTTTGTGTTTCATCCCAAAATATCCCATCTGTTTGTTTTAAGATATTTCTTTTTGTAATTGCCACCATTTTTTTCATTTCAAATTTGTTTGCCCAATCTACAGCAGAATCTACCAATCTTCTACTTCCTTGTCTAGTAATTTTTCTAATTGCAATTGCTGCATCATCTGTAATTTTTGTCTCTACACCTGTGTAGAGACCCTCAGTTGCTTCTCTAAAACATACACAATCAAGTTTTCGATTTGGTGTTAATCTATCATAAGTTTTAGTTGGCCTAATATTTGCATAAAGTTCAAATTTTTGTCTTAATGTAACTGCAACACTTCTGGGTGCATCTGGAACTGGAATTGTAGTGGTCGGTCCTTTAAAACAACAGTCTACATCTTCTAATGTTTTCATAGTTGAATCTGGAATATATGATGCATCTTTTCTACCATTTTTTTCCCATTGTTCTGAGCCTGCTTCACATAAAATTAATTCTGATTGAAAATTACATTCTTTTAGAACTCTTAGCATTGAATCTACTACTTCTGGTCCTATTCCATCCCCTCTCATCACTGCAGCTTTTTTACTCATTATTGCAAGATTTTGATTTACTTCTAATTAATTCTACCATTGTAGTTTGTATAATGATGAATGAATTTATTTACAGATACATCTAGTCCTAATTATGCGGGGGTCGCCTAGCCCGGTAGGGCGTGAGATTGCTAATTTCATGTTCGCAAGAACTCGTGGGTTCGAATCCCTCTCCCCGCGCCATTAAAACTTAATAGACAGTTTTAGAGAGTTTTTTTATGGGACGTAGAAAAAGTCAAAAAATCATTCGTACAGGTCCAAAAAATGCTACTACTGGTATGTGTCCTTTATGTCAAACAATTGGAAAAATATTTCTTTTAGGCTCACCTGGTGAAGAACGAGCAAAATGTGAAAAATGTCGTCAAGAATTTGAATTATAGGTTAAGTTAACAAATACACCTTTTATCTTTCATTTACTGACTAATCTTAATGCTGAAGGCTTACCACGTTCTAAAGAAATTTAATTAACAGAAGAAGTCAGTACTTCCTATATTAAATTATAATTTAAAATAATATGGCAAATTAAACTACCCACCCATAACTTTTTAAGACAATTTTTTATTTATAATTCATTATGAGTTCAGAAGCTGAAACTATCTATGAACGAGTTGCAAAACTTGAAGATGAAATTGCATTACTTCGTAGTGAGTTAGATATTATCAAAAGAGCATTTAGAAATAAAATTGCTCGTCATGAAATATCAATGATCAAAGAAGGTAGAGAAGTAGATTCTATAATTGATTAATTTTTTGTCTTTATACTTCTAATCAATTCTAAAATAAAATCTACATCTTCTGCATTTGGATTTATTTCTAAATATTTATTCAAATATTGTAATGCTTTTTTAGGATTAAGTAATCTTTGTTCCAAAATTCCTTTGTCTCTTATG
>CAJQSE010000044.1 GCA_905612485.1 uncultured Candidatus Nitrosopumilus sp.
TTATGGAGTTTATGAACAACATTTTAATCCCTATTTCAATATAATGGAGAAAAATCCTGCTGGTTTTTTAAAACTCTGTAAAAAATTAAAAAATAGACCAAAAAGCAGACAAGAATCTCCGACTGTCTATCAGCTTAATGGGTTATTTGTTTTTGACGTTAATGTATTTTTAAAATATAAAACTCCAATATTGCCAAAATCATTGCCTGTAGAAATACCATCTGAATGTGGTTTGATGATTGATACTGAAATTGAATTTAAATTAGCTGAATTAATTTTGAAAAATAAATTAATTCCATTTTAATTACCAACTACTCCATCCTCCATCTAAAATTAAATTTCCACCAGTCATGTAGGATGATGCATTAGATAATAAAAATAATAATGCTCCATTATATTCATTATTTTTTGCCATTCTACCAATCATTGTTTTTTCTGAATATTTTTTTATGAATTTTTTATTCATATATGATTTATCTTCTACTCCTCCTAATGTCATTGTATTAACACGAATATTTTTTCTATTCCAAAATGCAGCTAAATATTTTGTGAAATTAACAACTGCTCCTTTTGTTGCTGCATATGATGGTGGTGAATTTAATTTACTATTTCCATAAATACGCTGATCTGCCCCATTAATTCCATAAATTGATGAAATGTTTACAATTGAACCTCCTACTTTTTGTTTTGCCATAATTTTTCCAAATATTTGTGAACACAAAAAAACTCCTGTTAAATTCACAGAAACAACATCATTCCATAAATCTAACGAATAATCTTCAAATTTCATTGCAGATTGTTCGATATTTGTTCTAGGATTGTAAAATGCATTATTTACAACTCCATCTATTCTTCCAAATTTTTTAATTATTACTTTAGAAAGCTCTAGTAATTCATTTTTTACTGTAATATTTGCACTTGAAGATATACATTTTATTTTAAATTTTTTAGTAATTCTTTTCTCTAATTTTTTATTTGCTTCTTCATTTATATCTATAAGAACTAAATTTGCTCCTGCATCTGCTAGTATTTCAGCAAAATTTGAACCTAAACGACCTGCACTTCCTGTTAAAATTATTGTTTTATTAGAAAGATCAAATATTTCTTGAGTCATTTTCTTCTTCATATTTCATTGTTTTTTTAATGTCTAATAAATTTTGAATACATCTTTTTAACATTCATTTTTTTTAATTTATTCCACTGGATCGTACCAAAATTGTTTTTGCTAGCAATGTAAATTCTTCTTCCCATTTTTTAAGAAATTTTTTAAATTCTAAATTTGTTAATTCAAAATTATTTTGATTTCTTTGAATGGCTGATATTAAAACTCCATCTTTAAGTATTGAATAATATTGAACAGGTAGAGCAAATTCTTTTAAAACTTTAACAAACATTGATAATTCTTTTCCATTAAATTCAAAATTAGATAATACATTTCTAATTTTATATGGTAATTCATCAAATGTTTCAATTTTTGTTACCATAGATAATTTATCATAATATTCATCTCCAAACATAATAATTGGTATGTGATAAAATAATGCTTCAAATCCAGTTGCACCAGAAATTGTTATAACTCCTTTACTTTTTTCTAATACTTCTTGTGCATTAACACTAGGGTGTAAAAATCTAACATTTGGTATATTTTTTATTTTTTTATAATCATCAATTGATCTCCATAATTTATGTTTTTGAAATGGATGTTCTTTTACATATAGTACATAATTTATTGGAATAGATTTTGCAATTGTTTCAACCAAATTAATTTGATTAGTGTAAAATGGTGTATTCATTAGAATTGAGGCTTCTGGTTCACTTTGAAGTGGAAAATATAAAAATTTCTCATTTTTTAATGTTTTTTCTGTATAATTATCTAAAAACTTTTGACGTTTTTTTACTTTAAAGCTACTAAGTAATCTATACTTCATAAGATTATATTTTGTTTTTCCAACATTAAGATAGATAGGTTCTAAATTATTTGATAATCTTTTCATATAATGTTTAATTTTTTGAGAAAATGATTTTATGCGTGGATCATACCCACTTATTATTTTTACATTATCATTAGAATGATTGTGTATGAATTTTTTATCGTATATTTCTAATGATTCCTCAAAATTATTTCCTATTCTTTTAATTTCATTTGAAATTTCACTACTTTTAGTATTATTTGAAACATGAATATGATTTTTGTAATGTATATCATTCATCATAAAAGTTTGAATATTCATTTTTCTAGCAAGCTCATAAAGTAGTACGCCTGAAACATTTTCTCCTGGAGTTTGCATGAGTATCATTTTTGGTTTTTCTTTTTCTAAAATATCAACAAAAAATGAAAGTGATTTTTCTATAATTATTAAAATTTCTTCACGTGTAAATTTATGGAAATCAGTCCAAAATTTATTAAAACTTCTATCTGAAAAAATATTTAACCAAATATTTAAGCCAAATTTATCTTCAATATTTTTTAAATTATTCATATTATATGTTGATTTATTTATGTAACAATCTGGATAATAAATTAATTTTTTAAATTTTATTATTTTTTGTTTTTCAAAAAAAGACATATTCTGTTTTCTAGTAACAATTCCAATGAAATCAAATTTTTTTAATTCAGATAATTTAGAAATTATACCTAAATGAAGATACGGGTATGGGCCAAAATCTAACCATACAAGCATTGTTTCATTTTCTGACATATTTTTATTTATTTAATTTATTTAAATATGAATTAAACGAAGTAAATTCAAATTGATTAAATAATGATTCCATTTTTGAAAATGTTTTTTTGATTTTATGAAATGTAATGAAATTATTTTTTATGGGTAATTTAATTTTTGGAATATATTCTGGAGTCAATTCCCATGAGTGAATATAGAAACTTGACACTCTATTTTTATTTTCATAAGATTTAATTGCGTTTTTTATAATTTTTAATGGAAGTGTTCTTAAATAAAATCCTCCTGCAGCTGGAATAGTTTTTCCTAAAAATTTTGTAACCAATAATGGAAACTCTATTAATTTACCATTTTCACTATTTTTTTCTAAATTTTTACTTGTAATTTTATATGGTGATTTTTCAGCTTCTGGAATTCCATACAAACTAGTTTTTGCAGGAATTATACTACTATCATATCTATAATTATTATTTACAAGTTCATCAATTACCCATGAACTTTTTTTATTAAGAGAAAATGTTGGTGCTCTAAAACCAATTGATTTTTTTGATGTAAGTTTTTCAAATTCTTTTATTTCATCTTTAAATTTTTCTTTAAAATTTGGAGAATCTAATCTAGTGTGTTTCATTGTATGAAATCCTATTTCATGTTCACTATCTATAATTTTATCTAATATTTCAGGATTTGACTCTAATAATTCCCCTACAACAAAGAATGTTGCTTTTACATCATGTTTTCTTAATAATTCTAGAATTTTATCTAGTCCTTTGAACATAGTTGGTATTTTTTTATCTTCAGGGACAAATGGTTCAACTAACTGTGGATGATACCAGTCCTCAAAATCTATTCCTAGTAAATTCATTATATCTAATTCTTTAAAAATTACTCTTTAATCATTTACTATCAATCAATGTTTATATTGAAATTTGAGAACCTTCACCAAGAAGAAATTCATTATTTGTATTGTTACTATTTTGTAAAATTTTAGAATTTGATCCAATTATACTATTTTTAATATCAAATTTTCCTTCAAATATACAATCTGACATAATAATCGAGTCAGTAATCGTGGATCCTCTAATTTGACAGTTATTTCCAATACTTGTATTTTCTTTTATATGCGAATTATTTTCAATAATACAATTTTTTCCAATTATAACTGGACCTGTAATTTTTACACCTTTTTTTATTATAGTTCCTTTCTCTATCATTACTTTTCCTGAAATAATTACACCATCTTCTATTACTCCTTTTTGAAATTCTTTCATATTTTCAAGAATTTTTTTATTTGCTTGAATAATATCTTTTGGAGTTCCAGTATCTTTCCAAAAATCTGTAATCATTTCAAATGTTAATTCTTCTTCTTCTTCAATTAACATTTGTAATGCATCAGCTATTTCTAATTCATTTCTCCAAGATGGTTTGAGTTTTTTAATTATTTCAAAAATATGTGATGTTAAACAATAAATTCCTGTTACTGCAAAATTTGTAATAGGGTTTTTTGGTTTTTCAGTAATATTTACTATTTTGTTATTTTTAATTTCTGCAATTCCAAATTGTGATGGGTTATTAACTTCGCATAATAACAATGATGCTTCAACATTTGATTTCTGAAAATTTAAAATATATTCTGAAATATTTTTGTTAATAATATTATCACCTAAGAAAACTACAAATTTCTCATTATTAATGAAATCTTCACATAAAGAAATTGCATGAGCTATTCCTTTCGGATAATCTTGTTCAATATATGAAAATTTTACACCAAATTTCTCACCATTTCCGTAAAATTCTTTTACTTTTTCAGCCCCAATTCCACCAATTATAAATGCAATTTCATTTATCCCTGCTTGAATTAATGTATCCACACAATAATTAGACATTGGTTTATTTGCTATAGGAAGTAATTGCTTTGGACCAGTATGTGTTAAAGGACGCAATCTTGTT
This sequence comes from uncultured Candidatus Nitrosopumilus sp., assembly GCA_905612485.1. Taxonomy (GTDB): domain Archaea; phylum Thermoproteota; class Nitrososphaeria; order Nitrososphaerales; family Nitrosopumilaceae; genus Nitrosopumilus. The sequence goes on from CAJQSE010000044.1 coordinate 4,626, forward strand.
CCATGTCCACCATGTAAAATTACTCCTTTCATTATTATTGAAAATTTTTTCTCGTAATTTAAGTAAACTACATTAAAATTTTAATCCTTCATTAGAAAAATATCTTTTTAGGCTCAATTTTTCATTTATATTCTATAATTTATCATTGTCTTGTTTTTCAATTTTTAAAATCATATCTCTAAATTCTATAATTTCTTTTTCAGATGCTACACCAGTTTGTACATCTAATAGAGTTCTAACCATTTTAGCTAAAATTGGATCTTCATACATTTTTAGTTCCATATCCACATGTATCTGAGTATTTGTATGCCATCTTCCAATTAAAATTGATACAGGAATATACAATGCTAGAAAAATAACAGAAAATACCCATATTTCTGATATAAAATTCTCTAATATTTCATTTCCTTCAATTAAAAAATTATATACAATTAAAATAAAATTGATAAATCCTAAAAAAATTGTTAAATATATTGAATGACCCATTCTTCCAGCCCACCAAAATTCCCTTATTGTTCTTTTTTGAAAAATCATTTTAATTGTTTTATTTTCTTTCAATTTTTTTTAACATATCTCTAAATTCTATAATTTCTTTTTCAGATGCTACACCAGTTTGTACATCTAATAGAGTTCTAACCATTTTAGCTAAAACAGGATTTTGTTGATTTATTATTGTAGTTTCTACTCTTAATTGTGTACGTCTATGCCAATAACCAATTAATATTGCTGCTGGAACATAAATCAAAATAAACATTAATGCAAAAATCCATAGATCTGGAACTAACTCTTTAAAGAAAGTAACTTTTTCAATTAATAATCTGTATGCAATCAAAATAAAATTTATGAAAGTTAGCATAAAAATAAGATACACTGTATGACCTTGTCTAAATTCCCACCATCTACGTCTTCCCCAACCTTCTTTCATTAACTCATCAATAAATTATGCATATAAATAAAGTTTGTAATCAATTTCTACTTAAATCACTTTAAAAATAATGAATTAATTTATGATATAACTAATAATTTTTTTAGGATTTTTTGTAACAATCACTAACAAGGTTTTAATCATTATCTTGAGTAAATACAAAAATGCCTAAAGTCTCTATGATCACTGAACGTAAAATTGATGGATTAGATGCAAGTGGAAATAGAGCTCAATGGCAATTACATGCACTTAAAAAAAATAATTTTATGAATATTGAATTAATTGATGAATTTAACAAAGAAAAAGTTTCTAAACTTTCTAATAATTTGATTCATGCTCAACAATTGAGTGGTAGATTATTAGAAAATCATAGGTATATTGCTGATGCTCATGGTCTTGAATACGTTTATTCATCAAATTTGTCAGGTGGATATTCTTTTCATAATTGGAAAAAATGGAGTTTTAAAACCAAATCATATTATTATAAAAAATTAGAAACAAAAATTCTTCAAAAATCACAACACATAATTTGTGCTGGTGAAAGTATTTTTGAAAGGGTAAAAAATATACAAAGTGCTACTGTTGTACGAAATTCTGTTTTCCCAGAAAATTATATTCCTACACAATGTAAAAAATTAAAAATTGCTTTAGTTGGACCCTTTTTACCTGGTAAATTAAATTATTTTGGATTTGATATGATTAAATTTATAGTTAAAAAATTACCTGATGTAGAATTTGTTTTCATCGGTCCTACTGATAAAAATTTTAGAGAAGAATTACAATTTAAAAATACTAAATTTACAGGTAAAGTAGAAAATTATGTTGAAACATTAAGAACTTGTAGTATTTTATTGGCACCATTTCCCAACTATGCTGTTTATTTAGGTTCAAAAACAAAATTTATTGAAGCTGCAGCTTGTCAGATGCCTATTGTTACAACTCCTTTCGGAAATATTGATTTTGAAAATGATCATGTTTGTATTGGAAAAACAAAAAATGATTTAATAAATCAAATAGATTATCTTAAAAATGAAAATATACGTAATGATTTAGGTAAAAAATTAAGAAATGAAGTTTTAAAAAATTATAATGCTGACATTGAAATTAAAAAAATAATAAAAATATATGAAGAATTAATGTAATTTTTTTTAATTTATTTCTTCTAATGTAATAAACTTCTTTTTACTATTTGATAATCTTACTGCCTCCATTACTCTAGCCTGTGATAAGAGTTCTCTTTCAAAATTAAAACTACATTTAGTAATTTTCATAATATCCTCGTAAAATGCTTTAATCATTAATGCAGTTTGATCAATTGGTATATTTTTAATAATTTTAGTCTCATCATTTTTTTCTATTTCAATTTTTGTTTCAAAATTATTTGGTACTGCATATGCTCTATTTACTTTGATATTTCCTTCTGAACCCCAAATTTCATAATTTGATTTAAAATTCCTACCAAAACCTGCTTCTATAATTGCATTTTTTTTATTAAATGTTAAAACTACAGTTGAACTTACATCTATTCCTAAGTTAGGTTCAATATTCAAATTACTCATTACCCCTATTGGCTCCTCATTGAAAATTATTCTACTGGCACAAATTGGATAACAACCTGCATCATTTAATATTCCTCCACCAAGTTTTTTTTTTAATCTAATATTTTGATCATCTGGTTTTGGATACCCAAAATTTCCAATAAAATTATGAATATTTCCTATATGATTTTTTTTAATTAATTCTAATACTTGATTATTTTGGGGATGAAATCGAAATGAAAAACATTCCATAATTCTAGTATTTGCTCTTTTAGCACAATCAATCATATTTTTTGCAGATTCAAATGAAGTAGTTGATGTTTTTTCACATAATACATGTAAACCTGCATTTGCAGCTTTAATGGCCCATTCTTCATGTAATCCATCTGGTAATGAAATATAGACACAATCTATATCACTAGAAATAACATCTTCATAACTCCCATAGTCGCTACAACCAATTTCTTTTGCCCATTGTTTTGCTTTAGAATCCGTTCTACTTCCTACACTAGTAATAGTTGTAAAATCTAGTGAATTAATTGCAGGAATAAATTTCTTTTTTGAAACCCTTGAACAACCAATTAGTCCAATTTTAAAAACCATGCTGAGATTTTTCAGATTTACTAACAGGCATATTTTCTCCTTTTCCCATTCCTACATTTACATGAATTATAGGATCCTTACAATCATCCCATTTTTTTGTTAACATTGCAACTGCTATACAATCTGTAATTGCTAAAAATACATGCATAGTGCCTTTTGGTGTGTAGGCACAATGACCTTTACTTAGATAAATAAATTCTTGTTCAGAAGATTCTTCTTCACGTGTAACTAACACTCCTTCACCTTCAGTAAGTAAAAAATATTCATCAAATTCTGGATGATAATGATTCCCACGAATTTTACCTTCTTTAATAAAATTATAATTAAATTCTACTATGGGATCTTTTGGGATAAATGTAAAAATTCCCCCTCTCCCATCTTTTACAGTATCTAAATTTGCAGTTGGAAAAATTCTCTGAATTTTCATAACCCTGTTGATTTAGTATCCAATTTATCCTTTTATATTCTGGAAATATTAATTTTTAAATTTTAACCCTATATTTTTGGAATATAATGATTATATGTAATTTCTAGTCCTTTTTTTAATGAAATTTCAGTTTCCCAATTGAATTCTTTT
>CAJQSE010000045.1 GCA_905612485.1 uncultured Candidatus Nitrosopumilus sp.
ATAGACGACGAATTGTTTTCATTTTTCTAATGTGTTGAGTGAAAACTATCTAAGTTCAAATAAAATTAAAAAAATAAAAATAAAATTAATACAAATAACTCATCAATTTAATTTGTTCTTCAGTACTTATGATTTCTTTAGTTGTTAGAATTTCTAAAAGTTCTTTGAAAAGTGCCTTTTGTTCTGAAGACATACCTCCAGATGGGCCCATTTCTCCAGGCGGACCGGGTGGACCTCTTGGACCAGCAAGACCCACAGGGCCTTGTACACCAATAGAGCCAGTTTCACCAATAGAGCCAGGCGAACCTAGTGGACCTCTTTCACCTTGTGGACCTTGAATTCCTTGTGGACCTTGTGAACCCTTTTCTCCAGGCGGACCTGTAACTCCAGTTAATCCTTTAGCACCTGCAGTACCTTGTGGACCTTGTGGGCCTTTATCTCCAATAGAACCAGTAGTTCCTTTGTCGCCAATAGAACCAGTAGAACCTTGAATTCCTTTTTCTCCTTGAATTCCAGATGTACCAGTTGGACCTTTGTTACCAGAGACTCCAGCAGGTCCAGTTAATCCTTTGTCGCCAATTGTACCCTGTGGACCTTTGTCGCCTTTGTCACCAGAAATTCCTCGGATTCCAGAAATACCTTTGTCGCCAGGTAAACCAGTTGCACCCTTTTCTCCAATAGGTCCAGTAGTACCTTTTAATCCAGAAATTCCTTTGTCGCCAATTGTACCAGTTGGACCTTTTTCTCCTTTATCACCTGAAGGACCAGTAAATCCTTTGTCGCCTTTGTCACCTTTGTCACCAGTAATTCCTTTGTCACCGGAAAGTCCTCTGTTGCCAGGAAGTCCCTTGTCACCCTGTGAACCTTTGTCACCATGTGAACCTTTGTCACCAGTTGCACCTTGTTGTCCAAGTGGACCAGATTGCCCCTTGTCACCAGTTGCACCTCTGTCACCAGTTGCACCTCTTACACCAGTAGGTCCAGTAGCACCAGAAGTTGAAACAGATTTGGAGGGACGTGTAGGTTTTGGAATTTCAGTAATTACATCCTTTTTTTCTTTTAAAATAGAAGAACTTTTAGCTTTTTCAGATGGTTTTCGTAATGTAACATCAAAAACAGAATACAATGAAGAAAATAAATCATTTACAATAACCCAAATCGTGTCAACGTCATTAATAGATGAAGGAAGAGGGTTTTTAGAATCACCAATTATTTCAGAAAAAATACCATCTTTAACTTTAAGATGAAAATGGTCTCGCCATAGGGGAGAAAATTGTTTAGTTTTAATTTCATCATCAGAAGGTTTAGTGTTAGTTATTGAAATTTGGGCTTCATAAACACCGGATTGCTTAAATGGTGCCTGTCCTTGAATTTCGATTCGTGGCTGAGATGACACAGTCGTTTGTTAATATTTGAAGTATTTCAGGATTTGGATCGCCTAATCTAATTAGAATATTGAATTATAGAAAATAGCCTTGATTAAAATGGTATTTAACTAGATTAAAACAAAAATTAGACAGACAAATAATATGTTTGGTAAAAAAAAGAAAAAAACAGAGGAAGTAAAATCAGAGGAAATAGTTACCAAAGAAAGAAGTTTAGTAGATCCAAGTTACAATATTAAAAAATTATATAAAAAAGGCATCAATTTAATGGCAGATGAAAAATTAGATGACGCCATAGAGATATTTGAACAAGCATTACGAATTGAGCCAGATAACATCGAAGTTTTGATGAAATTAGGGTATGCCAGATTTCATTTAGAAGATCATAATGATGCGCTAAAAGTATACGATAAAATTTTAGAAGTAGATGTAACAAATCCAGAAGCATGGAATCTTAAAGGGCTGGTACACTATGAACAAAAAAAATATGCACAAGCATTAGATGCAGTTAACAAAGCAATTGAATCAGATAAGACGTATGGAATGGCATGGTATAACAAAGCATGTTTCTTGTCACTGTTAAATCAAGTGCCAGAATCATTGCAAGCACTAAAACATGCCATAGAAATTGATGTAAAAAATGCTAGAAAATCAATTAGAGATAAAGATTTTGTCAATGTAAGAATTGAAGAAGGATTCAAAAGAATTGAAGAAGTAGTAGTTTTAGAATCAGTCAGACAAGGATATCACACAATAGGTGCAATTGTTTGGACAACATTCCTAGATAGAATTGATGCAGAAACAGCATTAAGAAAATTACTAGAAAAAGGCTTAATTGTACAAAATGAAAAACGGGATGGATTAGCAAAAATTCCAATTTATGATCTTTCAGATAACTTTGCAGAAAAAGTAGGTAAAGAAAAAATAGGATTATTTGGAATTACAAGAAAGAAACTACCAAAACCAGTTAAGAATTTGAAGGTGATGAGTCAAGCAATTCAATCTGCAAAAGAAGCAATTGAAGAAGCAGATGTAGAAAAAGCAGTAGAAGTTTTTGATCAATTTGTAGATCCAGCAAAATCAGGAGAACAGATGATTGAAAATTTCTTTGAAGCTCACAGAGAAATAAGATTATGGAAAATTAGACTAGCAGATAGAGGAGCAGATTACATGATTGAAAACAAAGACAAAATGTTAGAAGTTTTAGAAAATGTTGAAGTTACAATTACTAAAAAACTTAGAGATGAAATTGCATAAATTATTCTGCAGATAAATCCCAATAATGGGCATCTTCTTGCATAACAGTAGGTTTTTGCAAATTTTTCCATTCCTTAAATGAACGAACATATAATTTTGCATTAGATAATCCTGCAGATTTAAGAGCATAATATGCCAATCCAGATAAAGTACCCACACTACCACAGTAAGTAATTATTTCAGAATCGCCAGAAATACCCCTGTTATCAAATAGTCGCACCATATCTTCTTTTGAACGAAGAATCTTATCATTACTTGCAAGAGTACGATAAGGAAGACTAACAGCTCCAGGAATATGTTGTTCCAGATAATTTAATCGCTCTCTATTATCAATTAAAATTACATCATCCCTTGTTTTTGCAGATTCCAAGTAATCAGAAGTTGCCAAAATATCAGATTGTAAATTCAGAGAATGTTCCTTGTTAGAGATTTCAGGAATTTTTGAATCATTTTCCAATCCCAGGGATTTCCAATTACTATATGTGGTTTCTAGTAATGTAACATCAGAATGTCCAATCCATTCTAAAGTCCATGCTACTCTAGATGCCAAAGCACCAAAAGTGTCATCATAAACAACAACAGGGGTTTCATCATCAATCCCCATGGAATTTACAAGTTTCAAAACACGTTCAGGGCTATCATCAGATAATAAAGTAGCTAACGGTAAATTTACAGAATTAGGAATATGATCTTGTTTGTAATCTCCTTCACGTCTAACATCAATAACTCGAATACTGTTATCTCTAATTTCAGAACGAAGAGAATCAATATCAGTAGTAATTTTAATAGATTGAGTCAAGCAGCACATTCACCTTTACCAGTTTTTGTGTGATAACTAGTATCGCTACCATAATCAAGATAGAAATCAGGATCATCATCTTTAGTTGGAGGAGCAACAAGAGGTTCAAGAATTTTTTTTATATCATTAATAGATTTAATATCAGAATCTTCACTGTCATGGATAATTCTATTAATCCAAGATTTCAGAGTGTCTTCAGATTTTTTATTTTCTTTAAACAACTCAATTATTTTTAAAATAACAGGAATTACTCTTTTAGCAGGTACTCTAAGACACGTTTGACCTAACATAGTGTCTCCATCATAACGACCTCCAAGAGACATTTGATAATTTGGATACATGTCTTTTCCAACACGGCCACCGCCTCCAAAGAATCCAATAGTAGCAATTCCATGTTGAGCACAAGAATTAGGACATCCACTAATCTTAATTGAAGAATCAGTTAGATCATCATCCTCATCTAGTTTTAATTCAAGGAATTTTCTTTGAATTTCTTTTGCAAGTCTATGAGAATTAGTTAAGGCCAAGTTACAAGAGGTAGTTCCAGAACAACCAACAGTAGTAGTCATAGTTAACGCACCAGATTTTGACAATCCAGATTGAAGAAGTTTAGAATACAATGGAATCAAATCATCTTCATGCACATATCTTAGCGCAACATTTTGAACAAATCCTGTTCGAGCTTTGCCTTCAGATGAAAATTCACGAATAAGTTCAGCTAAAGCAGCAAGTTGATTTGAAGTAATGTCACCAGCTTCCAAAGTAATAAACACAGAATGGTATTCAGATTGTTTCTGTTTTACGGTGTTTGTTTTTAGCCATCTAGCATAACCATCAGGTGTAGAATTTCCACTTTCATCACTAATTTTTAGTGGTCTTTTAATTTTATCAGTAGTTGTATCAACTTTTAATCTAGTAACTACAGATTGGGTAGCTCTAACAATTGCTCTTTCTTTCAATACAAGATTTTGGAATTTTTCCCAACCCATGTCATTAACAAGATAACGCATTCTATTTCTTGCAAGGTTTTTTCTATCTCCTAATCTATCAAAAATTCTCACCACAGCAATAGAAGTATAAAGTAAATCATCTTCAGGAGTAAAATCTTCTAACTGATGTCCAACAAAAGATTTGTTACCCAATCCACCACCAAGAAAAATTTTAAATCCTTTTTGTTCTGAACCATCAATTTGTTGAATTTCTGGAACTAATCCAACATCAACCATTCTGACCATTCCATGTTTTTCACAACATGTAAAATTAAATTTGAATTTACGTGGAAGGCTTTGGGCCATAGGATTTCGTAGAAAGAATTTTGCAGTTGCAAGAGCGTATGGGGTTGAATCAAATTTCTCATCACAACAAACACCCGATAAAGGACTACACATTACATTTCTTACAGAATTACCACATGCTTCTCTGGAAGTTAAACCAACTTCTGCAAGAGATCTAAATATTTCAGAAACGTCCTCAAGAACAACCCAATGTAGTTGAATGTTTTCACGAGTTGAAAAATGTGCACTACCAATAGAATATTGTTCACTGAGTTGAGATAATTTTTCAAATTGTTTAGGATAAATTTCACCAGCAGGTAATTTAACACGAACCATGGCGTAATCACTAGTCATTCTAGTACCATATGCACCATGTTGAAGTCTAAATCTTCTAAAACTATTTTCGTCATATTTCCCCTGACGGTATAGTTTTACAGTATTAGCAAAATTATCAGCTTCTTCAACTCTAGCCCAATTAATTTTAGGGTTAACAGAATCAACTGAAGATTGTGTCAATTTAGAAATAGTCAATATAAAGAAATTCAATCTAGTTTGGTTATAAATTTTTTATATGGTGGTGTTTTAGGATAAAAAATTTCAAATACAAACAAAATTTTCCTGCATATTTAGTCATTAAAAATTAGTATAACCTAATTTTGAAATGTACGAAAGTATTAATGGTTCACGAATTGAATCATTAACATGCAAGAAGCAACAGTAGCAGAACAATCTACTAAAATATTCACAGATGTACGCGAAGTTGAAATTACACGTGCAATTGCAAATGAATTTCATGAGGTCTTAATAGATAGAGCAGAATCAGATGTCATAATTATCGGGGCAGGTCCTGCAGGACTCACAGCTAGTAGAGAATTATCAAATTTAGGTTACAAAGTGTTAGTAATTGAACAAAATAACTATCTTGGAGGAGGTTATTGGTTAGGTGGATATATGATGAATCCAGTTACAGTTAGAGAACCGGCCCAAAAAATATGGGACGAATTAGGAATACCATACAAAAAAGTTCAAGAAGGGCTATACTTGACACCAGGACCACATGCAGTATCAAAATTAATTGCAGCTGCATGTGATGCAGGAGTTAAATTCCTTCAATTAACAAAATTTGATGATCTAGTATTAAAAAATGGAAGAGTTACAGGTATTGTGGTTAACTGGATGCCAGTTTCAGCATTACCACGTAATATCACATGCGTAGATCCAGTAGCATTTGAGGCTAAAATAGTCATAGATGCATCAGGGCATGATTCTGTAGCAGTAAAAAGATTAGTAGATAGAGGTCTTGCAAAGTGGAAAGGAATGGAACCAATGCATGTTAATGATGGAGAAGAACACGTAGTTCATAAAACAGGTGAAGTGTATCCAGGATTAATTGCAGCAGGAATGGCTGTTACTGAAACTCACGGATTAGCAAGAATGGGACCAACATTTGGTTCAATGTTGTATTCAGGTAAGAGAGCAGCAGAAATTACGGTTGAGAAAATAAAAGAGTTAGAAAGATAAACAATTAAAATATAATTCTTTTAATGAAGATTTCTAAAATAATACTATACAACGAATCGTCAGTTCCAGAAATAAATATTAAAAGAGCCAAGAAATTTCTTTTAGAAATATTTGAGGTAGAAATTCAGATAAGGGAAAATTTCTTTACCTCTTCAATTGATTCTTTAGAAAAATTGGTCATTAGATCCATATAGTATTGTTTAGGCTTTGCAGGGGCTTCTATTATGCCTGTAGTTGAAATTATTGTGGGATTTGATCCTACCCATGCTCTTGCATGATATCTGAAATCATTCTCATCAAATGTACATGTTAGCTTATTTGTAAAAATTATGTTTAATGTATTTAGAGTGTTTTCTGCTACTGGGATTACTTCTCTC
>CAJQSE010000046.1 GCA_905612485.1 uncultured Candidatus Nitrosopumilus sp.
AATTACTATTATTGTATTTAATTAAAAATAATATAATATTGAAAGTATTTGTGTAATCATTAGTTAAGGTTAAAAATAGATAAAATTGTTATTGTATGATTTATGAATCAAATTAAAATTGGAAATAGAATCATTAGTTCAAATTATTCGCCATTTGTAATAGCAGAGGCTGGAATTAATCATAATGGATCACTAGTATTAGCCAAAAAATTAGTAGATATGGCTAAAAAAGCTGGTGCAGACTGTTTCAAAATTCAAACTCACATAACAGAAGAAGAGATGATTAAAACAGATATTCGTCCCGGAAAAATTTCAAAAAAAACATTATGGAGTATTATAAAAAATTCTGAATTAACAGAAAAAGAAGAATTAGCAATTAAAGAATATTGTAAAAAAAAGAAAATAATCTTTTTATCCACACCATTTTCAATTCCTGCCATAGATAGATTAGAAAAAATTAACATATCAGCATATAAGATTGGTTCAGGAGAATTGACAAATATTCCATTTTTGAAGCATATTGCAAAAACAAGAAAGCCAGTAATTCTTTCAACTGGCATGTCAAATATGGAGGAAATAAAAAAATCAGTAAAATTATTTCAAAAATTTAAAATACCAATCGCTATTCTTCAAACAACTTCACAATATCCTTGTAATTATGAAGACATAAATCTAAAAGTAATTGATAATTATAAAAAAATATTTAATATTCCAGTAGGGATTTCAGATCATTCATTAGGAATTTACACAGCATTAGGTGCAGTAGCAAGAGGTGCATCCATAGTAGAAAAGCACATTACATTAGATAAAAAAATGAAAGGTCCAGATCAAAAATTATCTTTAGAATATAATGAACTATCAGAATTAGTTAAAGGATGTAATGCAATTAAACTTGCATTAGGAAATTCTAAAAAAATCTTAAAAAAAGAATTACCAATTCTAAATTTTGCAAGAGAATCAGTAGTTGTTAGAGAAGAAATTGTTAAGGGAGAAAAATTTACAGAGAAAAATTTGATTACAAAACGACCAAATACAGGCGAAATACCTGCAAAAGAATTCTATAAAGTAATTGGAAAAAGAGCTAAAAAAAATCTTAAAAAAAATGATCAATTAAAAAAAGGAGACATATTATGAAGAAGAAAATATTATTTGTGACTGAACGTAGAGCAGATTATTCAAAATTATATCCAGTTTTAAAACAAATTGAGCAATCAAAAAAATTTGATTATTATTTAATTGTTACAGGAAGTCATCTTTTAAAAAAATATGGTTACACTATTAATGAAATAAAAAAAGATGGAATTAAAATTTATAAAAAATTTAAAATGTTTGAAGAAAAAAATGATGATTCACCTGCAATAATGACAGAAGGTTTTGGAAAAGCAATAATTAATTTGACAAAAATAATTAAAATACTAAAACCTGATTTAATATTTTCAGGGTTTGATATAGGTGCAAATTTTGCAGCTGCAATTATTGGAGCACATATGAATATTCATGTAGCACATTTAGAAGGTGGAGAAATTACAGGAACAATTGATGAATCAATAAGACATTCAATTTCTAAATTTTCACACATACATTTTACCAGTAATAATGATGCAGCAAAAAGATTAAAAAAAATGGGAGAAGTTTCTAAAAATATTTTTACAGTAGGTAATCCATCATTAGATAGTATCAAATCAATAAAAATTATTTCCAAAAAAGAATTAGAAAAAGAATTTCATATTGATTTAAAAAAACCATTGTTATTAGTTGTTCAACATACAGTTACAACAGAAATTAATAAAATTGATAAGTATTTTTTAGAAACAATTAATGCAATTAATGAAACAAAGTATCAATGTATTATTATTTTAGGAAATTCAGATGCAGGATCACAAAAAATTAAAAAAATAATTAAAAATTCAAATATTTTAAATTATGAAAATTTACCATTTCAAAAATATATTAGTTTACTTAACTATTCATCAGTAATTATTGGAAATTCCAGTAGTGGTATTATGGAAGCACCATTTTTACAAGTTCCATCAATTAATGTGGGTACTAGACAAGAAGGTAGATCTAACACAACAAGTATCATAAATGTAAAATATAATAAAAAAGCAATTAAAAAAGCAATTAAAAAAGCAATTGAAGATAAGAAATTCTTGAAATCCATTAAAAAACAAAAAAAACAACATGGTAATGGTAATTCATCTAAAAAAATTATTCAAATTTTGGAAAAATTAAATCTTGAAAAAATATCAATTCAAAAAAAATTGGCATATTAAAATAACCTGTATTAATTATAACTTTAATGACCAAGATTCTTGTAACAGGACATAGCGGTGTAATTGCTAGTCATTTAATTAAAAAATTAACTAATTGTGAAATAGTCATAGATTCAATAAATGGTAAACGTATAGATTTACAAAATAATGAAGAAGTTATGAAAATTGAACCTGTAGATACAGTAATTCATCTTGGAGGAAAAACTGAAAAAGGATTAGAGTGGAAAGAATATTTTGAAAATAATATCATTGGAACTTTAAACATTTTAAAATATTGTATTAAAAAAAATATTAAAAAAATAATTTTTGTTAGTAGTTATGTTTATGGCAATCCAAAATATTCTCCAATTGATGAACAACATCAAATATCTCCTCATAATTTATACACTAAAAGTAAATTTCTTGCAGAAGAATTATGTAAAATTTATAGTGAAAAGTATAAACTCAATGTAATAATTTTAAGACCGTTCAATATTTTTGCAAGATCAATGAATAAAAATTATTTAATTTCTAATTTAATTGAATC
>CAJQSE010000047.1 GCA_905612485.1 uncultured Candidatus Nitrosopumilus sp.
GCCTACAGTTAAGACAATAATTAAAATTATAATGGTTAATCTGAATTTCATTTTATTTTATTCATACTTTTAAGATTTAAAACTAATCTTCTAAAAAGTTCTAATGCTGCTTTTTTACGCCTACGAATTATGAAAATTGAAAACCCTATAACTAAAATTATTGGGATAATTGCTATTGTTGAATCAAAATTATTCTCATCAAGAATTGATGGTTCATTAACTAAAATTGTAGTTTCATAAGGTAAGAAAATTTCATCTCTTACACTATCTTTGTATCTTACAGTAATTGTTACATCATGTTCACCATATTTTGACTCCCCATCAAACTCAATTGGAATATTAAATGGAACCGGTGCATCAGTTTCAATTTCATCAATAAATTGAGTATTTGATTTAATATTAGAATCTCCATTAGCATCAAGAGTTACAAAACCAAATAATCCATCTTCATTTCCTTCATTAATTATTTCACCAATTACCATTTGGGTACCAGATAATTCAATTACTTTTACATTAAAAACTGTAAGATCAATTAAACCTTTAATGTAAAAATCAAGAATCTTTGAAATAGTTTCTTTATCGCCATGCGTATTATAATATGAAATAGATAAAGGAATTCGTAAAGTATCACCCTTTAAAGATTCAGGAACATATACATTTGCAATCAAAGAACTGTGTGATTCTGCAGGAATATTTCCAAGATCCCAACTTGTTTCTAAAATTAAAACATTTTCAATATTTGTAATTGATGCAGTATTTGATGAAAGTGACGTTTGTGCATTATTGATAATCACATCAACTGCAGACATTGGTGCAGTTCCATCATTTACAATATCAATAACAATATTATTTGATTTTAATGATGTAAGAAATGACTCTGATGCTCTCACATTAATTGTACTATCTCCAGTTACTTTAAAATCAAAAGTAGAAAATGATGTTCTAACACCAGATTCTCTTAATCTTGAATAATCAACTTTTACAGTTCCGGAATATTGTTGAATTTGTGTATTTTTATCCAAATTTACATAGAAAGTTAAATGAAAATTTTTACCAGCCAGAGAATTCGTATTGGTATTAGCATTAATTGCTGCACCTGGACCATTTGAACCTGAAAATCCAAAAGGTAATGCAAGTTTTCCTTGGATTCCTGTAATATCTTGAGTTCCTACATTTGCAAATTCTATTGTAAATGGAACATTACTATCTCCAGTTCCAACTTCTATTTTATTATCTAACGTACCAAAATATGCATCTAGTAATTTTACATCACCAAAATTTCTTTCAAATGGACCATCTGAACCAAAATTTCCAGATTCTATTGGTCCATCTTTCCAATCAGCATATGAATTTGTAAAAATAAACGGTACAAATCCAATTAAAAATAATATTAATAAAAATTTAGAATTCATTATACAGTGATCTCCATTGTTGAAGGTTCTTCTCCCTGAAATGCCTTGCCATCTTTAATTGTAATAACTTTGTCAACATTTCCAAAATGTTTTCTATCGTGAGTAACAATAATAAAAGTTTGATTAAGTTTTTTTGCCATGGATTTCATTAAATCAACTATTATTTCTGAAGTAACTGAATCAAGATTACCAGTTGGTTCATCAGCTAAAACAATTGAAGGTTTATTGATTAAACCTCTTGCTATAGCTACTCTTTGAGCCTGTCCACCTGAAATTTTATTTGCACGTTTATGCATTTGATCTTCTAATCCAACTGATTTTAGCAAATCTATAGCATCTTTTTCAGTAGTAGAGTTAGTACCAGCAATTTGTATTGGCAATAATATATTTTCTAAAACTGAAAGATCGCTTAAAAGATTAGAAAATTGGAAAATAAATCCTAATTTCTTATTTCTAAATGATGAGATTTGATTATCATTAAGAGCTGTAGTATTAATTTCATCAATAAAAATATCTCCGTTTGTTGGACTATCTAAAAGTCCAATCATGTTTAATAATGTAGATTTTCCTGAACCTGAACTTCCAACAATTAAAATAACTTCACCCTGTTCAATTGAAAAAGATACGTCATCAAGAGCTTTCACTTTGTTATCTCCATCACCATAAATTTTGGTTAAATGATTAACCTCTAGTACTCTAGCCAGATCTCATCGCCTCCACAGGTAGTAATTTTGTAGCTCTATACGATGGATACAAGGATGCAATAATAGCCAAAATAAATGAAGCCAAAGCAGTTTGAATAATTTTTTCCAAATTGTAAGTTACTTCAAGTGGTAAACTATTATTGAATGACATCTTTGTTTCTTTTGCGTAAAATGTATAGCCTAATCCAGTTGCAGTTCCAACTCCAGCACCAATTGCTCCAATTAACATACCTTGAAAAATAAAAATTATCAAAATATCCTTTCTTTTAGCACCAATTGCTCTCATTACACCAATTTCTCTAGTTTTTCCATTTACTAACATCATTTGAATAGTAACAACTGCAAATGCAGAAGACATCATTCCAAAATACCCAATCATGTTAATCATTGCTATACCAGATCTAAAACCAGCAAGTTGTTGTTCAGCTGATTCCTCTATTGTTTCTGCTAAGAAATCACCATTTGGAAATGATAATAAGAAAAATTCTTTTACTTCAAATGCTTTACTTGGATCGTTTAATTTTACCATGATTGATCCTGTTTGATCTGTTCTATCTGTCATATCACGTAATGTATCAATGTGCATAACTGCACTATAATCAAATCCTTGACCACCAGGTGATTTTGCAATTCCAGAAACAGTAAATCTTTTAGTTTGTTCTTCACCCCATCTATCAATAATCATCACTTTAACATTATCACCAACTACAGCTCCTCCAAGATCATTTGCTACAGTATTTCCCAATACAATAGAATTTCTTGAGAAAACATAAGTTCCTTCTGTGACAGTTTCATGAACGGTAGATGCTCTAATGTCCTTAAATGGATCAACACCAACTACAGGTATTCTAGTTTTTTCGATTAATTTTCCATTTTTTGTAATTTCCATTTCTGCCGTCGATGAAAGCCGCGGTGCCGCTGCTTCAACATATGAAATTCTTTCAAACCAACTAATTATTGATGAATCAGATTTATCGATGTAATCATCTTCATCCGTTACACGAACATCACCATTTCGATATTCAGTAATGTCTCTAACTATTGCATCATAAAGACCCTGAAATATTACAAAATTTACATGAATTACTAAAATTCCAATTGTTACAGCCAAAATTGCACCATACAAACTACCTCTTTTATTGAATAGCATCCTTTTTGCTAATTTCATTCGATAATCCATAAAATAATAAAAAAAGTCTAATATATAATATATATTATTCCTAGTGCTAAATTATAGACAATTTTATATGATATTAGTTATTTCTATAGTTTATGGAGGTACTATAAGTGATATAATGGACAATTTTGATATCAAAATTCTAAGTAAATTATTAAACAATTGTAGGGAATCAGACAGACAAATTGGAATTGATTTGGGAATATCTGGAGGAGCAGTAAATGCAAGAATACGTAAAATGCAAAAACTTGAGATTATTGAAGAATTTTTCATTAAAGTTGAACCACCAGTATTAGGTTACGGTGTTTTGTATTTTGTAATATCTGGAGAAAACATGAAAGGAATTCTAGAACAAGTAAGTCTAGTAGGAGAACCACATTTTGTAGCACCGTGTGTTGGAGGAATAACAGTATGTAGTATTATTGTAAAAGAAAATTTAGAGCAAAAAATTGAACTAGCAAAAAAACTAATGAAAGATTTTAAAGTTTTATCAATTTTTGAAGCAGTGAATCCAGGATTTAATACAGATCTAACAAAAACAGATTTAGAAATTTTAGATGAATTAATAAAAGATCCAAGGCAAAAAATTGAAACAATTGCAAAGAATACAAAAATGTCAACAAAAACAATAACAAGATGTATTGAAAAATTACAAAAAAATGAAGGAATTCAATTCACTACAATTTATGATCCTCAAAAAATCGGAAAATTTATTCCGTATGCAATTATTACATGGATAGAAAGTAATCTAAAAGAAACATTAGAAAAAATGAATAAAGAATTTTCTAGTATATATTTACAAATTCCATTTATTGCAAAAAATCAAATTGTTTTATTTATGTATAGTAATAATATTTACAAAATGGATGAATTAACACAAAAAGTTAGAAATGTAAAAAATGTAAAATCTGCAGATTTATTTATTCCTAAAAAAATTTCATTTTATAATAAATGGTTAAAAAAAACAATAATTGATTTTAAAAAATCAGATAAACTACATTTAACATACCGAACAAATTAAATAATAATCCTTTTTAAAACTAATATGAAAAAAGAAAAACTGTACAAAGGAAAATTATTTGGATTAAATGCGTATCATATGCAAGTTGAACATAGAAAAGTTAGAAGAGAAATTATTGAACATCCAGGTGCAGCTGCAATGCTTGCATTTGATGAAAAAGGTAAAGTATTGTTGGTGAAACAACATCGATTTCCACATGGATATATTTTAGAGATTCCAGCTGGTACTTTGGAAAAAAGAGAAAAGCCAATTGATTGTGCATATAGAGAAATTATTGAAGAAACTGGTTACGAGGCCAAAAAAATGACTAAATTAATCTCATATTTTCCTTCAGTAGGCTATAACAAAGAAGAAATTCACATTTTTGTAGCATCAGGAACAAAAAAGAAATTTGAATTAAAATTAGATAATGATGAATTTATCACGGTTGTAAAAATGGATATTAAAAAATTAATTGGAATGATTAAATCTGGAAAAATTATTGATTCAAAAACAATTTGTGCAGTAATGATTTATGCTGCGAAAAAAAAATTATTGTAATTATTTTTTTAATGGTATCTAAAAAATATCATAATACTTTACTGATAACTTGGTTTAACTAGATCACTAATATCAGACCAGGATTGTAGAATTTTTTCAAACATATAGATAAGATCAAATAATGGAAGAGAGATTTGTTTTTCACTTTCTAAAGAAGAACGAATTTTAGAGATTTTTGTATAATTAGTTCTTTGTAGTCTAATTGCATTAATTGCAAGTATTCTATTATTAGAAATAAAAGAATCAATTGATTTAATTTGTATTTCTTCCATATCTTTTGCAAAATCATATAATTTTTTTAACTCTACTTTAGATAGATTTGATTTAATTAATGATTTAGATAATTCTACAACAGTATCACCTGCAATTTCAAGTGTATTTGCAGCAATTCTATAATCAAGAATATCAATATTTTCTAGATTAAAAATACCAGCTAATCTAGTATCCATTATAGTACTTCGGATTAATCTAACAAGAAGAAAATATTGTCTATTAATTTCAGCATCACGATTTGCTACTGCTTCAAGATTTGTTTTATCTCCACTTTTTAGAGCTAATACAACATCATTAAACATTCCAAGTGCAATTGAGCTCATTCGTTTTAAGATATTTTGTGGATTTATTGATGTCTCATCAAGTAAAAACTGAACAGAAATATTTGTTGCATCTTCATCAATAATTTCCAGTCCAACTAATTTTCTCATAGAACCACGAACACTTTCTCTATCAGTAATTGAAATAGAAGATTTTCCAACAATTCTGATTATGTCAAATCCTAAAAGATATGCACCAGTAATTGTTGGAACAATACCCTCACCTTCCGATAATGGATATGGAATTACAACTTCTTTTGAGGGTCTCTTGCTTAGTTGTGTTCTAATTGATAGATTATTTTGATTTGTTTCAATTTCAACTTGATTGCTTTTCTTCAGATTATTTGCATCAATCCATTCTTTTGGAAGCGAAACAAGAATACTACTTCCAATCTTTTGTAGGCGTCGTGTAAATGTAGTCAATTTATACTAATTTATATTATTTAAGCCAAGTATTAATATTTTCCATATATATCAAATTTGATCATAATGGCAACAGCATTTTGTCCAGCACACATTACAGGTTTTTTTAAAGCCAAACTAGATAAAGAAGATTCAAAACAATCAGGTTCGTTAGGTGCAGGATTTTCCATACAGAAAGGTGTCAAGACTACAGTTACAATTAGAAACAAAACAAAACATGACATTTCAAATTTTACAATCAAAGTAAATGGTTTTGAATCAGGAGATATGAGAGTCTCTGAAGCAGTTCTCAGCAAATTTTCTACAGAAGAAAAATTTGTAGATGTTATACATGAAATTGATGTTCCAGTTGGATATGGATTTGGTTCTAGTGCAGCAGTTGCATTATCATTATCTATTGCATTAAATGATGCATTAGAATGTAAATTATCTAAAATTAAAGTTGCACAAATAGCACATGATGTTGAAATAGAATGTAAAACAGGATTAGGAGATGTTTTAGGATCATATTATGGTGGATTTGAAATTAGAGATAAACCAGGAGCACCAGGTATTGGACACGTTCAAAAAATTACTTTAAATAAAATTTCTATAATTATGATATGTTTTTCTCCAATTTCAACAAGTAAATTCATCAAAGAAAGATTACCACAAATTAATGGTCTTGGAGGTAAGATGGTAAATAAATTATTAGAATCAAAAAATTATGAACATTTTCAAGAAATGTCTCTAGAATTTGCAAAATATGTAGATGTTATGACACCAAGGATGCAAAAAGTAGTCAATGAATTATCTAAAAATAATATTAAATGTGGAATTGCATTATTTGGTGAAACAATTTTTTCAATGATTCCAAAAGAAAAAGAAAATAAAGTTTTAGAGATTTTAGAAAAATATTCTGATGGAATAATTATAAAATCAGAATTAGATGATGTAGGAGCAAGAGTTCTTTATAATTAATTAAAAAATATGACTATAATTCCTAAATCACATCCAAGATTAAATTCTCTTTTAATTCGTGAAAAATTAGTTAAGGGATTTGATAATAATTTAGTTGCTAAAGAAGGGCTTTTGGCTCATGGTAGAGGGGAAGCTTTTGATTATCTTATAGGTGAAAAAACCTCAAAATCGGCTAAGGAGGCAATAAAAGCAGCAGCATTTATGCTGAAAAATGCAAAAAACTCCGTAATTTCCGTTAATGGTAATTTTGCAGCTTTATGTCCTAAAGAAATAATTCAATTAGCAAAAAATACAAATTCAAAAATTGAAGTCAATTTATTTTATTCTAGTGAAAAACGTAAAAAAGCAATTACTAAAATTCTAAAAAAATCAGGTGCAAAAGAGATTTTAGGATTAAATAAAAAATTATCTACAAAATTATTAGGAATTGATAGTGCAAGAAGAATAGTTGATAAAAATGGAATATTTTCAGCAGATGTTATTTTAGTTCCTTTAGAAGATGGTGATAGAACAATTGCCTTAAAAAAAGCAAAAAAGAAAATTATTACATTTGATTTAAATCCACTTTCTAGAACTGCAGAAACTTCAGATATTACAATAGTGGATAATGTAACACGTGCTATGAAATTACTTGTTATTGAATCAAAAAAGAAAATAAAAAAATCTTCCCCATATAATAATAATAAAAATCTTAAATTATCAATTTTAGAAATTAGAAAAAATTTAGAGAGAAGGGCAAAAAATGCATAAGACTATCAAAAATATTACAGAAATGAAAGGAAAAGAGAAAATTACTGTTTTAACAGGATATGATTCTACAATGGTAACATTATGTGAACAAGTAGATGTAATTCTTGTAGGAGATAGTGCAGGTATGGTGATGTTAGGATATGAAGATACAACTTTAGTAACTATGGATGATATGATTAGATTTACAACTGCTACAAAAAATGGTAGAAAAAATTCATTAATTGTATCAGATCTACCAATTAATTCCTATCAAACTAAAAAAGATGCAGTCACAAATTCATTAAAACTAATTCAAGCAGGTGCAGATGCAGTAAAATTAGAAGGTGGAAAAGAAATTGCAAGAATAATAAGAGCAATAACAGAATCAGGGATACCTGTTATGGGTCATTTAGGATTATTACCGCAAACTGCTGAGAAATATACAGTACAAGGAAAAACAAGAGAAAATGCAATTCAACTAATTGAAGATGCAAAAATAATAACAGAATCAGGCGTATTTAGTATAGTTTTAGAGATGGTTACAAGTCAAGTTGCAAAAATCATTACAGAAAAAAGTTCTGTACCAACAATAGGAATTGGTTCAGGAAAAGATTGTGATGGACAAGTTTTAGTTGTTCATGATATGTTAGGATTATTTGAAAAAATAAAACCAAAATTTGCAAAAAGATATCTAACTTTATCTGAAGAAATTAGAAATGCTGTAAAATCATATGTAACAGAAGTTAAAGAAGAAAAGTTTCCGTCAATCGAAAATGAATTCCAAATGGATGATTCTGAATATAGTAAACTGAGGAAAAAAATTGTCTAAAAGAAAATTAGAACATTTATCATTAGATATAGTAGAATCAAAGGGAACAGAACTTTCTGGTAAAAAAATTGTATTGTGTGTTGCTGGAAGTGTTGCAGCATACAAATCAATTGAACTTGCAAGATTACTAATTAGACATGGTGCAAAAGTTACGTGTGTAATGAGTGGTGCTTCAACAAAAATGATTCAGCCGGATTATATGAAATGGGCAACAGGAAATGATGTTATTACAAAATTAACAGGTAAATTAGAACATATCAATATTGCAGATTATAAAAGATCAGATTTAATTATTGTGTATCCAGCTACTGCAAATACATTAGGAAAACTTGCAAATGGAATTGACGATACACCAATTTCAACAGTACTCACTGTAGGATTTGGTTCAAAAACACCAATTGTTATGGCTTTAGCAATGCATGCATCGATGTATGAAAATATAGCAGTTAAAAAAAATATTTCATTTCTAAAAAATAAAATAGATTTTGTAACACCAAATATGATAGAAGGAAAAGCAAAAGCATCAGAACCCGAAGAAGTACTTGATTTTGTTTTAAATAAATTTGGATTGTCATCTAAATTACGTGGGAAAAAAATTTTGATGACTGCGGGACCAACAGTTGAACAAATAGATCCTATTAGAGTAATTACAAATCAAAGTTCTGGTAAAACAGGAGTAAGTTTAGCAAAAGAATTAGTTTCTGCAGGTGCAAAAGTTACATTTGTTTATGGACCAGGTAATGAAATTCCACCAAAAGGTGCAAAGATCATTAATGTTGTAACAAGTAAGGAAATGTTTAATGCAGTAAAAAAAGAGTTAAAAAATAAATTTGATATTGTGATAATGGCTGCTGCAATATCAGACTATATTCCTAAAAACCCAAGTAAGAAAAAAATAAAAAGTTCAAAAACAAATCTTTCAATTAGTCTCAAAAAAACTCCCAAAATTATAGATCAGATAAAAAAAATTCAGAAAAATGTTCTATTAGTTGGTTTTAAGGCAGAAATAAATGTCACAAATGCTCAATTAATTAAATTAGCTAAAAAGAAATTGAAAGAATCATCGTCAGATATGATCATAGCAAATGATATTGGAACATCTCGATATATTAAAAATTCTCAAAATAATCAAATTATAATTGTAGACTCAAAAAAGAATGTTGTTTCAGGTTGGATGAAAAAAGAAAAGATTGCAAAAATTATAAAAAAACAAATTGAATTAAAAATACAATGAAAGTAATTCATTCAAAATATAAACAAAGAAATATGAAAATTTGGAATGAAGTTGCTCCAAGATATCATAAAAAATGGGCCAGTGTAAATAAAGGACCATTTCAAAGTACAAAAAAATTAATTGAATTAGTAAAAATAAATAAAAATAATTTAGTACTAGATGTTGCATGTGGAACCGGAGTAGTTACAAAACAAATCCAAAAAAAAAATAGTAATTTAGAATATGTGGTAGGAATTGATACATCAATAACTGCAATTAAAATTGCTAAAAAATATAATGAAAAAAATAAAAATTTAGATTTCATAAATACGGATGCAGAAAATTTTGCTTTTTCAAAAAAATTTGATGTAGTAACTTGTCAATATGCACTGTTTTTTTTTCCTAATGCACAAAAAGCATTAAAAAATATGAAAAATAGCCTCAAAAAATCTGGAAAAATAGGAATATCTGTTCATGGAAGTAAATACAATGTTCCATTTTTTAGCAGTATTTTAGATTCTGCTGTAAAATATATACCAAATTATGTTCCACCTGGAACACCAAATTTAGATAGATTTGGTACTAAATCTACATTAAAAGCAGAAGTTAGAAAAGCAGGATTCTCAAATGTTGTTGTAAAAGAATTTATTTTTAATTATAATCCAGGAAAATTTGAAGATTATTGGAAAAATTATATCAAATACATTGCAACACCCCTAAAAGAAAAACTAAATGCATTAGAGTATTCAAAATGTAAAGAGTTCAAAAACTCAGTTAAAGAAAAAACTCTACAATATACAAAAAAGAATGGTGAAATTATATTTCCTTGGCAAGTTTTAATTTTAACTGCTAAAAATAATTAAAATTTTTTTGATTTCCTTTTTTTCTAACTCATTCATTAAATGTACCAATTACTTATTATGAAAATTTACTCAACTATCAATAACCGATCATAAGAATGAAAAGAGTAGGAGTCATTTTAGTATCTTTACCTCTTCTCATTTGTTCCCTTTTCATCTTAATTAGAATTAATAAACACAGTTGAGTTTGATGTGGTAATCATTTCCACTGCTTCAATAGACATATTTTCTTTTTTAGAAATTTCTAGTATTTCATCAGAATGTTCATCACTCAAATGTTTCAAAAACTCTTTTTCTTCGATATTATTTCGTTTAAAATCACAAGATGAAAAAATACAATTAACATTCAATAATTCTAGTAAAAAAATCAAGTAAAAAAATCCAATAGGTGAATAGAGTTTAGTTAATAATAACTTTAAATTATTAATTATTTACAGGGATTAAAGTGGGTAAAAAAGATAAAAAAGAAGAAGAAAAGCCAAAAAAGAATAATCTTAAAGCATTTCTTAAAAAAAGAGCACCACTTTATCTGGCAGGAATAGCATTAATTGTAATTAGTGTAAACGGAGTATTAACAGAAAAACATCTTGATGATTTTTTAATTGATTTTTCAGAAGAGGAACAAATTGTAGTCGATATTTTAATGCAGTATAATGGTCCTAATGAATCAGGATTAAATCTAAAAGATGCAATTGAAAATAAAATAAATGAAGAATATCCTGATAAAAAAATATTTGATGATAGAAATACTAGAATACATGTAGTCGTAGCAAATATCAATTTAGAAGAATATCAAGTTATATTAAATTTCAAATCGGATAAAGGTGATGATATTAATTATGATTGGAATGTAAATATAGATTCTAAAGAAATTGAATCAAATAATCCTGAATCAAAATATATCATAAACATCGTAGACTTTTACGATTAGATTTAGATTGTTAGTAGATCTTTTGTAAATTTATGCATTATAATTGGTCTATCCTTTACAATAAGCGAATCTTCTATTCTAATTCCAAATTTATTTTCTATGTAAATTCCAGGCTCTACAGTAATTGCCATGTTTTCTTTTAATTTAGTATCACTTCGATAAGAAACAGTTGGAAATTCATGTACTTCTAATCCAATTCCATGTCCAGTTGAATGAATAAAGTATTTTCCATAATTTTTTTCTTCAATATATTTTCTACATGCAGAATCAACATCTTTACAATCAATATTTGGTTTAACAGATTGAAGACCTAATTTTTGTGATTCGTTAACAATTTCATATGCCTCATTAGCTTGTGAAGAAATTTTTCCCAATGCAAATGTACGAGTTGCATCTGAAACGTATCCTTTGTATCGTAATGTTAGATCAGTAACTACAAGATCACCTTTTTTGAATTTTCTCTGACTTACCTGAGCATGTGGAAGTGCACCGTTTGGACCTCCAGCAATAATTAAAGGATTGAGTGTAGATGTATAACCAGTATCAAACATTCCTTGTTCCATTGCATATGTCATCAAAATTGTTTGTAATTCAGATTCTTTTTGTCCAATTTGCATTTTTTTAGAACAAATTATAAACATTTCATCAATAATTTTAGAAGCTTTTTTTAAGATTCGAATTTCTTTTTCATCTTTTATAATACGAGCATTGTAAAATGGCTCTACAGATGATTTAATGTTTGGAATTGATTTTTTTAGGCTTAACATAGTTGAATAATTTTGGCAATCAGTACAAATATGATTTTTCTTAATTTTCTGTATTAGTGTAGAGATTAATCCAGATCCACGTTCAGCAATAATTACATCACAGTCTTCTGATTCACTTATTGCTCTTCCAACCTCTAGTTCTGGAGCAATAATGGTAGTTTTTCCATTTTTTTCAAGTAATCCAATAGCCTCACCCCAAAAACCAGTCATGTAAAATAAATTTTCAGGCTCAAATGTAACTAATGTATCACAATCAATCTTTTGAGCATGCTTTAGAAGATTTTTTCTTCGTTGCTTCATACCAAAATATTGTATATTCTTAATTTATGTATGATGTAAAGTTTGTATAAGGAATTTAAAAAAATCTAGTGTGGCAGAAGAAAAGAAGAAGGTAGTTGCATTGCTTTCTGGTGGTTTAGATAGTCAACTTGCAGTAAAAATGATGCAAAAACAAGGATTCGAAGTTTCTGCTGTTGCAATTAAAACTCCATTTTGTGATTTTGATTGTGGAAGAGGATGTGGTTTTGAAATTAGAGAAAAAGCAGATGATCTTAATGTAAATCTAAAAACAGTTTATCTTGGTGATGAATACATTGAGATGTTAAAACATCCAAAGCATGGAATTGGTGCAGGATTTAATCCATGTGTTGATTGTAGAACAATGATGTTTGATGCTGCAAAAAAACACATGGAAGAAATTGGTGCAGAATTTATTATTTCAGGAGAAGTATTAGGTCAACGTCCAATGAGTCAACATGCACCATCGTTACATATTATTGAAAAAGAATCAAATTTAACTGGGAAAATTGTTAGACCATTGTCTGCAGGATTATTACCACCAACAGATGCTGAAAAAAATGGTTTGATTAAAAGAGAAAATCTTGGAATGATTAAAGGAAGACAAAGAAAAATTCAGATGCAAATGGCTAAAGAATATGGTATTGAAAATCCACCAAATGCAGGTGGCGGTTGTTTGTTAACTGAACCACAATTTGGAGTTAAAGCTAAAGATTTGTTTGATCATATAGAAACTCCAACAATTAATGAAATTGATTTGTTAAAAATTGGAAGACATTTTAGGTTAGATGAAGAAACAAAATTTGTCATAGGAAGAAACAAAGATGAAAATGAAATGATTAAAGCATTAGCATTACCTGGGGATATTTTACTTGAAGCTAAAGATTACGTAGGACCAATTTCAATTTTACGTGGTAAGAATGCAAAAGAACATCTAAAATTTGCATCATCTGTAACTTTAAGATATTCAGATGCACCAAATAATGAACAAGCAATTGTTTCTATCAGAGATAGTGATTTAGTTGAAGAAATTGCTTCTGAAAGTGCAGAAGAAGAATCCTACATTAAATTTAGAATGTAGGCATAAAAAATTGAAAAAATTAGTTAAAACTAAGGAAGAGTTTTTGAAGGAGTAGGTCTTTTTTCAATCATAATGCAAAAGCAAGAGAATCCCACATATCTAAAAGCAATAACAATTAGAGATAGCAGTGATATTCATTCTATAAAAGAAGATATTAAAAAAGGAATTATTCTAATTCTTAGAGTTACACCATTGGCACAAAAGGATGTGGATCAATTGCGTAAAGTAGTAGAAGAATTGTATTCTATTGCTAAAACAGTAGATGCAGATATTGCAAGATTAGGTGAAGAAAGAATTATTGTTACACCATCTAGTATTAAAATCTGGAAACCAGAATACGATTTAAAATAATTTAATTGCTTCTTGAACTTGTGGATAATGAGCAGGAAGTTTGTATGTTCTTCGAATGTTCATAGCAAGATTTTCTGATTTTGAACGTTCACCGTGATTAACTAAAACACGACGAAGTTTTGGTCTCAATTTTTGTACAAATGACATTAGTTGATTATAATCACTATGTCCACTAAATCCATCTAGTTTTTCAACACCACAATTAACAGAAACAACTTCAACTTTACCCTCTTTTCCTAACATAGAACATTGTTTAGAGCCATCAAGAACTCTTCTACCCATAGTTCCATTAACTTGATAGGAAACAAACAATACTTTATTATTTTTATCTGGAGCAATATTTTTAAAATATTCTAAAACTGGGCCACCTTCTAACATTCCAGATGTTGCTAAAATAATACATGGGGAATTTTCTCTCATTGGTTCTTCTCTAGCATCTGCATGTTCAATATTTGTAAAGTATTCAGAATCAAATGGATTATCATCTGTTTCTAAGATTTTCTGTTTTAGTTCTCGTGCAAGATATTCAGGATAGGATTCATGTATTGCTGATGCCTCAGAAATCATACCTTCAGTAAACACTGGTGCTTCAACCATTTCACCAGATTTCATATAATGATCAATTACCATCATAATTTCTTGTGCACGTCCAACTGCTGGAATTGGGATCAAAACTTTTCCTCCGTCTGCCAAAGTATTATTTACTGCATTAATAAAAGAGGATTCTACTTGCTGTCTAGTTGGTTGAACATCTTCTCTAAGACCGTAGGTACTTTCAATCAACAATGTTTCTACTCTTGGAAAATTCCAACTTGCAGCTTCAAATAGAATACTTTTTCCAAATTTAATATCTCCTGAATATACAAAATTATGGTCTCCATTTCCAATATGAAAATGACATAATGCAGAACCAAGAATATGTCCTGCATTAGCAAGAACTAATTTGATATCAGGGGAAATATCAGTAACGGTTCCATATGGTAAGGTAATTGTTTGTCGCATAACTTGTTTGACATCTCGTTCTGCGTATATTGGAGTTCTACCTTGTGCTACTGCAACTTTGATTGCATCTAATTGAATTAAATTCATCATAGGTAATGTTGGTTCACTGCAATAAATTGGACCTTTGTAACCATATTTGCATAATGCAGGTAAAAATCCGGTGTGATCTAAATGAGCATGTCCAATTACAACAGCATCTAGTTCATCTAATGTAATATCTAACGAATCTAGTCGTGGGTATGAATCCATTGGTGAACGTGCACCAGGATTAATTCCACAATCAACTAAGATTTTACTTTCTGAGGTTGTTAGTAACATTGAAGATCTACCTACTTGTCCAAAACCACCAAGAGTATGAAGAGATACTTCAGTTCTTTGGGATAAACGAGGTCTAAAAATATCATCACCTACTTGTTTCATTTGTTTACTTCGTTCAGTAGAAGCTTGTTTTAGAGTTGCATTAATTGTTTGAATAGTTCGTGATGGTATGGTAGTGGCTTTTCGAATTCTTAATCTCCATCCAATTTTTTCAGTTAGATCAGCATGATTGAATTCTTTAGAATTTCTTTGTAATAACCAAGGTCTTTTTGCTTCAATTGAAACTTCACCAGTAGAAGTATCAAACAAAGTTGCTTGTAGATTTGCTTCTTTTGGAACATATTCTGCAATAATTTTTCTGCATTCATCTTCTGGTTTTCTTATAGATTCATCAGTTCTAATTACAATTCGTTTTTTAATTATATTAACAATCTTTGAAATTGTTTCATTATTTTCTAATAGATATCTAGGAGAATTTGTATAAAGTGCAATTCTGGGTCCTTCGTATTCTATTTTTGTAATACTAGCTTCTTTTGGCATACTTTGCAGTATGGTTGCCATTATATTCTGGCTGCTAGGAGGTAATTCTTTTAAAGGTTGTTTCTTTTGCATTAAATCACTAAAGTTCGATAACTGCTTTCTTTTTCTCATCGGTTAATAGACGGAATCCATCTTTGTCCATTACTGAGATGTTTATTCCATCACCAGTACCAATGTTTCTAACGATTGCAGCTTTAACAGCTCGTAAAGCTATTTTTTTTGCCTCTTCAACTGTGAGGTCATTTCTATATTCTTCTTCTAGTAAACCATAAGCTACTGGTGATCCACTACCAGTTGTAACATAAGATTTTTCTTCAACAGAACCAAACATATCAACATTAAACAAGGCAGGACCATTTGCATCATAACCACCAAGTAAAATATCAGCCATGAACGGATATCCTCTATTTTGATGGAAAATTAATGAACAAAGTCTAGCTAGAGAATGAATAGATATTGAATTTTGTTTATCAACTCTGTGTAAATTAGAATGGTATCGTAAAACATCCACAATATTTTGTGCATCTGCAACGCCTCCAGCTAAAGTTAAGCCTGCATGAAGGTCGATTTGTTGTATTTTCATAGTATTATTATTTGCTATAAAATATCCGGCACTAGCCCTCATATCTGCGCATAATACAACACCATCTGTAGCCTTGATACCTACAGTGGTAGTCCCATGCAAAATTTTTTCTTCAACGTTATTTGACAAAATACACCTTTTAAGATAAAGTAAATGGCATGTCACCCTTTTAAATAACTTTTTGATCCTTTGAAATGATAAATAATGATAAAAAATGAGGATCGCATGCAATCACATACAATGGAATTACCCCGACTTATAGAAATAGGTGAGAAAAATATAGGAGATTTTGGAAAATTTCTAAAGTCATTAAATAGACCAAAAAAAGTTTCGTTGATTTGTGGTAAAAATGTTCAAAAAGTGTTAAAAATTAAAGTAGAAAAATCATTAAAAAAGAAAAAAATTCAATTTATTTGGCACACATCAATAGATAATCAGATTAAATCAATTAATAAAATTGAAAAAGATGTTAAAAAAGATAATTCAGATCTAATTGTAGGAATTGGAGGTGGTCGTTCTGTAGACACGGCAAAATTAATTTCATATAATTTATCGATACCATTTGTAAGTTTACCAACAGCAGCATCACATGATGGAATGGCAAGTCCATTTGTTTCTGTAAAAAGTGACAAACCTCATTCAATTGTAGCATCTGCACCAATGGGAGTTTTTGTAGATATTGACATAATTAAAAAAGCACCATCAAAGTTGTTAGCTAGTGGTTGTGGAGATCTCATTGCAAACATTATAGCGGTAAAAGATTGGCAATTAGGACATAAAAAGAAAAAAGAATACTATGGAAGATATGCAGCAAATTTAGCAATGATGAGTGCTAAAATTGTTATGGAAAATTCATCAGAATTTGCAAAGAAAGGGTTAGATGCACGTGTAATTGTAGAGGGATTGATTAGTGCAGGAGTTGCATCATGTATTGCAGGAAGTAGTAGACCATGTTCAGGGGCAGAGCATCTTTTTTCACATGCACTAGATAAAATTGCACCAAGAATTGGACTTCATGGAGAAAAATGTGGAATTGGATCTATAATGATGGCAAAATTACAAGGGCAAGATTGGAAAAAAATTGTAAAAACATTAAAAGATGTAGGTGCACCAACTACAGCAAAACAAATTGGACTTGAACCAAATATGATTATTGAAGCTTTAATGATTGCACAAGGATTAAGACCAGAACGATATACAATTTTAAAAGAAATTAAAATGAGTAAGAAAATAGCATTGAATCTTGCAAAAATAACTAAAGTAATTTAATTTAAGCAGTTTTCCCTTTTGTTTCAGGTTTTTCTTTTGTTTCAGGTTTTTCTTTTGTTTCAGGTTTTTTTGCAGGAGCTTGTTTGTTGATATGAGTTTCAACAAAACTTATTTTTTCTAAAGTTTTAACAAATTTAAAAATATCTAGTTGAATAAAGTGTTTCATTATTTGTAGACCATCAGCACGTAAAATTTCTTCAGGAACTGTAACACTTACTTCTTTATCTTTCAAGTCAAAAGCAATTTTTGTATCTTCTACTGGAAGTCTTTCTTTTAAAATTGCATCAACTTTATCATTTGATGAATCAAGTGATTTTAGTACATTGACATCAAATAGAATTGTTTTTCCTGCATATCTATGATTATAATCCATTTGTACTCTACCAGAACCAATATAACGAATAATTCCTCTTTTATTATCAACTTCAATTGTATCACCTACTGAAACTTTTTCAGCATCTTCACCTAATTTTCTAATAGGAATCATTCTAACTTTAGTAGAATCCCTTTCACCAAAACCTTTGTCAGGAGTAACTTCAACTGTTAATTTATCACCAACAGATGTTTTTGCTAGTGCTTCATCAAATCCTTTTAGAACAGGATAGGATGTTTCACCAATAGAAACCAATTTTGGATGATACTTAACATTTTCTTCGTGAAGTAAATGTTTTTTTGCATCTGCTTCAATAGTAGTATCAAAAACCTCATCACCATCTTTTACTTTTGCAGTATAATCAACTAAAATTAATGAGCCTTTATCAAAAGTCAATGTGATCGTTTTCGAATTTCCTTATATTAGTTAAACGTTCTCAAAGTTAAGAAGGGTTAGGAAGAGCTTTTAGTTTATCTTCTGCTATTTTTAGGCCAGCTTGTAAATCAGTATCGTATCCCATCATAGACAATGTTGATCCAATTCCAGAAATACATCGCATTACATGGGATACATTAACTTCACCCATACATCCAACTCGAAAAACTTTACCTTTTAGATTACCAAATCCACCTGCAACTAAAATTCTGAATTTTTTAGCTAGTGTTTCACGGAATATCTTATCCTCCAATCCATCTAGATAATTTAATGCGATAACTACAGTTGAACGCGAATCTTCTTTTGCAAATGGTGTTAATCCAATTGCAGACAATCCGGAATACAATGCATCAGAACAAATTCTATGACGTTGAATTCTTTGTTCTAATCCTTCTTCAAACATGATTCTCATTGCTTCTCTATATGCATAAAGAACAGGTAATGCAGGAGTGAATGGAGTATGTTTTGCTTCATCATAATATTTGAAATATCTTGGTAAATTGAAATATGTTGTATTTGGAGGATTTGCTTCCATGTATTTTCTAGTTCTTTGATTAACACAAATTGGTGAAATTCCTGGAGGACATGCAAACGTTTTTTGTGCACCAGTCATTGCAATATCAATTCCCCATTTATCCATGTGAAGTTCTTCACCACCAACAATAGAAACACCATCTAAAACATAGTAAGAATCATTTCTTGAAGTTAGATCTTTAATTCTATCAAGATAATTTATCATTGTTCCTGTAGATGTTTCATTCCAAACACAGTAGAATGCTTTTACATCTTTATTATTATCAAAAGCCTCTTTGATTTGATCATATGTAGGATTAACACCTGGTTCAGTTTCTATTCTAATTGTTTGTCCTCCAGCCCATTCTATTGATTGAGCTAAACGAGTACTAAATTCACCATTTACAGGTATGATTACCTTATCATCTTTTTTAATTAAATTTACAACAGAACATTCTACAGCACCAGTGCCAGATGCAGATAAACAAACAGCATCACCCTGAGTATCAAAAATTTTTTTTGTGTTATTTACACATTCTTCGTAAAGTTTTACAAAATCATCACTTCTGTGATTAATAGATGGTTCAATCATTGCTCGAGTAACACGTTCAGGAACATTTGTAGGACCTGGTAACATGACTAAATATTCCAAAATATCTTCAAAATTATTTGGGCTCAGGCTTATTTATAATTAAAGAATTTTTAGCCTATTTTTTGAATCCAAATTTTCTAAAATAAGTTTAGTTTCAGAAGGAACAAGATCATCCCATTTTTGATCGTTTTTAATTAAATCCCTAATTCTAGTACCAGATATTTGCTCTCTTTTTAAAAATGGAATTGAAATTACCTGAACTGTTCTTTCTGAATACAGATGATTAGTTAATGGATCATTTGAAAAAACAATATCAAATTTTGGAACAATAGTATCAATTTTTTCAATCCATTTTACATGATTATCTACATCAGGAATAAAATAAATTGTAATTTTATTTTTCATTGAATCATTAATTGAAGATAAAATCATTTTTTTTCTTTCTTCAGCAGAAAATGGATTACTTTTTCC
>CAJQSE010000048.1 GCA_905612485.1 uncultured Candidatus Nitrosopumilus sp.
CAAGATAATTGATCAAAAACCTTTGTTATTAGTAATTAAATCTTGGTGCTCCAGCCGGGATTTGAACCCGGGATCACTGCCTTGAAAGGGCAGTATGCTTGACCGGTCTACACCACTGGAACCCATAAAAATTTCTCTTTTAGATCATAAAATCTTTTGGTACACAACAAAGATTTTTGTATCGGCAAAATTATTGTTGAATTATGAATCTAATTCAAAGAATTGATCAAATTATTGAAAAAAGAAGCTTACTAAAACACCCATTTTATGAAATGTGGTCTGATGGAAAATTAACTCCAGAATCTTTAGCAGGATATTCAAAGGAATACTTTCAACTTGTAAAAGCAGTTCCTGAATTTATGACCCCAATTATTGAAAGAGCACCAAATTCTGTAATTACTGAATTAACTGAAAATCAACAAGAAGAATCTGATCACATTAAACCTTGGATTAGCTTTGCAGGAGAACTTGGTATTTCTGAAGATGAACTAATTCCATATTCTGGATTAGATAAAACTAAAAAAGCAATATCTGACTTATCTGAATTAATGAATACTTTTGATGGCGGTGCATGTGCAATGTATGCATTTGAAAAAGAAATTCCAAAAATCAGTCAAACAAAACTAGATGGATTATCTGAATTTTATCAAATTACAAGTGATAATGCAACTGAATACTTTAAACTCCATACTGAAGCTGATATTAGACACACCGCATCTTGGAAAAATATCTTAGAGAAATCAAACTCTGATACAAGTAATCTTATTGAAATTGCTGAAAAATCTATTTCAGCACAAAATCTTTTACTTGACAGTTGTTATGACGAATACTGTTAATCTCATAACATTTTATACCTCAAAAAAAATTTATCACTTTAGGGCCCGTAACTCAGCCTGGTAGAGTAACCGGCTCATAACCGGTGAGCCAAGGGATCAAAGCCCTTCGGGCCCATTATTTTCAATTAGTTTTAAAATGAGTCAATACACAAATTATTGGCTGCAATGAAGAATCAGAGTTATATCTGAAATTGATGATTGGAAGGCATTTGTCTGAGCTGCCAGAATTTATTTACTAATTTGTTTTTTTACTTTATCTAAAATTTCTACTTCAATCATTTTTTGTTCATACAACACTTCTGCAATCTGTAATATATTTAGAATTGAATGCATCTTTACTCCCAGTTCTGCAAGAGCTTCATCGGCACCCTCCATTCTATCTACAATTACATATACATCTTTTACTGGAACATTTACCTCAGTTAATGATTTAATTGCATTCACAACTGAACCGCCAGTAGTTGCAACATCATCTACCATTACAACTTTCATTCCATCATGAATTTTCCCTTCAACTGATTTTGAAGTACCATAATCTTTTGGTTTACTTCTAACATAGATTAGTGGTTTCACTGTTTCAATTGCTAATGCTGATCCAATTACTAATCCTCCTGTGGGAACTGAAACAATACTTTCAAAATTTTCTAATCCTATGTCTTCTGTAATTTGATTTTCTAGATATTTTATCATCATTCTAAACTCATGTGGATAACTAGGGACTAATCTTAAATCAACATAATATGAACTACTTTTTCCACTAGATAATGTAAATTCTCCAAATTTTATTATCTCTTTTTGATGTAAAAAGGTCACAAATTCTTTCACAAACTCCATGTCAATATTCACTACACTGGATTTATTTTGGTTTGTATTTAGTATCTATTATGCCTGAAATTTGGTTAAATTATGGGATTACTGATGTAGTTTTGGATATAAAGGCTGAAAATTTGGAGCAAAAAATTGATTCAGATGGTAAAATCATGGATGATTCTGCAATTACTGAGAAACTCAATTCCCTTGATTTATCCAAACCGATGGAACTAGTAGTACTACACAATTCTAAATCTATTCTAAAAATTATCTCATCTTTATTCACATTATGTGAACAAAAATCAAAACCATTTCCAAAAATACTAACTGAGAAAAAAATTCTAAATTTAGTTAAATTAGGTTTGCCTGAAGGTAGCTCAATAAATGAATTTGATGATATTGATATTTCAAATTCAAATCTTGTGTTTATGGGGGAGATGGGATTTGATGGCTTATTTGGTTATGAGACTGTTGCAACTCGTCTTATCAAAAAATTTGGTGCTGAATCTATGCTTTCAGCATATGCAAAAAGACAGGGTAATTTTCCAACACCTGGACAATATCCTGAAAGTTTAACCGAAGCAAAAAAATTTGCTGATAATTTTGAAATTCAAGCAATTGAAATAATTGCAAATTCTGAAGGAATACTTGATTTTACAATTGGCCATCCTTCTCAAACACTTTCTACAACTAAAATTTTAGAATCAAACTCGATTAAAGATATTGGTCAACATAAAACTATGATCATGAGTACTGGTAAAGATGCAAGTAATGACACTTTGGGAAATTCTTTATCTTCTCTTTGGAATTGCTCAAATGCCATCAAAAAAGATGGTCTTGCAATTTTGGTTGCTGAATGTAAAAGTGGTTTAGGTTCTGATGCAATTCAACAATACATTGAAGATAGATTAACTTTAGAACAATTACGAAACCCCACAAAATATGTTAACGGTATGGAAGATTTACTGTTTCTTTCAGAAATACAAAAAAATTTTCAAATTGGATTAGTTTCTATTTTACCTGAATTTTATGTAAAGAAACTTGACATGATTTCTTTACCTGGAATTAAATATTCTATGGATTATATTTTAAAGACACAAGGTACTAGACAAAAAGTTGCAGTTGTGACTGATGGTGCTAGACTTTTTCTAAGGTAGAATTCCTGAAAATAATCCTGATGGTAGTGGGGCACACAAAACTGCTAATACTATAATTCCAATATATGCGAGTTTTCTATTTCTTGTAAGTGGAGATATGTCATCAAGTGGAGTTGCACTTGGATTTTTGACTGACATTACCAAAATTAAAACTGCCATGAGCCAATAATTTAGTAAAACAAGTACTAACATACTTCCATAGGTTGCATATCTGTGGATTTTTTGACCAAAAAGAGTTCTTGCCATATGACCTCCATCCAGCTGCCATGCTGGAAGTAAATTCAAGAATGTAATTAAAAATCCAATCCATGCTGCAAACATTACTGGTGTCATAATTACTTCATGACCTGCTCCTCCCTTACCAAATACTGCCAAACTTGCAGTCATTAGTAATGGCTCCCCTTGTTTCCATTCAACTAATATTTGTTCAGCAAACAATCCTTCAGCTATTCCTTGATCTAAAATTGGTGCAGTATATGCTCCATACAGTGAAACTATAATTGTAATTACAAGTCCTGCAATTGGTCCTGCAATAGCTACATCAAATAAAATACTTCGATTAATTGTTAATCCTTTTGATTGGATAAATGCTCCAAATGTTGGAATTCCAATTACTGGTAAACCTGGAATAAAATAAGGCCAACTTGTTTTTAGTCTATGTGCTTTTGCTGCAATAATATGTCCAAGCTCATGTGTCCCTAAAATTCCTAATAAAGCAAATGTGTAAACAATTGCCATTTCAAATGGATCTCCAATTTCGATAATGGCGTTTGTTCCAGATGTTCTATAGTAACCATCAATCATTACAAATGATATTACAATTGCAAACAAAAATCTGGGTGTCCAAGTTGCATTGAGTAATTTTCTAGGTTTTTTTATTGTGAACTTTTGAATTTCAATATAGATTCCATCATCTTTTTTTAACACTTTACCAACATAGCTCATATTTTCTAATTCTCTTGCTAAATCTTCAAATTTTATTTGAAACTCTGGATTTGTAATTTTAAACTCTAACGTAAATTCTGTTTTTGTGAATTCACCTACATCAAAAATTGAATTAACTAATGAAATAATGCCTTCTTGAGAATCTTCTTCCATCTATTTTGTACCTTCTTATTCCATTAATGATCTTTTTGTTTAAAATTAAATATTGATAGTTTTATGCTATAATCATGCAAGTGATTTTGCGACAATTGGGTGACTGTAGTATACGTAGAGCTTCTCCCAGCGATCTAATCTCAATCATGGAAATTAACCTCAAAACCTTACCTGAACATTATTCTGATTATTTTTATGAGTCATTATTGCAGGAATTACCTGAAGCATTTTTGGTTGCAGAAATTGATGGTAAAATAGTTGGATATGAAATGTGTAAAACTGAATTTGGATTTTCAAATTTTAAGAAATTAGGTTTTGTAAAAAAAGGACATGTGGTATCAATTGCAGTTCTTGATGAACATCGAAAAAAAGGAATTGGTAAAGCACTTGTTGAAGAATCTGTAACTGGTGTTAAGACTAGGAATTGTGATGAATTTTACTTGGAAGTTAGATGTAGTAACAATGACGCTGTTCGTCTTTATGAAAATCTTGGATTTGTAATTAGACAAGAACTTAATGCATATTATCGTGATGGTGAATCTGCATATTTAATGGCGATTGAACTAGATTGAAAGTTGCAATAATTATTGTAATTGTATTTATGATGATGGTTGGATCATCATCAATTGCTTTTGGTGTAGTACTTGTATTTTTAGATAAAGATGTTTACGAAATTCCTACTCTTGACAATCCATTAACAATTTTTATTGATTCTCCTGGTAAAGTTATAATTTCTGTAAGTAATGGTGAAATTGCAACAGTATTAGGTGAAACAACTTCTGGTGAGTTTACAATTTACCATGATGATTATAATTTCAAGGAAGGTACAATGCTAATTGCAAATCACATTAATGATTATACCCTAAAAGAATGGACAGACGTTTCAACCTTTTCTAAAAATGGATCAACTGAACCTGCAAAAGAAACAACTAGTGTAAAAACTGGTAATGGTGGTGGTTGTCTCATAGCTACTGCAACATATGGTTCAGAACTAGCACCACAAGTTCAGCAACTCAGAGAATTAAGAGACAACAAATTACTAAACACAGAATCAGGTACACAATTCATGGGAATGTTCAACTACATTTACTACTCATTTAGCCCAATTATCGCTGATTATGAGCGTGAAAATCCATATTTCAAAGAAGCAGTCAAGTTAGCTATTACGCCAATGATTTCCACATTATCTTTAATGGAAAATGCAGAAACTGAAAGTGAAGTTTTGAGTATTGGGATTTCAGTAATTGCACTTAATTTGGGAATGTATCTAGGGGCTCCAGCCATAGTCATTATTGGAATTAGGAAGAAATTTTGAGAAGATAACCGATAAATAAGTCACAAAAAGTTTTTTGATATGGACAAACGTAAAGGTATGGGTGCTCTAATTTTTACACTTTGTATAGGTGGATTCTTTGTTTATGCCTATTTACTCATGTTGTCTGAATGGTCCCCAATTGTTTTACAACTATCTGTATTGATGGCAGTTGGAGGTATTCTTGGAATTATTGCTTGGATTGGATATGTAATGGCAACAACAAAACCTACATCTGCAACAATTACATCAGCTGATGATTCATCTACTTAGTAATTTTAACGTCCACAACTGTTTGATAGTATCTTGGACCTACTGCTCTAACAATTTTTGATCCAAGAATTTCTGATTTTACTGTTGTAATTTTTTTATAATGTTCTTCAGTTAATTTTCCAGCTTCTGATTTTTTGTCTGCATGTATGTGAGAATAATAATGAATAATTCCTCCACTTTTTGTTGCATTTATTGCTGATTCTAAAAATTCATCTGATCTTTCTGGTAATAATGTTAATGTCCTATCTGATTTATCCATTAATTGATCTTGAATAATTTTAGACGCATCACCATTAATTGAAATTATTTCTCCTGCTAGTTTGTTTATTGCAATATTTCTTTCACAAAGTTTTGATGCTATTGGATTCAAATCAATACTATAAACAGTACATTTTTTCTTTTTTGCAGCCATTATTGAAAACATCCCTACACCTGCAAACATGTTTACCATTACTTCTCCATCTTGAGTTAATTTTGCAATTCTTTCTCTTTCTGTTGAAAGACGTGGTGAAAAAAATGCATTTTCTACATCTACAATGAATTTACAGTTAAATTCCTTATATTCTGTTTCGGTATTATCTTCACCTGCAAGAATCTCTAGATTTCTTGTACGAAAATCTCCTTCTACGGCTGAAGACTGGTAAAATACACTTTTTACAATTTTTACCTGATTAAGTAACGTTTCTCCAATAATTTTTTTCTTGGATAGTAATGAATCTGGAATTCTAACTATGATTATATTCCCAATTTGATCAAATGCTGAAATTAATTCATCACTTTCTTCTGATGTCAGTATACTTTCTAGTGATTTTTTTAGCATTCGAGTCAATGCTTGTAGTAAAAGTTTCCTGATGATTTTTGATCTTTATCTAATCTACTTTCTATTTTGTTTACTCTCGGTCTCAGACTTTTTTCATCTCTTCTAAATGTCATATCTAATGATTTTAGGAATCTGTTCATTGCTTCAGGTTTTGGCATAGGTGCTGTAGCAGTTCCTACCTTTCCTGATTCTCCTTCAAATATTATCATTGAATCTGATACTAAATCCATTAATTGTAAATCATGATCAATAACAATCGCTGATTTTCCATAAGAGCGAACAAATTTCTGCAAAAATTTTGCAACCGCAATTCTATCTTCAACATCTAAAAATGCTGAAGGTTCATCTAATGCATACAAATCTACTTTTTGAATTAAACATGATGCAA
Organism: uncultured Candidatus Nitrosopumilus sp.; assembly: GCA_905612485.1. Taxonomy (GTDB): domain Archaea; phylum Thermoproteota; class Nitrososphaeria; order Nitrososphaerales; family Nitrosopumilaceae; genus Nitrosopumilus. The sequence goes on from CAJQSE010000048.1 coordinate 6,695, forward strand.
CCGCAATTTTTTGTAGTTCTCCACCTGAAAGATTTTTTATCGATTTATTGTACAATTTTCTAATTTTTAATGGGTCTAGAATTTGTTCTTCTTCTTGACTTCCTTCAATAGGACCCCCACTTGCTTTTTCTAAAAGTGCTATGACTTCTATATCAATATCATTTTGAAGATATTGTGGCTTGTATGCTATCTTAATTTTTTTATCAACTGAACCAACATCTGGTTTTTGTACACCTGCAATCATTTTCATCATTGTTGTTTTTCCAAGTGCATTAGCACCCATTATACCTAAAACCTCACCTTTTCGTACTTTTCCAGGCTCAATTGTTAGTGAAAATGAATCAAAGTTTTTTTCAAGTCTTGGATAATTTACAATATTACTACCTTCTTGGAAAATATCTGTAGATGATGATGATACATCCATAGAGAATTTTTTATCCCTAAATCTAACATTTTCATTTGGTAAATACCCATCAAGAAAAACATTGATTCCAATTTTAGTTGATAAAATATTTGAAACAATTCCATATGCTGTTGGTTCACCATATAGTACTTCAATATAATCACTAAGAAAATCAAGTAATGTTAAATCATGTTCTACAACCATTACACTTTTTCCAATTTTAGCTAAACCTTGTATTACTCTGGCAACACCTATTCTTTGAAACACATCGTTATATGATGATGGTTCATCAAAAAAATAAAATTCTGTATCTTTTGATGCAGCAGCAGCTACTGCAATTCTTTGTAATTCTCCACCACTAAGTTCTTTCAAACTTTGTTCCATAGAATTTTGCAATCCTAATTCTCTAACTAATTCTCTTGTTATTCCTCTTTCATCATATTTGTCAAGTAGTTCATTTCCTGTACCATCAAATGCTTCTGCAAGATGATGAATTTGTTGTGGCTTTATTGAAGCCCGAATTTGGTTTTGTTCAATTTTTTGAAAATGTTGTTTTAACTCAGTTCCACTATAATGTTTAAAAATTTCATCCCATTCTGGTGGGTTTTCATATCTTCCAAGATTTGGTTTTAGTTTTCCAGATAGTATGTTAACTACTGTACTTTTCCCCATTCCATTTCTACCTAGTAGTCCAACAACTTCTCCTTTTCTTGGAGTTGGTAATTTGTATAATCGAAAAGAGTTTACTCCGTACTGATGAATTTTATCGGTAGCCAATTCACTTGCTAGATTTACAATTGTTATTGCATCAAATGGACATACTTTGACACATATTCCACATCCATTACAAATATCTTCATCGATTTGGGCTTTTTTTGATTCCTCATTAATTGTAACACATTCTGCACCTGATTTGTTTACTGGACAGTATTTTATGCATTCTAACCCACATTTTTGTGGTTGGCATAGATCCTGATCCAATACGGCAACTCTATGTGTCATAGTTGTAATTCGATATTTTCTTTGCTTTATACCTATTTTGAGTTGATTTGAAATCTGTCGTTACCTTAATAGATAAGAATTATTGAATAATGTTCAAGCCGGCCATAGCGTCAGGGTGCGACCTAATCCCATTCCGAACTTAGAAGTCAAACCTGATAGCGCTGTTGTGTTACTAAGATGCGAGAGCTCTTGGGAAGCAACAGTGCTGGCATTTTCCAATTTTTAATCAATCTTTTAATATGCATTTCATTTGGTTGAATTGATTTCAATGCCAAATTGTAGTGTTTGTGGAGAAAAATCTGATAATGACATTAGACTATTGAACCACATGATGGAAAAACATGGTTGGAGAAACCCAAATGTTGGTACGCCTGATAGAAATAGCAGGGGTTACTAATTTTATAATTTTTGTAAATAATCTAAAATCAATCTTACTCCAAAACCTGTAGCGCCTTTTGGATTATATGGTTTTTCTTTTGTAGCTGCTCCTTGAGTCCATGCAACTCCTGCAATATCTAAATGTGCCCATGGTGTATCTTTAATTGCACTTTTTAAAAATGCAGCAGCTGTAATAGTTCCTGCTGCTCTTCCTATCCCAACATTTTTGATATCTGCAATATCTGATTTTATCATATCCATATAGTCTTGTGTTAACGGTAATTCCCAAATTGATTCTGTTGTTGTTTTAGATGAATCTACAATTTTCTTTGTTAACTGTTCATTGTTTGATACAATTGCAGCTACGTTGTTACCTAATGCCACTATACATGCTCCTGTTAAAGTTGCAAAATCAATAATTGCTTTTGGAGAATATTGTTTTTCACCATATGCTAAAGCATCTGCTAAAATGAGTCTACCTTCTGCATCTGTATTTAGAATTTCTGCTGTTTTTCCGTTGTATAGTTTTATGATATCTCCCGGTCTATATGCTTCTCCTCCTAGCATATTTTCAACTGATGGAATAATTCCTATTACATTAATTGGTAATTTTAATTCTGAAACTGATCTCATAATTCCTAACACTGTACATCCTCCACATTTATCAAATTTCATTTCATCCATACTTTGTCCTGGTTTTAATGAAATTCCACCCGTATCAAATGTAACAGCTTTTCCAACTAAAACAATTGGTTTTTGATTTTTAGGTCCATGATTGTGCTCTATTACAATTAGTTTTGGTTCATTTTTACTTCCTTTACCAACTGCTGAAATTCCTCCAAAACCTTTTTTCTTTAATTCGGGTTGTGAAATTATAGTACATTTCATTTTATTTTTTTTAGAAATATCTTTAGCAAAATTTGCTAGTGTTGTAGGAGTACATTCGTTTGGTGGTAAATTTGCAATACTTTTAGTAAATATTGCACCTTCTGCAACAGCTTCAGCAATTTTAATTGCTTTTGAGATTTTATTTGATTTAGAAACTATGATTGTCATGTTTGGTGATTTATTTGCTTTTTCTATTTTGAATTTATCAAATTTGTATAATGACATCTTTACACCTTCTATGATTTGAGAAACTGCTGAAATTGAATCAATAACAAAAGTTGGTGGTGTTATAATTGAAAATTCTTTTAATTTTAATTCCCTTGCTTTTTGTGCAATTTTTCCTGAAACAAATCTTATGGTATCGTTTGTTAAATTTTCTTTTTCACCAATTCCTGCGAGAAGAATTCTTTGAGCTTGTTTTTTACCTGGCATTGGAATAATCGTTAATTTTCCTAGTTTACCATTCATGTCTTTTAGCGATTGATTGATTGAAGATGATGTTTTTGTATCAAATTTTGGTAATCCTAGAACTTTATTTGAATTTTCTAACACAAATCCACATAACAGTTCAGTTTTCTTTTTTGCAGAACTCTCAGTTTTAATCTTCACGATAAAATTATGTTTTTTAAAGGATTATTTAGATTTTCTATAAATCAATTTTTTTACTATTTGTAATGAGTGTAAATGATCTAACAAATACTGTTTTAGCACTCTTACAGTCATCACTACAGATGTTATCCATTTGACCAAATTTTGTTTTTCTTGATTTTGTAGAAAAAATTGATTTAACTAATGGAAATAATGCTGCTCTTCCACCACTTGCTCTTTTTTCATCAATAAACCAAAACATCTCTAATGCTGATTCATCTAAAATTTCATCTCTAATTTTTATTCCAAAATTTGAATAATGCCCTACCATTGTAATTTTACCTTTTGTCAAAAAATTTACAATTGTTGCAAATTTTATACAAACATAACACTGATCATCAAAAAGTATGATTGGAATTTTATCTTTAATTTCCATAATTATACATAATTGCGATCAAATTAAAATTTTACCGAAATAGATTTTTATTCGATTTATGGAGATAGATCCAGATGGGTCTTAATTATTATCAAATTAAAAAAAATATTCTACGAGCTCGTAAATTAGTTATCAAGGCAACTAATACAGCAGGTTCTGGTCATCCTGGTGGTTCATTTTCCATGGCTGAAATTTTAGGTTGCTTGTTTAACAAGCATTTGAAATTTGATGCTCAAAACCCTCAATGGGAGGATCGAGATCGTTTAGTATTATCAAAAGGTCATGCTGCCCCTGGATTATTTTCTAATATGGCAGTTGCAGGTTATTTTCCAGAATCTGAAATTGAAACTTTACGAAAATTTGGTAGTAGATTACAGGGACACCCTGATCTAAAATGTCCTGGAGTAGAATTTTGTGGCGGTTCATTAGGAACAGGACTATCTTATTCTGTTGGAATTGCACTAGCTGCAAAAATTGATTCTAAAGATCATCATATCTATACAATTATTGGAGATGGTGAATCTGATGAGGGTCAAGTTTGGGAAGCTGCTATGACAGCTTCAAAATACAAAGTTGATAATCTAACTGCTTTTCTTGATAGAAATTTTATTCAACAAGATTCTTACACTGAAAAAATAATGCCATTAGATAAAAAATTAGAAGGTGATGACATTGCTGAAATGTGGAAGGATGCATCAAGATGGAAAACTGGTGATAAATGGAGATCATTTGGTTGGAATGTTCTTGAAATTGACGGACATAGAGTTGAACAAATTGATGCAGCAATAACAAAAGCTAACGCCACTAAAGGAGTTCCTACAATAATTATTTCTAGAACTATCAAAGGAAAGTCTTTGGAACATATGGAAGATAATCCTCAATGGCATGGTAAAGCACCTGATTCTGATATTGTCCCTATCATTAATTCTGAATTAGATTCTCAATTTTTTATTTCTCCTTCTATTATTGCAGGTGATATGTCTAATTTAGAAAATGAAGTTAAGCGATGTGTAACTGGAAGATCTGATTTAATTCATCTTGATGTAATGGACGGTCAATTTGTTCCAACAAAAACTTTTGATCATAATAAAATTAAAGAACTAAAACCATTAACTGTAATTCCATTTGATACACATCTTATGATCAATGATCCTGTAAAACATGTTAGAGATTACATCGATGCTGGGAGTGATATTGTAACAGTACATGCTGAAGTAACTGATGAATCTAGTTTTGGGGAAATTCATGATCTTTTAAAACAACATCAAGTTGGTGTTGGTTTTGCAATTAATCCTGATACTGAACTACCTGAATGGTCTTACAAATTTTTGTCTACATTAGATCAACTAATTGTAATGTCTGTAGTTCCTGGAAAATCTGGTCAGAAATACATTGAGGAAACTCATTCCAAAATGACTAGATTGAATTCTGTTCTTAACGAACATAATTTTTCAGGTTGCATTGAGGCTGATGGAGGTGTAAATATTACAAATATTGGGTCTGTATTTGCAGATGGTGCACGTGCTTTTGTTGGAGGTGGTGCAATTGTTGGACAACAAGATGTTAGAAATGCAATCAAAGATTTTAGAAATGCAGTTTTAAAATCAAGAAGACGTATGCTACTTGATAAAGCAAATCAATTGGGTGGTTCTGATTTAGTCAATAAATGGATTGGATTACATGTTATTGGTGCAAAACAGGAAGAAATTAAAAAAATTGCACAAGAGGCAGGATATCTTTGAATGAACCAATTATGACTGACATGCGTTCAGAATATTCAAAGTCATTAATTAAAATTGGACATGATAATCCTAATGTTGTTGTTTTAGGTGCTGATACAACTGATTCATTAAAGACTTCTGGATTTGGAAAACAATTTCCTGCTAGATTTTTTAATGTTGGTATTGCAGAAGCAAATCTTGTTACTATGTCTGCTGGATTAGCTGCTTCTGGAAAAATTTCTTTTGCAAGTACTTATGCAATATTTTTACCTGGAAGAGCAGTTGATCAAATTCGAAACAACATTGCATATCCTTCACCTCCTGGAAAAAAAGGACTAAATGTAAAATTAGTTACATCTCACGGAGGTTTGTCTGTTGGACCCGATGGTGGATCTCATCAACAAATTGAGGATATTGCAATTATGCGAGTGATTCCAAATTTCCGAGTTTTTATTCCTGCTGACACTATTTCTGTTTCAAAATTGACTCATTTGATGGCATCTGAATATGGACCATTTTACATGAGAATGGCAAGATCAAAAACACCTATTGTACATTCAGAATCTCAAAAGTTCCAAATTGGAAAAGGAATTACTGTAAGGGATGGTTCTGATTGTACAATTGCAGCATGTGGAATTACTGTTAGAATGGCTTTAGAGGCAGCAGAAATGTTACAACAAGATGGAATTTCATGTAGAGTTTTAGACATATTTTCAATCAAACCTATTGACAATGAAATTTTAGAAAAGGCAGCACGAGAAACTGGTTGTATTGTTACAACTGAGGAACATAATATTTTGGGAGGTATGGGCTCCGCCGTTGCAGAATCTGTTTCTGAATCTTATCCCGTACATATCAAAAGAATTGGAGCCCAAGATATGTTTGGAGAATCAGCACGTGATGCTGAAGTTCCTTTACTTTTAGAGAAGCATGGAATTACATCTTTTAATATGGCAAAACAAGCAAAAGAATTAAGGAGTAAAAAATTATGAAAATTTTTCTTGACACTGCTAATTTAGAATCTATAAAAAAATTTAATGATATGGGATTATTAGATGGTATTACAACAAATCCTTCTTTAATGTCAAAAGAAGGTGGTAATCCAAAAAATGCAATGGAAGAAATCACAAAAATTATTCAGGGTGATGTAAGTTTAGAAGTTGTTAGTACTGAATATTCTGGAATGATGGAAGAAGGTAAACGTCTTCGTGAATATGGTGACAATGTTGTTGTTAAAGTTCCAATGACTTCTGATGGTCTTAAGGCATGTAAATCTTTTTCATCTCAGGGAATTCCTGTAAATGTTACTTTGATATTTTCTGCAAATCAAGCTTTACTTGCTGCAAAATCTGGAGCAAAATATGTTAGTCCATTTATTGGAAGATTAGATGATATTGGTCAAGATGGAATGAATTTGATTAAAGACATTAAAGAAATTTTTTTAAATTATAATTTTAAAACTCAAATTCTTGTTGCAAGTGTTCGTCATCCATTACATGTCATTGATGCAGCAAAGATTGGTGCAGATGTAGTTACATTACCTCCAGGAGTTTTAGATAAAATGCTCCAACACCCTTTGACAAAAATTGGGTTAGATAATTTTCTTGCAGATTGGGAAAAATTAAAACAAAAAAACCCTGATGCTACAATATAGCAAATCTTAGAAAAATATAAGAAAAATAAAATCCAAAAAGGAGTTTATGTTGTAGCTTTTTTTGAGCCAGTAACTCTACCTGATGTGTTTTGTTCTTTTTGCAGTAGGTCTAGCTTTTGGTTCTGGAGTATCTGAAAGTTTTCTTCTACCAGTACCTCTACCTGTTGAAACTGTTCTATTTCCTGCAGCTTTCTTTCTATCAGCTTGAATTTTTTTAAATTCGTCACCAGAAAACTTGAGATCGCCTACATCTACTTCTATAGTTCCAGTCCCTCTTCCTGTTCTAACTTTTACTTTAACCATGTTTTTACTAAAATTATCAAGACCTTTTATAAGATATGTCTATAATTTTCTCCTAAAAACAATATATCATAATTTTTCTCTTTTATGATACAATAGAAACATTCATTTTTTTAATAATTATCAACAACATAAAATTACATTAATTTTTTAAATTTTTTATGAAGAAGATATTTTTTATATTGCCTATAGTAGAATTTGTGATAGTTCTTTAACAAAAATTAAAGTAAATCTACATGAAAAAATTTAGAAATTACTTTACTAACTACTAATCCAACCCAATTTTTTGAAATACGCAAACATAATAATTGCCGGTATTACAGATGCTAGAATTATAACTACAAACGTTGTAAATGGACCAAAAATCATTAAATTATCTCCAATTCCTCCTGGTAGATTGACATTCATTCCATAAAATGTTCCAATCACTGTTGATGGAATAGCTAATGTGAAAATCATAGTTAGAACAGCTAATACTTTGTTTGTTTTCTCATTACTTAATACAAAATCTGTATCTTTGTAAATTTCCATAGTTTCCCTTGATTCCTCTAATGTCTCTATAACTTTGTCAATGTGATCAATTACATCATCAAAGTATAATGCAAGTTCATCATCTGAATTATCTGAAAACCTTTTAACATTTTTTGCAATTTCTAACACAAATCTCTTTAATGGTACTGATATTCTTCTTAATCTGTTAATTTCTCTTCTAAGTAATGCAATACTTCTAGCAACTGGTTTTGATTCGTCAAAAACATTGTCTTCCATTTCATCTAAATTTGCAATAATTTTTCTTGATGTATGTAAAAGATCATCTACTAAAGCATCTATAATTTCGTGAAGTAAATCTCCTGATGATTCTCCTAATAATCTATTTTTCTTTTCTTGGTCTAAATCTGATTTACATGTATTTACTAATTCTACTAATGGTTTTAGATCTCCTTGATGCACTGTAACTAGAAAACCCTTTCCAATGAATATAGATAATTGACTATTTTTTGATATTCCAATTTTTTGTGCAAGTGGAGGAAAATGTAAAATTACAAAGAAATGATCATCATAGCTATCCAGTTTTGGAAGTTCAAATTTTGTCATACAATCTTCTATGTTTAATTCATTGAAATTGTACTTTTTAGCTAGTTTTTCAACATCTTCTCTATCTGCATTTTGTAAATCTATCCATGTAAACTCATTACCTTGTATAGTTTCTATTTTTTTCCCAACAGGTACTTCTAGTGGTTTCTTTCCTGAACGTAGTCTGTTAGTGATGAATCCTCGTCTCATAGTGAAAAATACCCGGAGTTTGCAAATTTAAAGCGATCGTTACTTACATGTTGAAATCATTACTTTGAAAAAACTATCTTTTATTATTGATTTGAGGTTAATTGATTAGATTGTTCTTTCTCTTCGATAGATAAATCTTAAAGATTATTACTGGCTGAAAAAATTAATTTCTTAGTGGCCCTCGTAGTACAGTGGTTAGTATAGAGGGTTGTGGATCCTCGGACAGGAGTTCGATTCCCCTCGAGGGCCCTCTATTTTTAAAATATTCCAAACTTACTTGATTCCATTTCTTCTTTAATAGCAACTTTGAATCTGGGGGATTTACTTTCAATATTTTTTGTTAACCATGTGAGGAATTTTTTATCTGTTCCTTTTCCCTTTAATTTTTGAAAATCTACACCCATCATTGATTCTAATTTTTGGACTAACGATCTGTTTACACTTAATACAAAAAAATGCCATCCAAATGCAAATTCTGAATCTGTCATGACAAAATCCTCTTTTCCATGAACCATTTCTTCTAAAAGTGTAAGTTGATGTGTTAATGCTTTACTTGTTTTATCATAATCTATCGCAGATACATTGATGTTTAATCTACTTTCCATAATTTTTTTATAGATATACAAAATAAAAGGCTTACACCTATTTCATTTTAACAAATGTTCAAAATCGATATCAAAATGCATTTTCATGATACTAATGTATGTTTTAATTGATTCTGGTATTTCTTCTGTACATACAACACCTAATTCTTTTGCATTAATCCAAATAATTAATGTCTGTATGATTGTTAGAAATCTATCGTTTTTGATTTCAGAACCTGAAATTGATTTAGTATATCTTTCTGCAAATTCCCATGCAGTAACAAAATCTACACATTTTACACCGAAAACTGCTAATAGTTGTTCTTGTAAATTCTCTGTTTTTTTGAATGGTACTTTATTAATAATATATGGAAAGTTTACTTTATCTGGAAGACAATTTGGAAGTGGTCCCCATATTGTTATTATTTTAGTTTCGGGTTTCAATTTCTCAAATTTTTTAATCATCTTATTTATGATATTTTCATCTGTAAACCAAAATAGAATCACAGTTGCATCTGATATATTTGATTCCTCTATGTTTTGATGAATTACTTTTGCATTAATTTTCTTCTCATCAATATTTTTTTGTGCATTTTGAATTTTTTCGAAATTGTTGTCTATCCCTATGGCTTTTTTTACTTTAAATTCACT
>CAJQSE010000049.1 GCA_905612485.1 uncultured Candidatus Nitrosopumilus sp.
AATCTATCAAAATCAGGCTAATAATGTAAAAAATAATTTTTAGATTTATGTCAATTATGTCTAAGGTTTATTTTTCTAAATCTACATATATTCCTGAAATTTTATTGTTAATTCTATCCCAGTATATCTCACAACCGTCTGTTTTGAAATCATTTGCTTTACACTCATTGAAATGGGCTGTCTTGTCTCTGGATATGTTATCTGCAAATAACACGTCTTCACCTATTAGTAATCCTACCACTAAAACTGCTACTAAACTAGCTGAAACTAAAATCATAGAATATCCTACTTGTCTCATATTTTTAGGATCTTTCATTTACGTGAAATCAATAACGGCTGAATTTAATCTTTTCAAGTCTGAATTTATCTTTTAGATCTTGTCACTAGACTCTTTTTTCCGATAAAAAGAAAAGAAAGTACTTTGAAATATGTTCATTGAGCATTCAAATTCTTCAATATGAGTTTCTTGGACCAATTCCTATATCTCAATGGGGTCCTCCAATGGAAAAATTGGTTTATCTGATTTTGTCTAGAAACAAGGATAAATTTGCTATCCTTTATGCTGGTGATTGTCAAAAAACTGACGATAAGTCATTTTTTACATCCCATAAAAAATTTCAATGTTGGCTTGAACAATCTGGATCTAAACAATCTTTGTATCTTGCAATTTTACCATTGTTTGAATCCAGTAACAAGAAAAGAATGAATGTGATTCAAAAGATATTGTCTCAATACAAACCCCATTGTAATTCTGATGATATTCTGGAGTCAAAATCTGATTATGTTGTAAGGGTTACAGAGGAACATAATGTAAATTCTGAAAAGATAATTTGCGCATGTTGTGGTTCTGAAATGAATTTAGAAAAAACTCTTAAAAAATCTAGTCTTTATCGTTGCACTGGTTGTGGACTAAGTGACACTAGACTTAATTCTTAACTTTATTTTGTACATCAAATAATTGCAAGGTTACCAAATCTATTGCTTTTTTCAAATGTTGAAATTCATTAATTGAATGCATTTGCCCCTCTACTAATGCTCTCATAATTTTAACTGAATTTTTTTGATGATCATCTGATGCAACAATTTCCATAGCGTTTAATTTTGATAATAAATTATCTAAATCTTTAATCATTTCATCTGATGGTTTGTGTTTATCCATGATTGTTCTATTTTTTTTTCATATATGAATTATTATAACAACATTTTGATTAATACAAAATACATAAAACTCGTCTAATATACTAGAATGTATGGGATTCAAAAAAGGTATTAACAAATGTGTAGAATGTGAGAAAAAACTGTTTGAGGATCCAAACGAAACAGGTATGTGTAGCAAATGTGGTTCCGGTGCTAGGGTTGATTCAGAAATACACAAAGAATTAAGCGATTTAGGAATAATCTAAAAAAATCAGTATACTGAGAATTGTTATAATAAATCTTCATCAATCTCTTCAATTGGATTCATAAATTGTACACATGTGCAAGTTGGAATTTTACATTTTCCTAATTTTATCATTAAATTACTTTTTTCATCTGGAATATGAACTTCATCTGTATGGTGACATCTTTTACAATTCATTTTGATTTACTTATTTTACCTCTAAATCTATGGAATTAAAACTGCACGTGCCTCTATTTTTGAATCTTTTAATTTTTGTAATGCCTCATTTGCCTTTTCTAAAGGAAATGTTTCATAAATCACTTCAATATTATTTTCATCACATATTTTGATTACTTGTTCCATATCTTTTGTTGATCCTATCAATGTACCTCTAATTGTTTTTTCTTCAAATGCACTAAATTCAGGATTTTTACCTACTGTTGCAATTACGATGATTCCTCCTTTCTTTACTGATTTTATTGCAGTATCTGTAACAATGTCTGCTGGAGCAAATACAATTGCTGCATCTAACAATCCATGTTTTTGTTTTAATTCATTTAGAAATTCTTCTTGCTTTTTAGAAAATATCATTGCATCCATTACACCTAATCTTTTTGCAACATTCAGATGATTTTGTGTTCTTGAAAATGCAACAACTTTACATTTTTCTATTTTGGCAAATTGTACTGCCATGTGACCTACTCCCCCAATTCCAAAGATTCCTATTTTTTTATTTATACTTGGCTCTGCAGCTTTTACTGCTTTGTATGCTGTTATTCCTGCACAAAATAATGGTGCTGCATATTCTGATTTCATGCTATCTGGAACTTTTGTAGCAAAATCTTCTGTAACTGTTATGTATTCTGAGTATCCTCCTTTCAATGTCTCCCCTGTGATTTTTGATGATTCACAAAGATACTCCTTTCCTTCATTACAATATTGGCATTTTTTACATGCTTCTAACAATGGAGTTATTCCTGCTCTATCTCCAATTTTAAATTTAGTGACATCTTTTCCTATCTCAATTATTTTTCCTACAACTTCATGTCCTGGAACAATTGGTAATGATGCTGGAATTCCTATATTCTTCCAGTCCCCTTCAATTCCATGAAGTTGTGAATGACAAACACCACAAGCTTCTATTTTCAGTAAAATTTCATTTGGTCTTTCAATTTGATGTTTATCTATGTTGGTTGATTTCAAAGGATTTGTTTCAATTTTAGCGCATTCTGAGAGTACCATTGCACGCATTTTTTCCATAAGGCAACCATTCTTTTATTCAATTTTAACATACTGACTTTGACTTAATCTTCAAATAGTGAGTTAAGATAAGATTTATTTTTAATATAATCTAATTTAAGACATGACTGATATTACATCAGAAGATCGTGAACGAGTAAAATTACTAACTTTACTCTCGTCTTCTAAACATGAATTTGATAAATTATCTTTAGAACAATTAGCCCGATTACAAGAACTACTTGAAAAAAAGGATTACAGTCATGATAAAAAGGCTAATAAAACAAAAACAAAATTTCTTAAAAGAATCAATGTTAGAATTTATGAATTAACTGAAGGTAAGGGAATTTGGTAATTATTTCTGATTTTAAAAAAGATCTTTTCCTGTAAGATATTCCACATTAGGCGTAGTGTATTTTTTTATAATATTCCTTAAATTCTGTATTTTACAAATAAAATTATGACTTGGGTTTCACTTTTTTATATATCCTCACAAGACTTTGATGGCGATATAAAATCACTAAAAACAGTTTTTTCCCAATTTGAAAAGCAGATTCATCAAAAGGATGGTTATAGATTCAGTCCAGAAGCTAAATTTGCAATGGGATGGTGTTTTTACACAATTTACGTCAAGATTGGTTTTATCAAAAAACTCGTAGAGTATAATCATACACGTGATCCTAAAGTTAAAGATGAAAAAGCAATTCTAAAGATTGTTCAAAACTATCTAAAAATGCAAAAGAGTAAAGCTAGGATAAAGTTTGATAGAGACAAACCCACGCTTGGAGGATACTATCATTGGTTATTGAGATAAGCATTTTTGTGTAATGAAGCCGTAGTAGAGATGTTGGAATTAACTGACTACCTTATCCTATTGGTTTTATTGAAATCTCCTATCTTGATTATTGTATATTTCAAATGGAATGAGATTAAGGCTAAATTTTCAACTCTTATTCATTAAGAAAGAAAGGAAGAAGTTACTTTGTATAAATAGACTATCTGGTAATGATTCAACAATGGTTGAAAATAACCTTATTCATGAAACTAGTCCTTACTTACTTCAACATGCAGAAAATCCTGTTAATTGGTATGGGTGGAATGATGAAGCATTACAAAAAGCTAAAGATGAAAATAAACCCATTTTTCTGAGTGTCGGCTATAGTGCATGTCATTGGTGTCATGTGATGGCACATGAATCATTTGAAAATAATGATGTTGCTGAATTTATGAATGAAAATTTTGTAAACATAAAAGTTGACAGAGAAGAACGTCCTGATATAGATGATATTTATCAAAAGGCTTGTCAAATTACAACTGGTCAAGGTGGTTGGCCTTTGAGTGTTTTTCTTACTCCTGATCAAAAACCATTCTATGTTGGAACTTATTTTCCTGTATTGGATTCCTATGGTAGACCTGGTTTTGGAAGTATATGTAGACAATTGGCACAAGCATGGAAAGAAAAACCAAAAGATATTGAAAAATCTGCAGAAAGTTTTATTCACGCATTACATAAAACAGAAAAAATTACCATTCCTACAAAATTAGAACGAACTTTACTTGATGAGGCTGCAATGAATTTATTTCAATTAGGTGATCCGACATATGGTGGATTTGGGTCCGCTCCTAAATTTCCAAATGCTGCAAACATTTCATTCTTGTTTAGATATTCCAAGATGGCTAATTTGCCAAAATTCAATGAATTTGCATTAAAAACTCTAAACAAAATGGCAAAAGGTGGTATATTTGATCAAATTGGAGGTGGATTCCATAGATATTCAACTGATACAAAATGGTTAGTTCCTCATTTTGAAAAAATGCTTTATGACAATGCTCTCATGACTGTAAATTATTGTGAGGCATATCAAATTACACATGATCCATTTTATCTTGATATTTTACAAAAAACACTTGACTTTGTTTTACGTGAAATGACCTCTTCTGAAGGTGGTTTCTATTCTGCATATGATGCAGATTCTGAAGGTGTAGAAGGTAAATTTTATGTTTGGACTAAAAGTGAAATTAAAGAAATTCTTGGAAATGATACTGATGTTTTTTGTCTATATTTTGATGTAACTGATGGTGGAAATTGGGAGGGTAATACCATTCTATGTAATAATCTTAATGTTTCTACGATTGCATTTAATTTTGGAATTTCAGAACAAAAAGTACTTGAAATTATAAATTCATGTTCTAAAAAATTATTGGAAGCACGATCAAAAAGAATTTCCCCTAGCTTGGATGATAAAGTTTTAGTTTCATGGAATTCATTAATGATAACTGCTTTTGCAAAGGCCTATCGTGTAACAAATAATATTCGATATCTTAACGCTGCTAAAAATTGTATTTCATTTATCGAAAAAAATCTTTTTGTTAATGGTAATTTATTGAGAACTTATAAAAATGGAATATCCAAAATTGATGGTTATCTTGAAGATTATTCTTATTTTGTTAATGCGTTATTGGATGTATTTGAAATTGAACCTAATTCTAAATATCTTGAACTTGCCTTAAAACTAGGTCATCATTTAATTGATCATTTCTGGGATTCAGAAAATAATAGTTTCTTTATGACTTCTGATGATCATGAAAAATTAATTATTCGTCCAAAGAGTAATTATGATTTATCGTTACCTTCTGGAAATTCTGTTTCATCTTTTTTTATGCTAAGATTATATCATTTATCTCAAGAACAATCTTTCCTTGATATTTCAATGAAAATTATGGAATCACAGGCACAAACTGCTGCTGAAAACCCTTTTGGATTTGGATATTTACTAAATACTATTTGTTTGTATTTGGAAAAACCTACTGAAATTACTATTATAAATTCTGAAAATTCTGAACTTTGTAATTCTTTATTTAAAAATTATTTACCTAATTCTTTTATGATAACTATTCAAAATCCTGATCAATTAAAAACTCTCTCAAAATATCCTTTCTTTGCTGGAAAATCTTTTGAGGATAAAACATCTGTTTTTATTTGTAAAAATTTTACTTGTTCCTTGGCATTGCATACTTTAGATGAAGTAAATTCAACACTTTAGATTATTTTTAAGTCTACATCTATTATACTGCCTACTTGTGGTCTACCCATACCATCATATCTTGATTTTGGCATTGCTATTGTAATTTGTGTTTGTTGATATGATTTAATATTTACAGTTGGTTGTGCTTGTAAAATTGCTTCTAACAATGGCATTACCTGTTCTTTTGTTTCTGAATCTAATTTTTTAGAAACATTTTCTATAATCATTTGTTTTTGTGAAATTGGTTCTGTGGAAACATTTTCAATTAATGTTAGTTGAATTATTTGACCGTTATCTACTATTTGTGTAATTTTAAATTCATTTGTTACAGACAACATTTTATAACGTTATCCTTATGAT
>CAJQSE010000050.1 GCA_905612485.1 uncultured Candidatus Nitrosopumilus sp.
TTTCCTCAAAAAGGAATGTTGAAACCTGAACATTATAAAAAAATGGCTGCTGCATTAAAAAATAATGCTGATAAAAAAGAAATTGCAACTATTGCAAATGAAATTCGTTTACAATTAAATCCACATCCTGCAGGTCAAATGGAACTTAACGTTCCAACATTAAAGGATGGAACCAAATTATATGGAATGCAACACAAGTACAAAGAAACTTGTCTTTTCTTTCCTAGTCAAAGTCAAACTTGCCATGCATATTGTAGTTTTTGTTTTAGATGGCCACAATTTGTTGGTATGGATGAAATGAAATTTGCAATGAAAGAAGGTGAACAACTAGTTCAGTATCTTAAAGAACATCCTGAGATTACTGATGTATTATTTACTGGTGGTGATCCAATGATTATGAAAGCAAAAATTTTCTCAAAATATATTGACACTTTAATTGAAGCAGATCTTCCAAATCTTAAAACTATTAGAATTGGAACAAAAGCACTTGCATATTGGCCTTACAAATTTTTAACAGATTCAGATTCTCAAGAAATGTTACAAATTTTTAAAAAAATAACTGATGGTGGTTTACATCTTGCATTTATGGCTCACTTTAATCATCTAAATGAATTATCAACAGATGCTGTAAAAGATGCAATAAAGGAAGTGAGAAAAACAGGCGCACAAATTCGAACTCAATCACCTCTTTTAACACATATCAATGATGATGCAGAAATGTGGGCTAAAATGTGGACTAAACAAGTTGAATTAGGTTGTATTCCATACTACATGTTTGTAGTTAGGGATACAGGTGCACAACACTACTTTGGAATTTCTTTAATTAAAGCACATGAAATTTTCAGGAAAGCATATTCTTCAGTTAGTGGATTAGCTAGAACTGTTCGTGGGCCAAGCATGTCTGCAACTCCCGGTAAAGTCCATGTAATTGGAACTGCAAATGTGAATAATGAAAAAGTAATCGTTTTAAGATTTTTACAAGGTAGAAATCCTGATTGGGTAGAAATTCCATTTTTTGCTAAATATGACGAAAATGCAATTTGGTTAGATGACTTAAAACCAGCATTTGCTGAAAAATTCTTCTTTGAGGAAGGAATGAGAAGTTTTCAAAAAAATTAATTTAATTGGAGATTATTTTATCCTAAATTTTACCTGACTTTCTTGCCAATTCTATCTTACTAGATAACATTAGTAAAATAATTTCTTAAGACTAGTAATTGGATTCTAAACAAGTTTTACAAACTATTCAAGATGAAAACATCTCTTTCATTGATTTTTGGTTTGTAGATATTTTTGGTGAACTTCATAATGTTGGAATGCCAAGTTATGCAATTGATGAAAATAGTTTTGTAAATGGTCTTGAAAAATTAGATGCAAGTTCAATTGTTGGATTTAAATCTGTAAATAATTCTGATATGATTTTAATGCCTGATCCAAATTCATTTAAAATTTTACCTAATGATTATGATCCAGGACATAGAAAAAATGCACGTATCTTCTGTGATCTATATGATGGTAGCACAAAAAAGGAATCACGCTATAGTAGAGATTCTAGAGGAATTGCACAGAAAGCATCTGAAAAACTTGGCGAATTTGGATTTACTCATACTAATTGGGGACCTGAAATCGAATTTTTTGTCTTTGATTCAATCAATGTTTATCCGTCACCTTATGCTGCAACTCATTCTGGTGGCGGTTCTGGCTATTCAATTGACTCTAAAGAATCACCATGGTCTAAAGGAAATGTTAGTACAGCAATAAATTTCAAAGAGGGATATTATCCATCACAACCAAAAGATACACTTGCAGGATTTAGAAAAGATGTATGTGAAGATTTGTATAATTATTTTGGAATAAAAATTGAAGCTGAACATCATGAAGTAGCAACTTCTGGTCAATGTGAAATTAATTTAGTTTATGATGAGATGATTACTATGGCAGATAATGTAATTGCAGTTAAAAATTTAGTTAAAGTAAAAGCTAAAAGAAAAAATAAAGTAGCAACTTTTATGCCAAAACCAATCTTTGGTGATAATGCATCAGCTATGCATACACATCAGAGCTTATGGAAAGAAAATTCTAATGTAATGTATGATCATAATGATGAAGTTGCACAATTGAGTCAAATTGGTAGATATTATGTTGGAGGAATTCTAAGTCATGCATCAGCATTATGTGCAATTTCCAATCCTACAACTAATTCTTACAAACGTCTTGTTCCTGGATTTGAAGCACCAGTGAATGTTTGTTGGGGATTAGCAAATCGTTCTACTGCAATTAGAATTCCAATGTATAATAGAAATCAAGAAAAAAGTAAAAGAATAGAATACCGTGTACCTGATCCTACTGCAAATATCTATCTTTTAGAAGCTGCATTACTTTTAGCAGGATTAGATGGAATCAAAAATAAAATTGATCCAGGTGATCCTATTGAAGAAAATGTTTACAAACTTTCTTTAGAAAAGAAGAGAGAATATAATATTGGTTCTTTACCAGTTTCATTGAAAGGTTCATTGGATTCTCTTGGTAGTGATTCTAACTTTTTAGAAGAAGTTTTTACAACTGATTTTCTGGAAGTATATTCTGAATTAAAATATAAAGAATATATTGCATTTGCACAAACTCCCACAGCTTGGGAAGTTTCAATGTATGCTGATGCATAACTGGTATTATCATAGCCGTAATTGCTTTACTTAAAACAAGGAAAAATTAACTTTATGAGTAATTTTGATAGAATTTTCCAAATCATTGATATCTTGTAATGTAATAAACTACAAGTATAGGAAAATGAGTACTGATCCTAACTAGGTTGATAAAAAAATGGTAGAATCTAATTATGATATTTTAGGAATTGTGGAAGGGACAACAGAGAAAGAAATTCGGGATGCATTTAGAAGATTAGCTTTACAATTTCATTCTGATCGAGGTGGGGAAAATGAACAATTTATTAAAATTAAACAGGCATATGATGATCTAAAGATTGGTAAAAAATATCCTGATACAGATCTTGAAAAAATTAAAAATTCTAGGGTTTATTCTGATGAAAGTGAAGAAGATGTTAGAAGAAAAAATCAGATTTTAGGACAAGAATTATCTAAAGAAATGAAAAATGCTGAAAAATGGGTAACTGCATTAAATCAATCAAATTCTACAGCAACAAGATTATTTGGTTCAAAAACTCTCGGTGAAATTGAATTAGAACGAAAAGCAACTGGTACTTTATCTATTAAAGGAAATTTTATGGCTGGAAGTTTAACTTATGATGGTCCAATAATCATGCAAGGAAGTATTACTAGTCCTTCTTGGACACAGGAATTTAAAAGTAATATTCATCTTACCAAAGGGGATTTCAAATTTATTAATCCATTAGAAAATAAGTATAAAATTGAAAATGGTGCTAAAATTATTGTAGATAATGGTAATGTTGTTGTTGGTAATATTTATGGTAGAAAGTATAGAGTTGAAGATAAAGAAGGAAGAGTTGGAATTTTTCAAATTCAAGAACACAGAACAAGTATTTCTGCTCCAAATGGAAAAATTATTGCTGAAGATATTGCAAATACTGTATCCCTTGATGCTGATAGTATTATGGTTCTTAATGTAGAACAGGATTCAATTTTATCTGCTCGTGAAATTTTATTTTATGGAGGAAAACATATTTTGAAATCAGCTAAAACAGGAGTTTATTTCCTCAAAAAAATTCAAAATGATCTTAAAATTAGAATTATAGCTAAATGATGAAAGGAAAATTTTCAAGCGATCTAATTTTAAACGCCGTTATTAAATTTGAAACAGCGTTATAACAACATGAACTTAAGAAAATTATATTAACCTCAAATCATGATTTAATTTTATAATGCCAGTAGCAATACTTCCAGACATCAGTGAACAAATGTGTATCGGATGCGCACTATGTGTCGAAATCTGTACAACACTTGGTCCAGATGTCCTTAGAGTAAAACCAGTCGAAGGCTGGAAGAGAGGTAAAGCATTTGTTTTCTACCCAGAGAGATGTATTACTGATGGTGCATGCATAGGTGTATGCCCAACAAAAGCAATCTTTTGGATGAGACCAATGGACTTTACTGTTGGACAACCAGTTCCACTCCACAAAGACTCAGTCTTCGTTAAAGGTTGGACTGAATTAATCGATTAGATTAGTTCTACAATTTTTAATTTCTTTTTA
Organism: uncultured Candidatus Nitrosopumilus sp.; assembly: GCA_905612485.1. Classification (GTDB taxonomy): domain Archaea; phylum Thermoproteota; class Nitrososphaeria; order Nitrososphaerales; family Nitrosopumilaceae; genus Nitrosopumilus. The sequence goes on from CAJQSE010000050.1 coordinate 4,187, forward strand.
TTATTTTATTTTTCTAAATTCATACATAATTAAGGAAAAATTAACTATTTTTAGAAAATCCAAATTTTGATGAC